>CAMATU010000055.1 GCA_945861225.1 Klebsiella pneumoniae
GTCTCGAAAGCCCAGCACCCAAATAAAAAGCAGGGATGGCCTAAATCACCCGTGACGCGATAGTCGCGAGCAGTGGCACCACAAACAGCGGGCTCAGGAGTTGCTCGATTTTGCCGAGAAAGGCGCCGACGATGGAGAAGAACGCAGCCGACGTCACGCCCATAATCACGAGTACCAAATAGCTTTTCTGGTCCAACAACTGGATCAGCAATTGGTTGCTGCGCAAAGTTTCCCGGGCGAACTCAATGCGGAGCATCTCGCCCGCGAGGTCCCCACTCGGCATTACCAACTCATGAGTCAAGTCACTCATGGCGCACCTATTCGATCAACCGAGAAGGCCCGCACCGGCTCGCTGAAGCCTTTCAAACTCAGCGGCGCGCAGGGCGTGGCGATGACTTCGCCTTCAAGTTTCGCCATGGTCTTGCGATCAATCAGGATCTGGCCACCGCCCGCCTCCCCGCATAAGCGCGCCGCGAGATTGGTGACCGTGCCGATCGCGGCGTAGTCGCGACGACCCTCAAATCCGATGAGTCCGAGGGTCGCATACCCCTGCGCGATACCGCAGCCAAGTCCGAGTTCAAAGCCACGCTTCTGCCAGTCCACCGCCAGCGGTAAAAACACTGACTGCATCGCGAGTGCCATGTGTACTGCCTGGCGGGCAGGCGCATCGATCGGCACTGGATCGTTGAAGAAAATCATCAGCGAATCCCCGGCGAAGCGCTCCAGGGTTCCGTTGTGTTCGAGCACGAGACGGCCCATCACAGCGTGATACTCACGCAACAACTCTATGACTTCCTCAGGTTCTGCGCGATCAGTGAACGCGGTGAAGCCGCGCAGATCAATGAACACCACGCTGATCTCGCGGCGGTGGGTTTTCAGTAGCTCCTCGCCGCCGGCCAGAATTGCCTCAGCGAGTTGCGGTGAGAAAAATCCCTTCAGGCGCGACAATCGTTCGAGTTGCGCGACTTGCGCCTCCACCCGCGCTTCGAGCTTACCGTTCCATTCCGCGAGCTGAGCTGCCTGTGCTTGCACTTCGTCCTGCAGCGTCTTGATGCGCAACAGCGACTTCACTCTGGCCAGCAGCTCGGGCCGGTTAATCGGCTTGGAGACGAAATCGTCCGCGCCCGCCTCGATACCCTTTAGCCGCTCCTGTTGCGGATCGAGTGACGTACACAGCACCACCGGGAGCAGGGCTGTCGCAGGATTTTCGCGGAGCCGGCGGCATACGTCGTAACCGGACAGGCCCGGCATCATGATGTCGAGTAGGACCAAATCCGGTGGATCGCGCGCGATACTCGCCAGCGCTTCTTCGCCGTTAACGGCGGCCGTTGCGAGGTACCCTTGCACCCCGAGCACATCCACCAGCAGCTTCACGTTCGCCGGGGTATCGTCTACCACGAGAATCTTCGGTAGCGCTGAACTCATGGCGTGCGGCCGTCGGCAAGTCGCTTGATGGTCGCGACGAATTCCTTCAAGTCGATGGGCTTGCTCAGGAAGGCGTCGAAGCCGGCGGCGGTCACCTGGCTGCGATCGGTCGGCGTCACCGAGGCAGTGAACGCAATCACAGGGATCTCTGCAGTGCGCGGATCGGCGCGGATTTGCCTGAGCGCTTCGATGCCATTGATGCCCGGCAGCTGGATATCCATCAACACTAAGTCAGGGAATTGCGCGAGCGCGACTTGCACCCCCTGCTCGCCGGTCACCGCTTCCAGTGTGGCATAACCCTTGGCCTGCAAGATATCCCGCGCGAGCTTCATGTTCTTGTCGTTGTCTTCCACGATGAGGATTTTTCTCATAGGCGATTCATGGCGGGCGTGATTTAGCATGAATGCTAATGGAGAATTATAGGTCACGAATAGCCAACTTCTCGTTGATGGCGAATCGCCAGCACGAGCACGGTATCGAACGCTTCTTCAACGCTGTACAGCGCCACATATCCGGTGTGGCCTCGGGAGACGACCAGCTCGCGCAGCCCGGCTTCTACAGGCCGTCCAATATACGGATGCTGTCCTAAGATCAGCACCGCTTCTTCGATCAGTGACAAGGTCTCGAGGGAAATTGCCGGATCGCTTTCGCCTAGAAAGTCAGTGAGCCGCTCGAGATCCTGGAGTGCGCGTTCGGCATAGATTAAGCGCGCCACGCTTTGGCCTTGGGCTTGCGAAGCGTCCCGCCTGAAGCGCGCGCACGCAAGTATTGGTGAACCTCTTCCGCAACATACCCCTTGCCACTTTTTAGCGCCTCTTCGCGCGCCGCCACCGCAGCAGCGACAAACTCTGCGCGCTGCTCTGCGATGGTCGCCGCACGCTCAATGGCTTCTACCATAAACGCATGGGTAGTCTTGCCGTCCCGTTCGGCGGCCGCCATTGCGCGCCGTTTCAACGCTTCCGAAAGCTTCAGAGAGGTCGTCACCATCGCTCGGTTCACTCGTGTTGAGGTGGTGTTACCAAAGTAGCACCCGGCCCCTCACAGAGGCAAGTGAAAGTCGAATTAGCGCCCGCTTCGTAATGACATACCCCTAGCCGCAGTCGGTTCTCACCTCTGAGTCGGAATCGTCAACGTCGAACCATCCCTCTGGGTACCTGGCACCCCAAACGCTGTAGGGCGGACGAGCCCGAAGGGCGTTGTCCGCCGCAGGATGGCGGATAACGCGGCTGCGCCGCTCATCCGCCCTACGAGAGGACAGCTGGCGCCCGGCAGTGGATTTACGCCTGCGTCGGAATCGTAAATGTAAACGTCGACCCTCTCCCTAGCGTGCTGGCCACCTGCAGTGTCCCCCCATGTAATTCAACAAAGCGTTTGGTCAGCGTGAGGCCGAGGCCAGTGCCTTCCTGCTTATTGGTGTAATGCCGTCCGACCTGTTTGAACTCCTCGAACACCGCGGCTTGATCTGCGAGTGCGATGCCAATCCCGGTGTCGCTTACGGTAACTTCCAGGACATCGTTGCCCGCCACTGCCGCATGCACTTCAACGCGGCCGCCATCCGGGGTGAACTTCACCGCGTTGGACAATAGGTTCAACAGGATCTGTTTGAACTTGCGCTCGTCCGCGCGGCGCTCGCCGATCTCTGGTGCAACTTCCATTTCTAGCGTGATCCCGTGTTGGGTTGCGCGTTCGCGAATCAAGGTCATCGCATTCGCGATCGCGCTCGCAACCTCAAAGGTTGAAAGCTCCAGTTCCATCCGCCCCGCCTCGATCTTCGAGAGGTCGAGGATATCGTTGATGAGGGACAACAGATGTTTGCCGGAGGTAAAGATATCCTTCAGGTAATCGTCCTGCTTATCGTTGAGCTCGCCGAACATGCGCTCGAGCAGGACCTCCGAGAAACCGATGATCGCGTTCAGCGGCGTGCGCAATTCGTGCGACATGTTGGCCAGAAACTCGGATTTGTGCTGGTTGGCGGCTTCGAGCTGGCGGCTCTTGTCTTCAATCTCGTGGAACAGACGGGCGTTTTCAATGGCGATCACGGCTTGGTCGGCGAAGGTCTGCAGTAGCTTCACGAGCTTGTCTGGCAACGTACCCGGCTCCCGACGAGTCACCATAATCGCGCCGATAGCCTGACCCTCGCGTAGCAATGGCACCGCGAGCCCGCTGCGATAACTTGCCGACCTGACGATATCGCCGAGTTCAGCCATCTCGGGATCACTGAAAAAGTCAGCAACTACGATTGGCTTGCGATCAAGGATGGCCCGCACGATGGGGAAAATCCGGTTGGGTTCCATTGGAAAATATGCGCGTATTGCCTTCACCTCCGCTGCCTCCAGTGAATCTCCGTAATGCGCCACCAGCTGGACAAGTTTGCCGTCGAAGCGTGCCACCGTGCCCAGCGGCGCGCCGCACAAAATCGCTGCGCGCTCTGCAATCGCGTCGAATACCGGCTGCACGTCGGTGGGGGACTCACTGATGACCTTCAGAATCTCCGCCATCGCAGTCTGTTGTTCCAGCGCTTCCTTGGTCTCGTTGAACAGCCGGATGTTCTCAATCGCGATGACGGCCTGATCACAGAAAGTGACCAACAGATTGATTTCCCGCTCAGAGAACGGCCTTGGCGGGAAGCGGACCAGAAACATCAGACCGATGCCGCGCCCTTTCAGCACCAGCGGCACCATCAGGAGTGAGTGCTCCCCGATTGTTTTCGCCCAGGATTCCGTCTCTGCAGATAGCTCGAGTCCGGCCTGGTGCGAGTTCGGATAATGCACCGCGCGGCACTCGCGCAGAGCAGCTCCGATGATCGGGTCATCGGCCGGGAAGGTCTCCGGCAAATCCGGGTTTGTGTCGAGGATCTCGCTGCGGTAGGCGGTAAGCCGCAGAAGTCCGTCATCCTGCAGGAGCCACACAGCGACATGATTGGTCGCCAACAACCGATCGCAGCTCTCGACAATCTTGTGAAACACTGGCAAAGAATCTGTAACCGAACCACTGATGACGCGCAGCACTTCGGCGGTTGCGGCCTGGTAGGCACGGGCTTCCGCAAGTTCGGCGTCGCGGGTAGTGAGTTCGCTTTGGAGGGCCGCGAAAGCGTCGGCGCTTGGCGTATTCATGCGCGCCTGCCATGCCTCGGAGTTTTGCCGTCTGCGCTGCGCGCAGTTCTACGAGCGCGTAGCGCGGTGCCCAACAGCGCTGGGGTTCGTTCCTCACCCCAGCCTACGGTTTGATGAACACCCACCAGCAAAATCGGGTGGCTGCTAATGGAGTCCTCCTCACCTTCTGAGAGAGGGGGAATCGTCCGCAATTTCAAGGGTCCCCCCGCGGCAGGGTATGCCCTGAAAGCACGCTGCGGTGTAAGGCGGCATAACCTGACACGAACGAATCGAGCTGTGGTTCGACCAGACGATGCGTCGCCGGCAATTGATGCCAGGGAATCGCAGGCCACGCATGATGCTCGGCGTGATAGTTCATATTCCACAACCAGAAACGCACGAAAGAATTCGAGGCGACGCTGCGGGTGCGCGCCAGGATGCTGCCCTCATGCGGCAGACCGGTGTGTTCGGAGGCGACCCATAGCACCTGGAATACGTGGGTAAGCCACGCCGCGAATAGCAACCAACCACCGCCCGGTAGCCAGCATAGCGCAGCCACAATAAACAGCCCCCAACAGGCGAGCAGCAGACGACACTCGCGGACGACGCGCGCGGGATCTTCAATGCGCGGTGCCCAGCGCGCGAAGGTTTCCCAGCGAGTGCGCGGCTTGCACGCGAAGCCGAGCAAGGAGCGTAGTTTCAGCATAATCAGCCCATAACCACTCATTGCGATGAGCCAGGCGCGGAGGTTCGGTGGCCATAAAGCGTAGCGCGGATCTCCCGCAAGCTCGGGGTCTTGGTCGACGTCCTGGGTGAATCGATGATGTTCGTAATGAAAGGTGCGATACACCGCGGGCGCCATCCCGAAGGGGACACCGGTCAGCCATGCGCCCAGCCGGTTCCCGCGTGGCGAGCGGAACGCCGTGCGATGCGTGCATTCATGAAAGGGCGCGAACAGACCGCTCCACACCCAAGCGAGTGCAAGTGACAGCGGAAAGGCGAGTAGCGGTTGGTCCGCATATCGCACCACGCCGAAGCCGAGGGCAATGAATACGCCAAGATGCAGGGCGAGCCGGCGTAACGAGGGCCCGGTTCGACGCGTCAACCGCTGGCGGAGTTCTTCCGGCGCGAGTAGCGGCCGTGTCTCGAACTGTTCCTCCACAAAGGCTGCTCCGGCTGCTTAGGGGTGAGTGCCAAGCATAGCATTGGGGACTAAATTGTTGCCCGCGCTCGAGTTACTCCGGCAACGCAAACGCAATTACCGCATCTCCTAGCGGAAAGTTGAACAGTGCGTGACCACCGGCGGCGACCGCCACGTATTGGCGACCGTCCACGCGATAGGTGATTGGCGGCGCATTGACGCCAGCACCGGTCGCGAAGCGCCACAGGCGCTCACCACTCCTGGCATCAACGGCAATGAAATCACCGTTCGATTCGCCGGTGAAAACGAGGCCGCCCGCGGTGGCGAGCGCGCCCGACATCACCGGCAGCTCGCTTTTTAACTGCCATTTTATTTTGCCGTCAGCTGGGTCAATCGCCGAGAACGTGCCCGCGCGCGCTACGTGTTCGTCGAAACTGAGCACCGTGACCGGTTTGCCTGCAGGGTCTTTCTCAAGCCGATAGCGGGTTGGGTTATCGGTCGCAGGCACATAGATCCAACCGGTGCCTGGATGGAACGCGGCGGGTGGCCAGTTCGCGCCGCCCGCCGCGCCAGGTGACACCAACACTCCCGCTTCGGTCGCGCGCTGGAACATCGGCACACTCTGCGGCACGAAAGCCTCAGAGCGGCGCAACGCGGCACCGGTGCGGCGGTCGAGCAGGTACAACCAGCCCGATTTCGAGGCCGCCGCTAGCGCGAGTACGCGCTTTCCATCAGCCCCCGGCGCATCAAGCAGAACCGGCGGCGAGGCCGCGTCATAGCCCCACACATCGTGCGGCACCAGCTGGTGATACCAGCGCAGCTTGCCAGTCGCGATTTCAAGCGCGATAAGTGATGAGGTATAGAGGTTGTCGCCTGGTCGCTGGTAATCCGCATAGCCGGGCGAGGCGTTACCGGTGCCGAAATAAATCAGCCCGAGTTCTGGATCAAGCGAGGGCGTGGAATAGATTGAGCCACCGCCAGTCTTCCACGCATCAGGGTATTGCGCGAGATGCGCGCGCTCAGTAGCGACATCGCGCGCAAGCTTGTCACCAAAGGAAGTAGTGGTGGCAAACTCGCCTTCCCAATGCTTTTCAGCGGTGGAATACCAGCGCCACTGCAGCGTTCCATCCTGCACCTTATAAGCGGAGAGAAACGCGCGCAGACCATCGCGCACCCCTGGCCGCCCGAGAACGGATGCCGACTCCTGTTCGGCCTCGCCAAGTACCGCGCTGTAGCCAGTCCCGCTCACACCGACAAACACCTGATCGCCGTACACCACGGGCGCCATATTGCCCGCGAAATGCGTGGCGCGATCGAACGCTGTGTGCTGCTTGGGATCGAAGCGCGCAATGGCCTTGAGATCGCGGGGATCGCCGGTCATGGGATCGACCACCGGAATATCCCACAGCACGTTGCCCGTGGCAGCGTCGAGCGCCAGCAAGCGCGCATCGGCGGTAATCATGAACAGCCGTCCCGCGCCCCACGCAACGCCCCGGTTATGCGCACCACAGCAGAGCGTTGCCTGACTTAAGCGGTGGGTGTAACGCCATTTAAGCGCGCCGCTCGCAGCGTCGAGCGCGATCACGTGGTTGAACGGCGTGGTGAGATACATCACGCCATCGACCACCAGTGGGTTAGTCGGAAAGGTGCCCACTACGCCGGTCTGAAAAATCCACGCAGGCGTGAGACGCATGACGTTAGTGGTCGCGATCTCGCTCAGCGTGCTGTAGCGCTGGTTCGCATAGCCGTGGCCATAGGTCAGCCAGTTGTCCGGATCGTTTTGCGCGGAGGCAAGTCGCGCGTCTTCAGCTTTGACCGGCACGGCGATGATCGCCAACATCGCGACCCACGCGAAAGCGCGAACGCGCGACACGAGTTTCATATGACGCGATTCAGCAGCACGAGCTTGCCCATCTGTTCCGCGGCAAACATGCGCTGGTAGGCGGCAGCGGCATCAGTGAATTTGAAGGTTTGATCGACCACCGGCTCGATGCGATGGCGGTTGATGAACTCGACCATGGCAGCGAACTCCTCCGGGCGACCCATGGTCGTGCCCTGAATCCGCACCTGGCGGAAAAAGAGCTTGGCCATTTCGAGACCATCCGGGGGATTGCCCAGGGTCGCACCGAAGAACACGAAGCGCCCGCCATTGTTCAAGGTATTCAAGGCTTGATTGACAACCGTGCCACCCGCGCTGTCGATCACGATATCGATGCCGCCAGACATCTCGCGCAGCGCTTTGTCCCAACCTGCCGTGTGGTAGTTCACGCCGCCCTTGGCGCCGAGCCCGCGCGCGGCGGTAAGCTTCTCGTCGCTACCGCTGGTGACATAAACCTCCGCGCCGTGATATTTCGCCCATAGCAATGCGAAGCCGGCAGCACCGCCACCGATACCGGTGACGAGCACTTTCTGCCCCTTCTGCACTTCGCCATGCGTAACCAGTGCGCGCCACGCGGTGAGTCCGGCCAAAGGAAAGGCGGCGGCCTGCACCCACGAGAGATGCGCAGGTTTGGCCACCACATCGGGTGCCGGCACGCAGATAAACTCGGCGAAGGTGCCCTGATCTGGCATTCCCAGCACACGGAAATTTGCCCCGCCGCAGCGCGGATCGCTGCCCCAATCGCGCGCCGGATAGATCACGACCTCGCGCCCGACCATACTTGAATCGACGCCCTCGCCCACTGCATCGATCACCCCGGCGCCATCTGAACCACTGATCGACGGCAGTTTGATCCGGGGATATGCGCCGAGCGTAATCCATACATCGCGCCGGTTCAGCGCCGAGGCTTCGAGCTTTACGCGCACCTGCCCCGCCGCGGGGCTCGGCGTTGGAACTTCTTCCACCCGCACATTTTCGGGCTTGCCGATTTCCTGCAGAACTACCGCGCGCATGGCTTAGTTTCCTTTGAATTCAGGTTTACGTTTCTCGCCGAAAGCCTTGATGCCTTCGCGCGCATCGTGCGAATACTTGGCGAGCCCGGCAATCGCACGGGTCTCGTATTCCATCTGGGTTTCGAGGCCTGAGTTGAAGCTGTCGGCGAGCAAGCGCTTCACTTCGCCATAAGCCAAGGTAGGCCCATTCGCCAATTGCTGGGCAAGTGCCTGCGCACGCGCCATCAGCTGGTCGTCCGGCAGCACTTCGGTCACGAGGCCAAGCGCTTTGGCCTGTTCAGCGTCGTAGCGGGGGTTCAGCAACATCATCTCCTTGGCTTTCAAGGTGCCGACGATACGCGGCAGGAAGAAGCTACTGCTGCCATCCGGAGATACCCCAATGCCGGTGTACGCCATCGTAAATTTAGCGGACGCAGCGGCCAGCACGATGTCGCCCATCAACATGATGCTTAAGCCTGCACCCGCAGCGGTTCCGTTGGCCGCAATGATGAGCGGCGGATTCATCCGCTGAAAGCGCGCAATCGCGCCATGCAGGTAGGTTGTCATGTTGCGCATCATCTCATTCACGCCATCACCAGCCTTGCCAAAGCTGATGACATCACCGCCGGAGCAGAACATTTTGCCGGTCGCGGTCAGGATCACGGCGCGAATGGCTGAATTCGCATCGCAATGATTCGCGACAGTGTGCAGATCCTGCGCCATGCGCAGACTCAGCGCGTTGGCGTCGTGCGGTCGATTGAGGGTGATCGTCGCGATACTGTCGGCGACCGAAAATGTGAGATCCTGCAGGTCCATAATGTCTCCCCTATCGTTTAAGTTCGAGCCGTTTTCGATTCGGTAAGTCGTTCATGATGCGGCGCCGTTCTTCAGCACTGAACTGCAGCCACGTCGCAATCTCCTGTAAGGTGCGCTGGCAGCCCGCGCACACGCCAGTCGCCCGATTTATCTGGCAAATCGAGACGCACGGAGATTCCATCTCGCCGCGCGGACTCATGCTACTACCGCCGAATTAAGGCGCGTAAAGGAAGCGAGGTAACGCAGACCGAGAATCGCGCGCGAACCGTACCAGGAAGTCATTTCGCCATCGATCAGGCGGACCGGCAACTCTCCGCACAAGGCCCGAGTTTCCGTGACATGCCGCGGCTGAAAGGGAAACGGTTCGGTACTTAACAGCACTTCATCCACTCGAGTTACGATTTCTCGGAGATCTATCTCGGGATAGCGTTGCGTGTTCTCGGCCGGCTGGGTGTGCCAATTGAAATGCGCCAGGGTGCGCGAGATGTAGGTGTCGGGACTCACCGTCATCCAGGGTTCTTGCCAGATCAGGTACAGCACTTTACGTGGCGGTCGCGGTGTGCCGAGCCCCACCACGGCGAGGGCTTCGGTCAGCGCTGCGCACAATTTCTCGGCTGCTGCAGTCACGCCAAAGATCCCGCCCAGCAGCCGGTAGAGGGCGTAGTTGTCCTGCGGCGTGAGTGGGTGAGTCACGATCACCTGCGGCACGAACGCTGCCAGAGCGGTCGCCGTTTCGCGTTTGTTCTCGTCGACATTAACAATGACATGCGTCGGCCGCAGCGCGCGAACCTTGTCGAGATCGACATCCTTGGTGCCCCCTACTTTGGGGATTGCACGCAGGGTCTCACGGGGATGAATACAGAAGCCGGTCCGCCCGACCAGTGCCGAAGTCAGCCCGAGATCGCACAGCAGTTCCGTAATACTCGGCACCAGGCACACAATTCGCGGATGCGGTCCCGCGCTCGGGTGCACGCCGCCGAGTGCATCAGTGAAGCCCACGGACATCTTGGCGTCGCGTCGCGCGCTTACATGTTCCGCCGATACTCGCCGCCGACATCGTACAGCGCGCCCGAAATCTGCCCTAAAGAGGCAACCTTCACCGCCTCCATCAAGGCTTCAAACACATTGCCACGACTGCGTGCCACCTGCTGCAAATACGCGAGCTGCGGCGGCCGCTCTGTCGCATGCGCGGCCTGGAATGCGCGCACGGCGGTGATCTGATCCAGCCTCTCCTGCTCGCTCGAGCGCATGAGTTCGATGGTCGTGACCTGATCCTCGTGACCCTTCTTGGGCAGGTAGGTATTCACCCCTATCAAGGGCAGGCTACCGTCGTGTTTCAGACTCTCGTAGTACAGGCTTTCATCCTGGATCTTGCCGCGCTGGTACATGGTGTCCATCGCGCCCAGCACCCCACCGCGTTCGGAGATCCGTTCAAATTCCTGATAAACCGCCTCTTCCACCAAATCCGTCAATTCATTGATGATGAACGAGCCTTGTAGCGGGTTCTCACAGAAATTGAGGCCCAGCTCACGATTGATGATGAGCTGAATCGCCACCGCACGGCGCACCGATTCCTCCGTGGGGGTGGTGATGGCCTCGTCATACGCATTGGTATGCAGGCTGTTGGTGTTATCGAAAATCGCGTACAGCGCCTGCAACGTGGTGCGTATATCGTTAAAACTGATCTCCTGCGCGTGCAGGCTGCGGCCAGAGGTTTGAATGTGATACTTCATCATCTGGCTGCGTGGACTGGCGCCGTAGCGATCACGCATCGCACGCGCCCAGATGCGGCGCGCCACCCGTCCAATCACCGCGTACTCGGGATCCATGCCATTGCTGAAGAAGAATGAAAGGTTCGGCGCGAAGTCATCGATCTGCATGCCGCGCGCGAGGTAGTACTCGACGATTGTGAAACCGTTCGACAAGGTGAACGCCAACTGCGAGATCGGATTCGCGCCCGCTTCCGCGATGTGATAGCCGCTGATCGAGATGCTATAAAAATTGCGCACATTCTGTTCGACGAAGTAGGCCTGCACGTCGCCCATCATCTTCATGGCGAACTCGGTCGAGAAAATACAGGTGTTCTGCGCCTGATCCTCTTTCAAAATATCGGCCTGCACCGTCCCGCGCACGCTCGCCAAAGTCTCAGCTTTGATGCGCGCATAGGTCGCGGCATCCACCACATGCTCGCCGGAAATGCCGAGCAGTCCGAGGCCTAGCCCGGTATTGCCCTCGGGTATTTCACCGCGATAGATCGGCCGGGACTTATCCTTGAAGTACGCGTCAATGCGTGGTTGGACGGCTTCCCATTGCCCAGTCGAGCGCAGGTGTTGCTCGACTTGTTGATCGATGGCCGCATTCATGAAGAAGGCGAGGATGATCGGCGCCGGCCCGTTGATGGTCATCGAGACCGACGTGGTCGGTGCGCAGAGATCGAACCCCGAGTAGAGCCGCTTCGCATCATCCACACTCGCAATCGAGACGCCCGAGTTGCCGACTTTGCCGAAAATATCCGGTCGCTCGTGCGGATCTTCGCCATACAGGGTGACCGAATCGAAGGCCGTGGACAGCCGATGTGCAGGCTGTCCCTGGGACACGTAATGAAAGCGGCGATTGGTGCGCTCCGGGGTGCCTTCCCCGGCGAACATGCGGGTGGGATCTTCGCCCGTGCGGCGATACGGATAAACACCGGCAGTGTAAGGATAGCTGCCAGGCAGACTCTCTTTCAGTCCGAAACGGATGCGGTCGCCCCAGCTATCGAATTTGGGCGGTGCGATTTTTGGGATCCGCTGGTGACTGAGACTTTCGCGATAGTTATCGCCTTGCACCAGTTTGTCGCGCACCTTGTAAGTGTATTTATCCTCCGTGATGCTTGCGATGCGCGCCGACCAATGGCGCAAGATATCGAGGCCATCCGCACCGATCGCCGTCACCGCCTGGTTGTAGCGACGGCGGAGCGCGGCCAAGGCTGGCGCGCTGTC
The DNA here is from genome assembly GCA_945861225.1 of Klebsiella pneumoniae. GTDB lineage: Bacteria > Pseudomonadota > Gammaproteobacteria > CAIKBL01. Next base: position 12,327 of record CAMATU010000055.1, read on the forward strand.
GATTTGCGCGTCCGGATAGGCATCACCAGCCGTGGGACTCTGGGTATCCCCCAGCGCACGCAACGCTTCATAGCAATGCTGCGCGAGGTTCGCGGTGGCGGCGATCACTTCCACACCCGCATTAATTCCACGCCCCTGTTCGGCTATTTCGGCGAGATAGCGGGTCTTGTGGCCTGGAATCAGCACTGTGGCCCTGGGCTCTTTTATCCCGGCCTCGAGGTGTGGCGTCCACTTCGCGGCATCCACGCCCACTTTCGCGATCAAAGTTTGGCACAGGTTCATGAACATCCAGGTCATGCCGGGATCATTGAATTGGCTCGCGATGGTCGGATAGACGGGAATTTCTTCATCCCTGGCGTTGAACGCCTGATGATTTCGCTTCCATTGCTTGCGCACATCGCGCAGCGCATCTTCGGCACCACGCTTGTCGAATTTATTCAGGACGATCAGCGCGGCAAGATCGAGCATGTCGATCTTCTCAAGCTGACTCGCTGCGCCATACTCGCTGGTCATGATGTACAGCGGGAGATCGACCAGATCGACGATCTCCGAATCGCTTTGACCAATCCCGGCCGTTTCCACCATCACCAAATCAAACTGCAGGGACTTCAAAAACGCCACGGCATCGCCGAGCATCGCATTAGTCGATAGGTTCTGCCGACGCGTGGCCATCGAACGCATGAAAATTCGCTCATGACGCAGACTGTTCATGCGAATGCGATCGCCGAGCAGTGCGCCGCCCGTGCGCCGCCGGGTGGGATCGACTGCAAGCACCGCAATCCGCAAGTTTGGAAAGAACTGCATGAAGCGCGACAGAAGTTCGTCGGTCACCGAACTCTTGCCGGCGCCGCCGGTGCCGGTAATGCCAATGACGGGCACTTTGGCGCCCGCCATCCGCCATTCCTTGCGCAGCTTCTCAAGCTGCGCGTCACCGATTGTGCCGTCTTCAAGCGCCGATAAAGTTTGCGCGACAGAAAGATAATTTTCGCGTTCGATCCTGGCTGGCAACCCTGACGGCAAGCGCGCGCGCTGCACGCGCGCGACGAGATCATCGATCATGCCCTGGAGGCCCATCGTCATGCCGTCGTGCGGATGATAGATGCGCTCCACCCCATAGCTTTGCAGATCAGCAATTTCTTCTGGCGTAATGGTGCCGCCGCCACCGCCAAACACGCGCACATGGCCAGCACCCGCCGCGCGCAACATATCCACCATGTATTTAAAATATTCATTGTGACCGCCCTGGTAGGAGCTGATCGCGATCGCATCGGCGTCTTCCTGGATCGCGGCGGTCACTACATCCGAGACGCTGCGGTTGTGCCCGAGGTGTACCACCTCTGCGCCGGCGCCCTGGATCAGACGTCGCATCACATTGATGGCCGCGTCATGGCCATCGAACAGGGACGCGGCCGTCACAAACCGCAGTGGCGAGAGGGGCACTGTGGAGGCTGCCGCTGAGCTGATATCTTGTGCGCGAATACTCATCTTGCTGCTCCTGTTAGCGAGCGCGTAGCGCTCGTCATGCGGGACGGGCCAGGGCCCGTGACATCTGTTGTTTGAGACCTTCGTGAAGGGCTTTAATCTGGTGCTCGGCCTGCGGGTTCACCAGCCACTGATACACAATGCCGATGATGGTTGCGCAGAATTGGGCGGCGATAGTCTGTACTTCGGCCTCGCGCCGCACATTGCCGGCTTTGATCCCCTGCGCGATCCAGGCCTCCACATCGCGCTGCCGCCGCTCATGAACATTGGCGATGACCTGCTTCAGTTCCTGTTCGGGCCCGGTTGAATCGAACCACAGTGTATAGAACGCGCGGATGCGATCCGCGCCGTCGCGTACAAAACGATAGTGCGCGTCGGTCGCCGCATGAATCGCAGCCAAGCCATTTTTCTCCTTCACGGCCTCGTTCAATGCGCGCAACCACTCTTCGCCCACGGCACGTACGACGAAGGCGCAAAGATTGGCCTTGGTGCCGTAGCGCCAGCCCGCCATCGCACGGCTATAGCCGGCGAGTTCGCCCACTTCTTTCAAGGTCATGCCGGGGATTCCGTGCTTGATGATCAACACCACGGCCGCATCGACCATGCGCGCATCTGACAACGCCGAGCGTTCCGCTTGGGTACGGCGTGCGGGGGCGGGGCGAACCAAGTCATCCATGGCCGCATTATCAATCCAGAACTTACTTGTTCGCAACAAGCAAAAAGCCTGCGCGAAATTACCCGACGTAGTCCTCGGCCAGCGCAGTCGCCGCAGCGCGCGAATTGACCACATTCTCAAGCTCCGCGAGCTGTAACCGATGGTGGTACAGATCGTCGTCGTTAAACCGGTGCAGCATCGAAGTCATCCACCACGAGAAGCGCTGCGCGCGCCATACCCGTTCCAGGCACTTCTCCGGATATTTCAGGAGCTCAGTCTCGCGCCCACTCCGATAGAATTCATCCAGGGCATGGGCCAATAGCCGCACATCGTTAAGCGCCAGATTCATCCCTTTAGCCCCCGTCGGCGGCACGATGTGTGCTGAATCGCCGGCCAGCAGCAGCCGCCCATGACGCAGGGTTTCGCACACAAAGCTGCGCATGGCGACCACATCCTTTTGCACGATAGCGCCCTCCCCCAGCGACCATCCGTCGTGGGTGTTTAACCGGCGCTGCAGCTCATCGCGAATTTTCTCATCGGGCCAGTTGCCAACCCGCTCCTGCGGATCACACTGAAAATACAGACGCTGTAAGGTCGCCGAGCGGGAACTGACCAAGGCAAATCCACGCGCGTGCCGGGCATAGATAAGCTCGGGCGCGAGCCGTGGCGCCACGAGCAGAATGCCGAGCCAGCCAAAGGGATAAGTCGTCTGATATTCACGCCGCGCCGCGGCCGGAATCGCGGCTCGCACCAGACTGTGAAAGCCGTCGCAACCCACCACAAAATCGCAGCGCAGTTGTTCGAAGCGTCCGCGATGCTCATAGCGCAGCGCCGGCTGCAGGCTGTCGCTGGCGTGAATCGCGCCGACATTCGATTCGAATAACACAGTGCCCTGCGCTGCCAAGCGGGCCGCGATGAGATCCTTTAGTACTTCATGCTGCGCATAGAGCGTAATGCAACGACCTTTGGTGAGTTCACTTAGCGGAATGCGATGCGCACGACCATTGAAGCGCAGCTCAATGCCGTGGTGTACCGCGCCTTCGCGACGCAGGCGCTCGCCGATCCCGACTGCACATAGCAGATCGACCGTTCCCTGCTCAAGGACGCCGGCTCTGACAGTGCTCTCGACATCCGCTTGGCTGCGCTGCTCCAGTACGACGGATTCGATCCCGGCCAGATGCAGTAAATGAGATAGCAGCAATCCTGCTGGGCCGGCGCCGACTATTCCGACTTGAGTCTGCATCGACAGGGGATCCTTAACCAGGGTCGCGCAGCGCGCGGGCGATTAGCGCGTCATTCATGCCGAAGTCGTGTGCAACGGTGAATATCTCATCGAGCTCGCAGTCATTCAGCGCGCTGCGCACCGTGGCGTCTGCACCCGCAATCGTGCGCAAGTTCTGTTGCTGCGTAGTTGAAGCTGTACAGAGTTCGGTGACCAGCGCATGTGCCCTCATCCCACCGAGCAATGGGGTGAGGGCTAACGCCAAAGTGGCAGCCACCGCCTGTCCCTGGGCCTGAGCCAGATTGCGCTGCATCTGCGCGGTATTGACCTGCAGGCCACTGCAAACCTCCCTGAGATGCGCCAGGGCGCCCGCACTCAGACGACAGAGTTCGGGCAAGGTCTCCCATTCCGCATGCCAGCCGCCGAGGCCACGCTCATGTTCTTGCGCCATGCCTGCAAGCAACGTCGTCAGCAAACCCGGGGCGCGTGTCGCCGCCGCCAACACCACCGCGCAGCTCACGGGGTTTCGCTTCTGCGGCATGGCGGAGGACGCCCCACGTCCCGGTTGCCACGGCTCCTGCACTTCCGCGACTTCGCTCTGAGTCATTAGGGACAAATCACGCGCGAGCTTGCCCAAGGTGCCAAGGAGGAGCGCCATGGCCGCGCCAATTTCCACGATGCGCTGCCGGTGGGCGTGCCACGGCAGATCAGGCATGGGCAACTCAAGCCGCGCCGCCAAGTCGGCGTTGACCGTGAGACCGTGCTTGCCCAGCGCCGAGAGCGTACCGCTAGCGCCCCCGAACTGAATCGCGAGCGCCTGCTGCTGCGCCTGCCGCAGTTGCGCGCGTGCACCGTTCAGCCCACTCAACCAGCCAGCAATCTTGAGACCAAAGGTCGTCGGCTCGGCGTGTTGCAGCAGGGTCCGGGCGATAAGGGGCGTGTGGGCATGTTGTGCGCATAAGGCACTGAGCACGTTGCGGAGCAGCCGAGACTCGGCTTCGAGCAGCGCGAGTGCCGCGCGCACTTGAAGCATCAGCGCAGTATCGAGCACATCCTGGCTGGTCGCGCCCCAATGCACGTAGTTCGCGGCGACTGGATCGCGCGCCGCGACCGCGGCGGTCAAGGCCGCTAAGAACGGAATGACCGGGTTACCCGCGAGTCGGGTGGCCTTGGCGAGCGCGCTCAAATCAAAATTCGCGCTCGCGCAGATCTCCGCAATCCGCGCTGCTGCCGCGGCGGGGATCAGGCCGCATTCGGCGGTGGCTTGCGCCCACGCGGATTCATAGGCCAGCATGCAGGCGACGGTGTTCGTGGGCGCAAACACCGCGTCCATCGCCGGCGTCGAAAACAAATCTGCGTAGAGTTCCACCTTCAAGCACCCGCCGTTGAGCAGGCGAAGAAAACGGTTTCCCGCCCTCCTTGCGCGGTGTCCTGAAGGCAGAGATTCCACACATATTGCTGCTGAAAGCCAGTGACGGCACTTGCCAGCAAGGTGTGTCGCCGCGCCGCCGGCACTGCTGACCACACAGGATCCTGCGCGAACTTCTCTTCGTTGGCGCTCTCGGCCAGATAGACCCGAGTCAACAAGGGCTTTAACAAACCACGCATAAAGATCATCACTGACCAATAGACCGGCAACTCCTCGGCGCGCTCCGCGGGCGGGAACGACCATGCGAATTCACCGTGCTCAGCGGTTGCCACTCTTTGAAAACTCACGTACTCGTCACGTGCTCCGCCCCAGATTTCGAGCACAGCGTCGGACACCGGCTGACCCTCGCCATCTTGTAAGTGGCCGCGCACAGTGGGCGTGGCAAGTCCGTCTGTTGGCGTCGTCAGCCAGTCGAAGCCAATGGCAAAGAACGGGCCGACAGTTTGCGATGCGCTCGGAATTTCTCTCATGTGTGGGGATCCGCAGGTGTCGCGGCGCGACCACCCAGCACGACATCGAAGCGGTAGCCGAGCGCGAGCTCAGGGACCGTCAGCGACCAATCAAGAATCGAAACTAACCGCTGCCGGGCCGCGACGTCGGCGACGCTCATGAAAATGGGATCGTGCGGCAGTAGTGGGTCACCCGGAAAATACATCTGGGTCACCAGGCGCGACAACAGGCAATCCCCAATCACCGAGAAATGCAGATGTGCCGGCCGCCACGCGTTGGGATGATTGCGCCAGGGATATGCACCCGGTTTTATGGTGATGAACCGATAGCTGCCGGTGGCGTCCGTCAGCACGCGCCCGCTGCCCTGGAAATGCGGATCCAGCGGGGCATCATGCGTATCGCGCGGATGCCGATAGCGACCAGCGGCGTTGGCCTGCCACAATTCGAGCAGTGCGCCGACGACCGGCTGGCCATCTTCATCCCGCACCTGGCCGCTGACAATGATACGTTCCCCTTGCGGCAGATTCGAAAACTGACAAGTCAGGTCGCAGACCTCTGATCCGAGCTTAGGCAGGAAGGGGCGCGTGGTTTCCGTGGCGGTGGGAAAAATTTCGATCGGCGCGGCACGCGGCGCACGCTTGGCCGTCGAGGCATAGGGTGTGTAGGCTAATTCAGGTTGGGTGCCGCTTTCCGGGCGCCCAAAAATCCGCTTGGCGTGCATCGTCGTAAAACTGGCATGAACTTAATCGAACCCTACCATGCACCCACGTAGGAAGGGAGATCTGCGTTGGTCGGCGATCTTGGTCAGCCTCCTGCTACCGGGGTGTGTAGCGGCTCCCGAGCGCCAAATCACCGCCGCATCGCTAACCCGCTATGGACAACCCTTCGAAGTAACAGTGCTCGCGGCGACCACCCAGGCCTGTATTGTTCGCGCGCGCCTGCCCGAACCCTACTCGGCAAGTGCCTGGATTGAGATCCGCAATTCTGCCGTGCACGCCGCACAAAAGGCGGCTGTGGCCTGCTGTCGGCAACCGCGAGTGGCGAAGATCGAAGATTGGATGGCGGGCTTTGCGGCGTGGGAAATTCGTTTCAGCTGCGCGGTTGACGGCAGCAGGGGCTCACGCAATTAACCACGCGCCACGAACACCGCCCGCACGGGTGCCGGATGGCCTTCAAGCGTGCGCTGAGTATCTCTCGGATCGAGAAAGTCGCTCAGCGACTGGCCGGTCATCCACTCCGTGGTGCGTTGTTCAGCGCAGGTCGTTGGGGTGCGGTCCACCAGGCGAATATCGGTAAAGCCGCTGGCAGCCAGCCAGCGCTCAACACGCAAACAGGACGGAATCGCGTGCACATTGCGCATTTGTGCGTAGCGTCCTTGCGGCACCAGCACCGCAGTGCCTGCGGCATCGATCACGAGCGTCTCAAGCACGAGTTCGCCGCCGCTGCGCAGGGCGCGCCGGAGTTCGTGCAAGTGACTCAGCGGCTCGCGCCGATGGTAGAGCACGCCCATCGAGAAAACTGTATCGAACCAGTCGAGTGCGGTATCGAGCGCACTGCTGGGCAGGGTTAGCAGAGTATTTGCATGCGGCCCGAAATAACGTCGAGTTGCGAGGAATTGCGCCAGGCAGAGCACTGCCGGATCGAGACCGAGCACCGATTGCGCGCCGGCGCCGAGCATGCGCCAGGTGTAATAGCCATTACCGCAGCCCACGTCGAGGATTTTACGCCCCTTAAGCCCGCTGAGGTGCGGACTAACCCGCGCCCATTTCCAATCTGCGCGCCACTCGGCGTCGATGTGTACCCCGGCGAGCGTAAATGGGCCCTTGCGCCAGGGACCTAGCGCCTGCAGTGCGTGCCGCAGCTGCGTTTCGATGGCTGTCGGCAGCGGTGAGATTATCACTGCCTCAAGCGTGGGCTCGAGCGTGCTATGCGCAATTTCAATCACTGGCAGCTGCGCTAACTGCTGGGCCAAATTCGCGGCGCGACCATCGCGCCTCAGCGCCACCCGTGCGCCCTCCAGCGCGCGTTCAAGCCATGCGCTGGCAGTCGCGTGCGGACACTGCGACGCGAGCGCTGCCGCGACTTCATCGAAATAAGATTTGAACATATGCGCGCAGGGTAACCAGTGCGGCCTCACGTCGCTACACCGCCACCGATTCGTGCGAAGATTGCGCCCTCATTCGCGAGGACATTGCGTGACGAAAGTGGGCGATATTATTGAGGCGGACAATGCCGGTTGGCATTTCGGTGGCGCGGCCAGTCGTCATTTCGATCAGCATGCGCGGCGCTCGATTCCGCACTATGAAACCTGCCACGAGCTTACCCTCGCGCTGTCGGACTTCTTTGTGGGTGACGGCAGCGTGATCTACGATCTCGGCTGCGCCACCGGCACTTTGCTCACTGGTCTTGCGGCGCGCCACCTCGCCAAGCAGCCGCGACTGCTGGGTCTCGACGTCGAAGCGGACATGGTCGCGATCGCGCGTGAACGCAATGCAGCGCAGCCACTCATTGAAATCTTGCAGGCAGACCTTACAGATTATGAGCTTGAGCGCTGCGATTTGATTGTCGCCTGCTACACCGTGCAGTTCGTGCCGCCGCGCGCGCGACAGCAGGTTTTCGATCGCCTGTATGCCGCGCTGAACTGGGGTGGCGCGCTAATCTTATTCGAGAAAGTGCGCGCGCCCGATGCGCGCTTTCAGGACATCATGTCTACGCTCTATCACGATTACAAACTCACTCAGGGCTATAGCGGCGATGAAATTCTGGCCAAAGCACGCGCCCTGAAGGGCGTGCTCGAACCCTTCTCGCGCGAGGGCAATCTCGGGCTCATGCAACGTGCGGGCTTTGTGGACATCATGACGGTGTTTAAATATGTCTGTTTCGAAGGCTTCCTTGCCATCAAGTAACGCTGATGCCGGCGCCGGCATCATCGTCGCCGCGTTCTATCGTTTCGTGACAATCGAAGAGCCGGCGACTTTGCGT
>CAMATU010000056.1 GCA_945861225.1 Klebsiella pneumoniae
GGTTAACTTGTGCCCCTGCATTACTGCTGGCTGTGCCAGGAGCTGCGTGAGATCAGCACTCAGCGCCACGTCGAGCGAGGTCAAGGGCACCTTGCGCCCGGGTTCGATTTCCGCCTTGATATCGCCGGCCAGCGCAGCGCGCCCGCCCAGACCGGCGAAGGTCAGCGCGGTTGTTTCAAAGGTGCCGCGGATGCCTCGCCGTTCGATGCGCAGATTCGCAGTGGTCTGCAGGTTGAACGGATTAAGCAACGCCCGCGTACCGTCGGTCACGCGCACATCTTCGATCGCCAAAGGCGCGAGACTGGTGGCACGCAGTAACTTGCCGTCCGAACGCAAGCGCAAACTTGAATTGATTTCACCGAAGCTGATATTGCCGAGCGGCACGAACTGACCCAACGTGCTGGAGGGCAGATCCTTGATGTCCAACGCGAGCGCGCCAATCACATGCTGCGCAAGATTCTCCCCGGCGGCAACTGCCGTCTTGACCGCCAGTCCGGGTTCCGCCTGCATCACCAAGGTCGCCCGCTCGCCCAATTTGAAATCGGCCTGCGCCTTGCTTACGGTGAACGCCTGTGAAGACCCCGCCAACGCAAACGCGAGGCTGCCAGTAATGGGGACCGCGGGGAGTGCTTGCGGTAAGGCATCTGCCACCACCGGTTGCGCGGCGAGCGCATTGATATCCAGGGTCAGTGCACCAGCGACCGCGAAGCTCGGCGCTGACGAGCCAATCTCCCGCAATCGAAGGTGGGTATCGCCCGCTGCCAAGGTCCGCGTATTGGCCCGTAGGGTGGTGTTGACGAGCGTGACTTCGAGGTCGTTGGCGGCATAATCCACGCTCGGCGTAGTCACCAGATCCAGCCCACGCAGCAAAGGTTTGCCGGCCGACCTGAGCGCCAGACCCTGCAAAATCAGCGGTGCAGAAGCCGTCACGCCGAGGGTTTTGGCGGTCGGTGCACTGAGCGTTAGCGCCGCTTCTACCACGCGCCCGTCGAGCGCGAGATCGGGCAACAGGGGATTCAACCAACTGAGATCGAGTCCCTTCACTGCAGCATGCGCCAGCTCGCCGCGGGGATTCTCGAACACGATCCCGTCGGCGCCCAGCTGCATGCGAAAAATTTGCGACCCACTCACTGCCAGCAAATCCGCCTGCGCTGGCGCACCAAGCTTCAGGTCAAGCTTTTCGATCGCAACTGCTGTCGCGCGCTGTCCGACCAGTGATTTGAAATTGACCTTGAGTTGGGACGGCAACGCATAGGCTTCTACGGCGGCCGCGACTACCGGGAGCGTGCGCAGGGTATCGACGTCGAGTTGACCCTGAACCCGATAGCGCCATTCACGCGGCGGCGCACCACTCTGCTTGCTGGCAACTTTAATATTCAACTTGGCCAGCGCTTTGGCATCAGCCTTTAGTTCGATCTCGTTCAACGCGCAGCGCAGGAAGTCAGTGGACCAACTTGCAGTCGGTTTGAGCATTAAATCCAGGTGTTCGGCCAGCACTTCAGATTGGCGCTGAATGCGCACCTGACTGAAGCGCGTGGGAGTGACAGCATCCAACTTGAAACGTGCCTCGTCATCGACCACCACCGCATAGTCGCCAGCTAACTCGCCAGTAAATTGGTGCTCGGGCACGAAGCCATTCAGCCAGGCCAATGGCAATGGCCCCAGGTGGAGCTCGGCCAGCGGACGCGGCGCAGCCAGCAGCGCGAGGGGGGTGGCGAAAGCAATTTTCAGCGGCGCCGTTAATTTCGCCGCGAGGCGCGCGCCCGGCGCGTCATCTTTCAAGTTCAACTGGAATGCCGCGAGTTCAACCTGGTCCGGCGCGAATTCGCCATTGCCGGTGGCACTCATCACCAGGCGCGGGGGCAGCGTGTGCTGTGCGCCCAACATACGCTCCAAAGCGGTTAGCACCGTCGTCGTTTCCAAGGTGAACAGGCCGGTGCCACGTAGGGTGTCCAGTTGCACCACGCCGCGAGTCTCGCTGGCGAGTTCGGGTAACGCGGTCTCGCGCAGGTACGGCGCGAGCAGCGCATTGCCGGCCAGCACGCGATAACCCGCGCTAAGCACCCCATCTTCGCCACGATAGAGGCCATCCCACGTCACCCGCGCGCGATCCGGAGTTTCGCGATCACCGAGCACTGCTTCAAAGGTGAGCGCCTCGGGGTTCGGAATTACGCGGCGTGACCCGTCAGCGAGCGCCCGCGAGCGCTGGCGATAGGGATTCCCTGCAAAGCCCGGCGGCGGCGCGATCTTGAAGTTAAACCTGACCTGCTCCGTCGCCGGTAAGGCCGCGAATTGAAATTTGGTGTGCAACACACCGGACAGCGAACGAATTCGCCCGCGCGCGAGTTGGCTGAGTTCCAAGGTGCCAATGGCATCGATGCGGTCCGTGCCGTGCGGCGCGGCATAGCCAAGCGAGAGATCGAGCTTGCCGGCGACATGCGGCTTGAAGTGGCCGTCGCTGAGTCGCACAGTCACCCCGTGCTCGCCTTTCAACAGCACGCTGAGTGCGGCATCGACATCTTCCAACGCCAGCGCATAACCGTGATTGAGTGTGGGCAAGAGGCCGGCAAAGGGCTCACTCGCTGGTGGCGAGGGCGTCAGTGCGCGTAAGTCGAGATCAGTATGTTGCAGTGACAGGCGCGTGATCGAGACCGTATTGACCAGCAGCGCGAGCGGATTGAAGCCTGCTTCCAGCTTGCCGACGTGGTACTTGCCACCCTGGTAGACAATATCCGCGCCACGCACCACCAAGGACCACGGCGTGAGGCGCACGTATTCGAGCGTAAGAGAATCCACGCGCGGCGCGAGTTTGCGCATAACGAAGTCGCGTTGCACCGCCGGCCGCGTCACCCACCAACCCGCCACCAACGCGACGACCAACAACCCCAGCGGCAACCAGTATTGCCAGCGCGCGAAAATTCTAGAGTGCTTCCTCAGCGCATCAGACGGGGTGGTCGGCATCTCTACACCTCCCTGGCGTTGGTGCATCGTAGAGACATCCCTGGCGCGGCACGGAGCGGAATAACGTGCTCAGAGATTAAGCATTTTCATGCGCTCTTCCGGATAGCGCTCACCCGCCGCGAAGCCCTTCGGCGCGACGGCCGCGAGCGCTGTCATGTCTTCGTTCGTCAACACGAGCTCAGCAGCCGCGATATTCTCTTCAAGACGCGCTAACTTGGTCGTGCCTGGGATCGGAATGAGGTGTTCGCCCTGCGCCAGCACCCACGCGAGCGCGACCTGCGCCGCCGTGCACCCGCGCCGCTCGGCGATCTTGCCAACCGCATCCACTACCTCAAGATTGCGTGGGAAATTTTCGGCCATGAAGCGCGGTGAATTGCGTCGAAAATCGTCCGCCGCGAGATCCTCCAATTCCCGAATCTTGCCGGTCAGGAAACCGCGCCCCAGCGGGCTATAGGCGACAAACGCTATCCCCAGTTCGCGGCACAGCGCAAAATGTTCGCGCTCGGGATCTCGCGACCACAGCGAATACTCGGTTTGCAAGGCACTGATGGGATGTTCTCGATAAGCGCGGCGAATGGTCGCGGGCGCCGCCTCCGAGAGGCCGATGAAGCGCACCTTGCCGGTGCGTACCAGATCCGCCATCGCGCCCACCGATTCTTCGATTGGCACGGCGGGATCAACGCGGTGTTGGTAATACAGATCGATGTATTCGACCTGCAGTCGCCGCAGGCTCGCCTCGCAGGCGGCTCTGATGTACTCGGGACGCCCGCTCACGCCGTGATAGCCACCCTTGTCATCGCGCACAAAGCCGAATTTGGTCGCGATCACCGCCTGTTGGCGACGCCCTTTTAGCGCCTTGCCGAGCAGTTCTTCATTGGTGAACGGCCCATACATGTCGGCGCTGTCGAAGAGATTCAAGCCACGCGCCACGGCTTCATGGATCAGTTTGAGGGAGGCGTCATCGTCCGCGGTGCCGTAGAACTCTGACATCCCCATACAGCCGAGTCCTATACTGGAGACCAGCGGGCCCAGTTTGCCGAGTTTTCGCAAGTGCATGTGTAAAGCCTTCCGGTTGCGCAAACAGAATATTCCAAATGCTACACGAGGGGAGTGCCGCATAGTTGGCTGGATTGCTCGACAGTCGGTGTGATGGACGCGCCAGGCTGAAGCCCTTACAACATGAACGCCGTACCTCTCCAACTTGTAGGAGCGCCTTTAGGCGCGATAGGTGCCGCATCGCGGCTGAAGCCGCTCCTACAAGGATTTGTCACAACCGAATTGGGCGTTCAGTTGCGTGAATTTTGTGGTGTACCATGCCCGGCCACCGTCTACTCACGAGGGAGTCACCACCAATGAAATTCAGCTGTCACGTGCAAACCCGCATCGCGGACTATCGAATCGCGAAAGATCTCGAGGACTGGGGCTACGACGCCGTATGGTTTCCCGATACCCAGATGATGTGGTCGGATTGCTATGCCACGATGGCCGCCGCCGCGCTGTGTACGTCCAAGATCAAGATTGGCACCGGGGTCGCGATCACCGCCACCCGCATCGCGCCCACCACCGCCGCCGCGATCGCCTCGATCAATGTGTTGGCACCGGGACGAACCTTCCTCGGCATCGGCTCCGGCCACACTGCCATGCGCGTGATGGGCCAGGATCCAACGCCGGTGAAGGAATTCCGAGAATATCTGCGCGTGGTGCGCGCAATGCTGAACGGCGAACACGTGGACTACACCTATCGTGACAAGACTACCGAGATTGCCTGGCAGGATCACGGCGGCGGCTTTCGCAATACCTGGGATAAGATTCCAATGTATGTGGCGGCAAATGGCCCGCTCGCGCTGCGCGCCGCCGGCGCCTACGGCGACGGGCTGATTTCCATCTTCAACGAGCAGCCCGACATGATGAAGGCTAATCTCGACCTCGTAAAAGCGGGCGCCGAGAAAGCCGGGCGCAAGATTGATCAGGGCTACCACACCGTATCGCTGTGCCATGCGGTGGTGTTACGCCCAGGTGAAAAACTCACCGATCCACGCGTGATAGAAACGGCGGGCTCGTGGGTGGTCACCGCGCTGCATTTCATCTACGAAGTCTGGCGCTATACCAAGGACGACAGCGTGATCCCCAGCTACATGCGTAATGTGTGGCAGCAGTATCTTGACCGCACCCAGAAAATGCCGCTGGCGGAAGACAAAAAGCATCAGCTGTTGCATGAAGGCCATTGCAGCTACTACCCGGCGATTGAACGCCCGTTGATCACCCCAGAGATGATTCAAGGTACCTGTATCGTCGGCGAGCCCGCTGAGGTGGCAGAGAAAATTCGCGCGGCCGGGCGGGCAGGCTTGAAAGAAGTCAGCTTGCTGCCACCGCTCATGCATCTGCGCCACGTCGCCAAGGACTTTGCGCAAAAGGTGATCCCGCTGCTGTAGGGGCCGCCCTGTGGTCCTTAGTCAACGGGGGATCGCGGACAGCCTGTTCGCGATCCAAATCACCTGCGCGTTGATCTTTGGTATCACCCAGATCGCGCGCATGCTGGAATCCACGACAGGCGTGAGCCTCACCTGGTTTCTGTTCTGGGCTATCTTCCTCGGCCTGAATTTGTTACTCGCGCTGAAAGCGCACCAGGTGCAACCGAGCCGGGTCACCGCGCAGACAGTGGCGACCTATGCGACCTGGTCACTCGTGCTGGCGGGCGCTCTATGCGTGTTGCTGTGGCGCGCGATGGGCGCCTGGCAGCCGGTTGATACATTGAATGTGCTGGTCAGTGGCATCGGGATTGCCGGCACCCTGGCCGTCGGCCGTCGTCATGGGGCAGGCTTGGCGGACCCCATGGTGCGCGGCTGGTTGGCCGTGTTCTTCAAGGCCACGCCGCAGCTCACGCTGGCCTGGCATCTCGCGCAGGTGGGCGGCGCTGGTCTCGCGCCATTCGCGATCTTGGCGGGCCATATCACAATCAATATTCGACTCGGGCAGCTGTATTTTTCGATTCGTGAAGCGGGTTGGGATCGCAATCGAATAGGATCTGCCGTGAGTGAAATCGCGAATGAACTCAGCTGGGTGGTCGCGACGATTGTCTGGCTGGTGGTATGAGCCGCCATCAACCGTTACGACCTCGCCCACTCGTTATCGCGCATCGCGGCGCCAGCGGCTATCGCCCGGAACATACGCTCGCAGCCTACCAGCTCGCACTCGAGCAAGGCGCGGATTTCATCGAGCCCGATCTGGTTGCGACATCCGATGGGGAATTAATTTGCCGCCATGAGAACGCACTTGCAGTGCTCGATGCCGCAGGCAAGTTACAAGCCACCGAAACCAGCACAGATGTTTATCGTCGAGCTGAGTTCGCCGACCGACTGGCGACCAAACGGATCGATGGCCGCACGGTCCGCGGCTGGTTCAGTGAAGATTTCACGTTGGCCGAAATTAAAACCCTGCGTGCAATAGAACGCCTGCCAGCGCTAAGGCCCGCCAATACGCAATACACGCAGTTCGAAATCCCTACCTTCGGTGAGGTCCTGCAGCTGCTCGAAGCGCATGCCGCGCGTACCGGTCAGCGGGCCGGGATCTATCCGGAAACCAAGCACCCCAGTTATTTTTTGAGCGACGGCTGTTTTCAGTGTGGGGGGCAAATTGGCGTGAATCTCGGCCGTGTCATCGTCGCGACCCTGCTCGCACATGGCTTCACCGATCCCACGCGCGTTTTTATTCAGTCTTTCGAAATTGCCAACCTGCAGGAATTGCACGCAGAAATCCTGCCCGCCGCTGGACTCGAGATTCCACTCATCCAGTTAATTGAAGCGCAGGACTCGCCCTATGACACGATCATCAAAGGCCAGCCGCGATCTTATGCTGATTTACTTACCCCGCGTGGCCTGCAGGATATCGCCCGTTACGCAGCCGGCATCGGGCCCTTCAAACAATTGCTGCTCCCGCGTCAGGTCGATGAGAGTCTGGGCGAGCCGACAGCAGTGATTGCGCACGCGCATGCGGCGGGGCTCGAAGTACATGCGTGGACCTTTCGTGCCGAGAATCATTTTCTGCCAGCGCCGCAGCGGCGTGGCACGGCGATCAGCGAACGCGGCGCACTGGAAGAGGAGATTCGCGCGCATTTGGCGGCGGGGCTGGACGGTGTTTTCGCGGATCATCCGGATTACGCGATCCGCGCACGTGGGGCGCGAATGACGTAAATCGGAGGCACCTGATCGCGGCTAAAGCCGCTCCTACAAGGAAATCGGGGGCGCTCAGAGAATCGTTAGCCTGTGGTAGGAGCGCCTTTAGGCGCGATGGGCATACCGGTCATCACGCAATTAGACAGCAGCGCCAACCAGCCCCGATAATCCCGTCATGCAAAGCCTGGGCATTCTAGCGTGCGGCCAAGTCCGCGCAGATTTAGTCGCCACTCACGGCGAATATCCTGAGATGTTCGCGCGCCTGTTAACGAGCGTGGCGCCGACGCTCAAAACCACCGCCTACCGTATTTATGCGGATGAATATCCTGCCACCCCGCAGACCCACGACGCCTACCTGATTACCGGCTCACGCTTTTCGGTCTACGACGAAGACCCCTGGATTCGACGCTTGGAAGAATACGTCCGCGCCTTATTCGCGGCGCGTAAACCCACCGTCGGGATCTGCTTTGGTCATCAAATGATGGCCCGCGCACTCGGCGGCGTGACCGCCAAGGCCCCGCAGGGGTGGGGCATTGGGAAGCACTTTACGCAGGTGCTGAGCACCCCTGCCTGGATGAACCCGGCGGCGCCTACTTACGGCGTGTTCGTCAGCCATCAGGATCAGGTTCTCCAGCTGCCACCACGGGCCGAACGCCTGGCCGCCGGTGCACACTGTGCGAATTCGATGTTCGTCATCGATAACCTCTTCCTCGGCATCCAGGGGCATCCAGAGTTCACCGGCGAATTTGCCCGCGACCTCGCCGCAGGGCGCGCGGAAATTTACGGCGAAAAGACGTTGGCGGAGGCGCAAAAAACCTATGGTGAGCCAGCAGACTCGTTGTTGGTCGCGCGTTGGATGGTGCAATTCCTCAGCCTGCCGCGCTGAAGGATTCGTGCTGCCTAGGCACCGGCCAGCACCGAAGATGGGTGGTCGACGCCCTGCGTCGCATCTTCTATGCTGGCGCCGCGCAGGACCTGCGACTGGATTGCCCAGTGGGCGGAGTCGCCAGCCTGGCGCCTGGCGCTATCCAATAAAACCTAAAGGGGGGGAGAGTTATGAGTAATACCGCGTGTGCACTGATTGGGCTCGCGACCTGGGCGATCATTCAGTCTTTTATCCTGGTGACCGTGCGCTTGATGGCCGTCAAGGGTGGCCAGGCTATGAATACCTTTGATCCGGCGGGTAAGGATTTGAGCAGCTTCGGCCATCGGGTCACCCGCTCACACGGAAATACCCTGGAGAATCTCGCGATTCTGGCGTCTTTTCTGCTGTTCGCGATTGCGACCGAGCAGACCGCTATCACCGAGGGACTAGCCTGCTGGGTGCTCTACGCCCGCATCGGTCAATCCGTGACGCACATGATTTCCACCAGTGTGCCGTTTGTCTTCATTCGCGCCAATCTCTTCAGCGCGCAGTTGATCATCTGCCTGTTCTGGGCCTGGAAATTCTGGCACGCATAGGCATATCTTCGATACGGGAGAGGTGCGGCAATCCAGCTCAAGATGACTGGATTGCCGCCAAGCGATTACTTCAACAGGTCTTGCAACGCCGCCAACAGGCTCGCGCATTGCTCATCGGTGCCCACCGTGATGCGCAGAAACTGTTCGATACGGTGCTGCTCGAAGTGGCGCACAATCACATGCCGCGCGCGCAGGCCTGCCTGCAGATCCGCCGCGTCGTGCTGCGGATGGCGGACCAACACAAAATTTGCAGTCGAAGGCAGTACTTCACAGCCGAGCGCCACCAGTTCCGTCACTAGCATGTCGCGCGTGGTCATCACTGCCTGGCGGGTCTGTTCAAAATATGCCTGATCGGCAATTGCTTCGACTGCCCCGGCGATCGCCAGGCGATCAAGTGGATAAGAATTAAAACTGTTCTTCACGCGCTCCAGCGCTTCAATTAAATCCGCATCACCCAACGCATAGCCGACGCGCAAACCCGCGAGTGAGCGCGACTTGGAGAGGGTTTGCACCACCAATAGGTTCGGATACTCATCAATCAAACTCACCGCCGACTCAGTCCCGAAATCCACATAGGCCTCATCCACCACCACGACTGACTCGGTGTTGTGTTCAAGCAGGCGCTGGATATCGGCCAGACTCACGGGGCAGCCGGTGGGCGCGTTCGGATTTGGGAAGACAATGCCGCCATTCAAACGACGATAGTCCTCCAGGCGCAGTTGAAACCGCTCATCGAGCGGGATTTCTTCGAAATCGATCCCGTACAAGCCACAGTAGACCGGATAAAAACTGTAGGTGATATCGGGAAATAAAATTGGCTCATCCTGCGCGAGCAGCGCAAGAAAGACGTGCGCGAGCACCTCGTCCGAACCATTGCCGACAAATACCTGCTCATGCGTGAGTTTGAAGTGTGCGGCGAGCGCATCGCGCAGGCGATCGGCATTGGGATCGGGATACAGCCGGAGATTCGCCAGTTCCTGCTCAATCGCCGCCCGCACGCGCGGCGAGGGCGGATAGGGGTTCTCGTTGGTATTGAGTTTGATGAGATTGGTGAGCTTCGGTTGTTCGCCCGGCACATAGGGCGACAACTCGCGGACAACATCACTCCAATAGCGTGAAGTCATATTTTATTTACATCCATTTAGCGGGTGCTGCGTACGTGAAGAATAACCCATTCAGCAGGTGATGACCTTAGCCCGGAATGCAGACGGCTTGAGACGCTCAATGGCACCCGTTATCGTGCACGCATGTTAAATCGCATGCTCATTCGGCTCGCTCCTTGCCGCCAACGGCGGCGTCGGCGTGGATGCTGATGCCGCAGCGCGCACTCAGTGCCTACTTGGTCGCTGCCCAGCGCATCGTGATATTTACTGGCGCCGGTATCAGCACTGAGTCCGGCATTCCAGACTTCCGCAGCCCACAAGGTATTTGGTCGCAGTTCCAGCCGATTCAGTACCAGGATTTTATCGCCTCCGAAGCGCAACGCCGCGAGGCGTGGCGGCGAAAATTCCTGCTTGATCGCGACATGCGCGCCGCGCGCCCTAACCGTGGTCATCGCGCGGTCCAGGCGCTAGTGGCGCAAGGGAAGTGCCCGTGCCTCATGACGCAGAACATCGACGGGCTGCACCAAATGAGTGGTGTCGAGGAGGCGCGAATTATTGAACTTCATGGCAATGGCACCTACGCGAAGTGTCTGGAGTGCGGGCGCCGGCACGAGCTCGCGCCCATTGAGGAACGCTTCACCGCCGAAGGACAATTGCCGCACTGCGAAGGTTGTGGTGGGTTGGTGAAAGCGGCGACGATTTCCTTCGGCCAGCCGCTGCCGGTGGCCGCGCTGCAGCGCGCCCAGGAGGCGACCCTGGCCTGCGATCTTTTTCTAGTGTTGGGTTCCTCGCTGGTGGTGTATCCGGCTGCCGCATTCCCGCTGCGGGCGCAGCGCAACGGCGCGCGACTGGTGATCGTCAATCGGGAGCCGACGCCCCAGGACGCATTGGCCGACTTGGTAATCCATGCCGAGATCGGGCCGACCTTGGGGGAGGCTTTGGGGATCGCGTGAAGTGCGCGCGCGAGAGTGCTTCCTCGACTATGCTAAAGGTTCAGCGTTGTTGTCCGACATTAGGTTGTGCCGTGAGACTGACACCAATCTCCGGCGCTCTGTAATAAAGTTAACTTAGGGGTATTCGCATGGGTAAAAACACGGCGGTCTCGCTTGATCATTTCATGGACGGACTCAAGAAACGGAACCCCGGACAAACCGAGTTCCAGCAGGCCGTCTACGAAGTGTCGAAGCCGATCTTCGAGTTCATTGCGGACAAGCCGGCCTATCACGAATACCAAATCATGCGGCGCATTGCCGAACCGGATCGCATCATCTCGTTCCGCGTCTGTTGGGAAGACGACCAAGGCAATATTCGCGTTAATCGTGGCTGGCGGGTGCAGAACAACAACGCGATTGGGCCTTACAAAGGCGGGATCCGGTTTCATCCCAGCGTCAACGAATCTATTCTGAAATTCCTCGCTTTCGAACAAACCTTCAAGAACAGCCTCACGGGGCTGCCCATGGGCGGCGGCAAAGGCGGTTCAAATTTCAACCCCAAGGGTAAGACCGATCACGAAGTGATGCGCTTCTGCCAAGCGTTCATGACAGAACTCTATCGCCATATTGGCGACGACATCGATGTGCCGGCCGGCGATATCGGCGTCGGTGGGCGCGAAATTGGCTACATGTTCGGGCAATGGAAGCGCATTACGCGCCAGCACACCGGCGTGCTCACCGGCAAAGGCCTGGAGTACGGCGGTAGTCTCATTCGCACCGAGGCGACTGGTTATGGCTGCACTTATTTCATGCAGAACATGCTGGCCCAGCGCAAAGATTCGATTGATGGGAAGCTCTGCTTGGTCTCCGGCTCGGGCAATGTCGCGCAGTATGCGGTGGAACGCGTGACCCAGCTCGGTGGCAAGGTGGTGACGATGTCTGACTCCGATGGCTTCATTCACGATCCAGAGGGCATTAACGAAGAACGTCTGGCGTGGATTCAGGAGCTCAAGAACGTGCAACGCGGGCGCATCGAGGAATACACCAAGAAATTCAAAAAGGCCAAGTACTACGCCAACCAGCGCCCGTGGAACGTCCCCTGCAAGCTCGCATTTCCGTGTGCGACACAGAATGAGATTCTCGCTGCAGACGCCAAAATGCTGCTCAAAAATGGCTGCATCGGGGTCGCCGAAGGCGCCAATATGCCGACAGTAATCGAAGGCATCGATCTGTTCCTCGCCGCCAAAATCATGTTCGGGCCCGCGAAAGCCGCGAACGCCGGCGGGGTCGCGGTATCAGGCCTCGAGATGAGCCAGAACAGCGCCAAGATTGCCTGGAAGGAAAGTGAATTGCAGAAACTCCTGCTCGACATCATGCAGGACATTCACAGCAGCTGCGTGCAATACGGGCAGACCAAAGACAAGAAGTTCGTCGATTACGTCAAGGGCGCGAACATCGCGGGCTTCGTCAAAGTGGCTGATGCCATGTTGGCTTATGGCGTGGTCTGAACGCCGCGCCCAGGACCGGTACATGCTTCGGCGATAACAAGGATCGAAAGCCAACGATGGCGGACCTAGAGGCGGAGACTAACGATGGCCAAACTGCTCGATAAAATCGACGGGCGCACCAAGCTCGCGGGCACCAACAAGCTCGAAATTCTGCTGTTCAGTCTCGGCCAGGACGTGCGTACGGGACGCCGAGAAACGTTCGGTATCAATGTCTTTAAGGTGCGCGAAGTGTTGCGCACACCGGCCATCACGGCCGCGCCAGACATGCCCAATGCGGTGGAAGGCATGGTCAGCTTGCGCGGCACCCTGGTGCCGGTCATCAATCTCGCGAAGTTCGCGATGGTGGAGTCCGAGACGCCCCCGGCCATCATGATGGTGACCGAGTACAACAATCACGCGCAAGGCTTCCTGGTCGAATCCGTAGATACCATTCTGCGCCTCGATTGGTCGGCCATGAAGGTCCCTCCGGACATGCTGACCGCCGAAACTGGCGGCCTCGTCACCGCGGTCACTGAAGTTGCCGATGGCCGGCTGGTCATGCTGCTGGACGTCGAAAAAATCCTCTCCGAGACCACCCACTACGACAACGATGCGCTGTTCAAAGATCTCCAGCCGCTGGAGATGAGCGACTGCACCATCGTGTTCGCCGATGATTCGCATGTGGCGCGCAAGCAGGTCATGCGCGCGCTCGATTTCATGCAAATCAAGCACAGCGGTTTCATCAATGGCTTACAGGCCTGGCATGAATTACAACGCCTCGCCGACTATTCAGAAGCCAGTGGCGTCCCGTTGAAGCAGCTGGTGCACGCGGTCATCACAGATGTCGAGATGCCCGAAATGGATGGCTACATGCTGACCAAACACATTAAAAGCGATGCGCGCTTTAAGGGCATTCCGGTAATCATGCACACCTCGCTGTCCAGCGGCCAGAATCAGGAGCTCGGCAAATCGGTCGGCGTGGATGCCTATGTGCCGAAACTGGATCCAAAGCGTTTGGCGGCAACCCTGAACAGACTGCTCACACCGCATGCGGAGCAACAATCCGCAGCCTGAATGGTCGGCTGAATTCTACGCACTTGCGGCGCGCTATAAGCGGCCATTCATCCGCGCGTCTGCGACCGTATACTGTGCCGTCACAGTAATGAGGTTGTGCCATGAATATCCCCCGTTTGAGTTGCTGCATCACCTTTGACTTCGATGCCATGTCTTCGTGGATTGGCACCGTCAAGTCCAATAATCCCAGCATGATTTCGCGTGGCCAATTCGGCGCCGTGGCGATTCCGCGTCTACTCGATTTGCTCGCTCAGTTCGCGATCAAGGGGACCTTTGCCGTGCCGGGTCACACGGCTTATGCCTATCCGAAACTGGTGGAGAGAATTCATCGCAGTGGCCACGAACTCGCCCATCACGGCTGGGTGCATGAGAATCCCGCTGCTTTCGATGAAGCCGGCGAGCGGCGCATCCTCGAGAAGGGGCTTGAAGCGCTTGAGAAAGTCGTCGGCGTGCGCCCCAGCGGCTATCGTTCGCCAGCCTGGGACCTCAGCCCGCGCAGCATCGACTTGCTCCGCGAATATGGCTTCAGCTATGAATCCAGCTGTATGGGCCATGATTTCTATCCCTACTACCTGCGCTCAGGTGATCGCTGGTCGCTCGACAGCGCCTACCATTTTGGTGACACCGTTGATCTGGTCGAAATGCCGGTGACTTGGCTGCTGGATGATTTTCCACCGACTGAATTT
Organism: Klebsiella pneumoniae; assembly: GCA_945861225.1. Lineage (GTDB taxonomy): Bacteria > Pseudomonadota > Gammaproteobacteria > CAIKBL01. Next base: position 13,877 of record CAMATU010000056.1, read on the forward strand.
GTACTTGGCATGAATACTGGCCTGCAGGCACCTTCGCTGATCGAGGAAGCGTGGCGCGCAGACTTTGACTACGCCTACCAGCGTTGTCCGCAGGGCGTATTCATCCTGACCATGCACCCGCAAACCATTGCGCGCGGACGTTACTTCCTGATGCTGGAGCGTTTGCTGACTTACTTCTCAACGCATAATGGCGTGGTGTTTGAAACGATGGGTGACTATGTCGCGCGCTGGCGTGGTGCGAATTCGCTCAACTCCTGGATTGCCGCGAATCCGGATTTGACCGGCGTACATTCGCTCGAGCCATAGCGAAGGCCCTGCATCAGTATTGCCCACATCTCCGAAAATCCGCCCGTTGCCGGTTCCCCGGTATACTCGCTCGCACCCAAATTGCTGCCGCGCTAAGCCGAGGTTAACTGCATGCTGCTGACTGACGATCAACTCATAGTCCAGGCCATGGCGCGCCGCTTTGCGATTTCGGCGCTCGCCCCGCATGCCGCAGAATGGGATCGCAACCGTACATTTCCGGCCGCGGCGCTGCGCGAAATGGGTGAGCTTGGCTTATTGGGCATGTTGGTGCCGGCTGAGTTTGATGGCGCTGGGCTCGACCATGTCTCGCTCGCGATTGCACTGGAAGAAATCGCCGCCGGTGATGGGGCAACTTCCACCATCATGAGCGTGCAGAATTCTGTGGTGTGCATGCCACTGTTGAAATTCGGCACCGCCGAGCAGCAGGAACGTTATCTAAAGCCGCTGGCGCGCGGTGAGCAACTCGGGGCGTTTTGCCTGACTGAACCACAGGCAGGTTCTGATGCTTCAGCGATCAGGACCCGCGCAGAGCGCACATCGGCAGGGTGGCGCTTGAACGGGGTGAAACAATTCATCACCAGTGGCCAAAATGCCCAGCTCGCAATTGTGTTCGCGGTGACTAATCCCAGCGCCGGCAAGCGCGGCATGAGTGCCTTCCTGGTGCCGACCAACACCCCGGGTTATAGAGTCGCGCGCATTGAGCGCAAACTTGGTCAGCGTGCCTCAGATACGGCTCAGATCGCGTTCGAAAACTGCGAGATCCCGCACGATCATCTATTAGGCGAGGAAGGCGCTGGCTATAAAACCGCACTTTCCAATCTCGAAGGCGGGCGCATCGGAATTGCCGCGCAGGCAGTCGGCATGGCGCGCGCCGCGCTCGCGGCTGCCGCCAAGTATGCCAATGAACGAGAGGCCTTCGGGGTGCCCATCATTGGTCATCAAGCAATTTCATTTCGGCTGGCGGACATGGCGACGCGCATTGAAGTCGCACGCCAAATGGTACTGCACGCCGCCGTGCTCCGCGACGCCGGGAGACCCTGCCTGCGCGAAGCCTCCATGGCCAAGTTATTCGCCTCCGAGATGGCCGAGCAAGTGTGCTCGGACGCGATCCAGATTCATGGTGGCTATGGCTATGTGGAAGATTTTCCCGTCGAGCGTATCTACCGCGATGTGCGAGTCTGTCAAATTTACGAAGGCACCAGCGACGTGCAACGGCTGGTGATCGCACGCCAGCTCGAAGCGTTGTGACGCCCCTGTAGGAGCGGCTTTAGCCGCGATAGGACGCTTGCTCGCCTACCGTAATTTCGCACCCTTTGCGCCTGATTGCGCTCCTACCAAACACTCACGCCCGTGGCGCACGCACGCGGGAAATGTGGATAAATTCCCCGATAGGTTTCAAGCGCGAACAATCGTAGGATCGGTGACAGTAAAGCCCAGCACGAGGAGGAAACGAATGTCTCTGTTCAACCAAACTCAATTCATCGCTGCGGTCAACGCGGATGGTGAATTTAAAATCGCGGCGCGCTTTTTCGACGGCGCGTTAAAACTCTACTTCGATAGAGAGTCACTACTACTCAGTTTCCACGCGGGAAAACTGACCACCATTGCGGCGGGCGAAAAATTCGATTCGGCGGATGTCACGATTAGGGGCTCGCGCGCAAACTGGCAGGAATTTTTGAAACCCATTCCACGCCCTTTCTTGCATGACATGTTCGCCGCAATCGTACGTGATGAATTCGACTGGGCCGGCAACTCAGAGACCTTCTTCGCTTATTACGGCGCGTTCCGACGCATGTTCCAACTGATGCGCCAATGCGCGGCATAACGGGAGATTGATCATGGCAAGACACGACACCACCACCGGCCGTTATGTGTATCTCACCGTCGATGGCATTGAATACCGCGTGTACTACGAAAGCGCCGGCGCCGGCATCCCATTGGTTTGCCAACACACCGCCGGCGCGCATGCGTTTCAATGGCGGCATTTGCTGGAAGATTCCGAAATCACCAAGCGCTATCGCGTGATTGCCTGGGATCTGCCGTTCCACGGCAAATCCCTGCCCCCCATAGGAGATCCGCACTGGACCAAGCCCTACAACCTCACGCGCGATTTCTTTTTGAAATTTATTACTGGTTTTTGCGCGGCACTCGAACTCGAGCGCCCGGTGTTCATGGGCTGCTCGATGGGTGGTCAGGTGGCGGTTGATCTCGCGGCCGAGCATCCGGATAAGTTTCGCGCCGTGATAGGCGTCGAGTCCTCACTCTGCAGCCCCGGGTACTACCTCGATCAGTGGTATCACCCGCGCATCAGCAACGAAGCCAAGCCGGCCGCAATGTATGCCCTGTGTGCGCCAACGAGCCCGGAACCCAATATTCGCGAAACCGTGTTCGGTTACAGCCAAGGCGCGCCGATGGTATTCAAGGGCGATCTCTTCTACTACTCAGTGGATTACGACGGGAACAAGGTCGCGCACAAAATCGATACCTCGAAAGTTCCGGTGTATTTCCTGACTGGCGAATATGATTTTGCGACCAGCCCCGACATGACCCGCGAACTTGCCGCCAAGATCAAAGGCGCGAAATTTACCGAGATGAAGGACAACGGTCATTTCCCGATGAGTGAGAATCCGGTGAAATTTTTGGAGTATTTGAAACCGATCTTGAATGAGATTGCCGGAAAATAGAGATAATCGAGTGAGGCGACCAAACGTCAGTCGCCTTGACGTCGTTTGGTGGTTCGCGGTGAGGATTGAATAGGGCGGAAAAGCGCAGCGCCTTCCGCCGAATGGGGTACACCCCGAACCCCGTCATCCCGGAAAGTGCGAAGCACTTATCCGGGATCCATCCTGCACATCAAATGTCCATGGTTCCCGGGTCTTCGCCCGGGATGACGAACTCTGATGTCGACATTCGGCGGAAGGCGCTACGCTTTTCCGCCCTACGACGCTAATTGCGTGGCAGGAAAACTCGAATCTGGAAACCGCCTGCACCCAGCATTTCGGTGATCATTTCACCTTCTGCTTCCCGGAAACGACCCGTGCCACCGGTTAACACCTGCGGATATCTGCCGTTTTGCACGAACTGTTTGATCGGGCCACTGGTCTCGAACGCGCCAGCATTGCCGTTAAGGCGGAAATGCCATTGCACATAAGCGAGGTCATCCGCTGCGGCCTGCGGCAAAGTGCCGACGCCGCCGAACCCACTGACGAATGTGCCGTTCACCCAGAAGGTGCCAATTTTCTTTGATTGGAACAATGTGCACGTAGCGTCGCCGGTGCCATCGCTAGGAATCGTACCAGCAGGCAACATCATACCGACCGCCGTCACGCGATCTCCTGGCGCGGGCGGAAAGTTCGTGAGTCTCGCGTCTACGCCAGCATTCACACAAACATCAAACGTACGTCCACCGCGACCGCGATCGTTGTCTGCAAAACTCGCCGACGTTCCCAGCGCGCCAGCCACCGCCAGCGCAATACCTGCAATTCTTACTGCCTTCATAATCATTCCTCCCAATAGGTGTGAATTCGATTCACGACTCTTCCGCACCGCGACCTAACGCGCAGTGGTTATTGAGTGTGCTGTGATGAGTGCCGGCAGATTCGGAATACGTTCAAGCGCAATCCGGAAATAATTCCATGTCCGCTGATCGGTGCGCGCTAACGAATATTTTTTTGAACCTGCCGCGGATTGCGAGGTACTGCGCTGCAGATCAGAACAATCTGACGCGCCGTCTTTTGATTATCGTCAACTTTTTTTATAGAGCGCCGCGAACTGCGCAGCATCAAAGCCATTCATGCGCTGCTTGCCGAACAAAATGATCGGCACTCCATGCCCATTCAATTGTGCGTAATCGATTCGACCCTTGTCGCTCGTCTCGATATCGTATTCCTCGAAGGGAATCGCTTCTTGTTTGAAATACGCGCGTGCCTTCTTGCAGTAGCCACACCAACTCGCGCTGTAGAGCGTAACCTGGGTCGCACCAGCATCGCGCGCTTCCACGCTTACCGCACGCAGGGAGTTCACCGTACGAACCTTAACCGTGGTGACAGACGCATCGGCGGGTTTGCGATCACCAAACTGAACTCGTCCGTCAACATCCCGCCAGGAAAAAATCTCAGCTAGGGTGGGGCCACTCAGCCCCACCATTGCGCACATCAACACCCAGCGCCGCACCGCGTGTTCTCAATAAAACGTTTGACCACTCGCCGCACGCTGTTCAAGCCATGCGGACGGCGCGAAGCGCGGCCCATAGGCTTTCGCCAGACGCTGGCATTCGGCCACGAAGGCCATGATGCCTACAGTATCGATAAAGGACAGGGTGCCGCCCGTCCACGGCGGGAAGCCCCAGCCGAGGATCGAGCCCAAATCGCCATCAGCGGCATCTGTTAGCACGCCCTCCTCCATGCAGCGCGCGGTTTCCAGCGCCTGGATGTAGAGCAATCGCTTGCGCACTTCCTCAGCCTCGGGTTGCGTCTTCGCGAGTGGAAAATGCGTGCCCAGTCCAGACCATAAATGCTTGCGCGCATTCGCTGGATACTCGTAGAACCCCTGTCCATGCCGCTTACCCTGGCGCTTTAACTCCTCCACCATTTTGCGCACGACCGGCCAGCTGGATGTTTCGCGATAGTCGGCGCCGAGATCCTTTTGAGTTTGCTGAGTCACGTGATAGACGAGTTCCAACGTCACTTCATCGAGCACTGCCAACGGCCCCACCGGCATCCCCGCCTGCTTCGCCACGTTCTCGATCAGCGCGGGGCTCACCCCTTCGCCAAGCAGGGTCATGCCTTCGTTGGTGAAAGTGGCGAACACGCGGCTGGTATAGAAGCCGCGTGAATCGTTAACCACAATCGGGGTTTTTTTCAGTTGGATGACGTAATCGACCGCACGCGCCAAAGTTTCCGGCGACGATTGTTTGCCGATGATAATTTCCACCAGCGGCATCTTCTCGGCGGGCGAAAAGAAATGCACGCCAATAAAACTGGCGGGCCTCACCGAGGCTTCGGCCAGGCCGGTAATTGGCAAGGTTGAGGTGTTACTGGCGAATACTGCAGTGTCCGCGATAACAGCCTCGGTCTTTTTAGTGACCTCCGCTTTAATCGCGCGATCTTCAAACACTGCTTCCACCACCAAATCGCACCCTGCGAGATCTTGATAAGCGGTTACCGGCTGAATGCGTGCGAGCAATTCAGCCCCCTTGGCCGGGTTGGTGCGCCCACGCTCTACCTCCTTGGCGACCAGCTTCTCGCTGTATTGCTTGCCCTTCTCCGCCTTCTCTAACGTGGTATCGAGCAGCTTAACCTGCATGCCGGCGCGCGCCGAGATATAGGCAATCCCTGCGCCCATCATGCCCGCGCCGAGGATGCCTAAGGTTGCTACCTTGCTGGGCGGAATTCCCGCCGGGCGCCGGGCGCCCTTTTCAGCCGCGCCCTTATTCACGAACATCGTGCGGATCATGTTGCGGGTGACAGGGGACAACAAAAGTGAAGAAAGATAGCGCGACTCGATCTTGAGTCCGGTATCAATCGGCACCTGAGTGCCTTCATAAACTGCCGACATGATCGCGATTGGCGCCGGATAGTTATGCTGGGTGCGCTTGGAGACCAGCGCCGTGCCGCCCATAAAGGTTTGCACGCTGCGCGCATCCATGCCGCCCGAACCGCCAGGGACTTTGAAACCCTTGGCGTCCCATGGCTGCACGGCACTACCACCATCCAGGATCCACTGGCGCGCTGTCGCGACTAACTGCTCCGGTGCCACCACTTTGTGAAAAATCTTCTTGGCCAATGCTTCGTGCACAGTCAGATGCGTGCCCTCAACGATTAGCATCAACGCATCGTAAATCCCGATCAGTCGCGGTAGGCGTTGTGTGCCGCCTGCCCCAGGCAATAGTCCGACCAGCACTTCCGGCAGACCGATACGTGCGTGTGGGTTGTCTGCCGCGACTCGATAGTGGCACGCTAACGCGAGTTCGAGTCCGCCGCCGAGCGCCGTGCCGTTGACCGCTGCCGCGACCGGCTTGCCGCAGGTTTCCAGCTTGCGAAAAAGTTCGTTCAAAGGCCACGCAAAGGCCATCGCACTCTTGGCATCGGTGACCTTCGCGTGCGAGGCCAACAGCCATTTGAGATCGGCTCCAGCCATGAAGTCGGCCTTATTCGAGGTAATCACCGCACCTTTTATCGCTGCGTCGCTCGCGACCTGCTGGATGGCAGCAGTCAACTCCTGCATAAAATCGGGCGTTACCACATTCATCGGGCGCCCCTGGACATCAATCGTCAACAATGC
>CAMATU010000057.1 GCA_945861225.1 Klebsiella pneumoniae
GGCAGGACGTGCGGCCGGCGCGCGGGCGACTGTTGATTGCCATGCGTCCGGTGTGGCAATCGGAGTAGCCAAGCTTCATCGCGCCGTTATAGAACACCTTGAAATTGTTGTTGCCCGGTAGACCAGGGATGTCGTTAGTGCGCGTCACGCCCAGTTTGTCTTCGGCCCGCGCATAGTAGGGCTCAAGCTCCGCCAGGGTGAGCGGCCAGTCGAGCAGATTGGCGCCAGCGATTTCCCCATAGGTGGTGCGGGCGCGGAATTCATGTTCGTGAAAGCGTAGTGAGGCGCCCGCCCAATGGGTGGTGGTGCCGCCGACGGTTTTACAGATCCAGGTTGGCAGGTTCGGGAAATCCTTAGCCAACTGGAAATTGCCGGAGGTGGTCCGCATATCCGTCCAGGCCAGTTGTTTGAATGACGCCCATTCGTCGTTAAGAAACGTGGCGGATGATTGCTCTGCACCGGCCTCGAGCAGTACTACCTTGAGCCCTTTCTGGCAGAGTTCATTGGCGAGTGTGCCGCCGCCGGCGCCGGAGCCGATGATCACGGCCACGGTATTGTCGTTGTGTTCAAATAGGGTCATAAGAGGCTCCGCACCGATTCTGAATCTACTGCCACGCCGGACTGGCTTCAGCAGGTGGCGCGGGCAACCAGGTGAGATCGTTGAAGCCCCGTTCGAGGTACCCCGCCTTGCTGAAAGATTCACCCTGGTAGCCGAAATGGGTGAAGGCCAGTTCGTTGTTATAGAGCGCAACCACTGCCGTGCTGCGCACTTTCTCGAAGAAGGGGTTGCGCGCGATCGCAGTCACCTGCGCCAGCTTCGCATCATCTTTCAGCGCAAGCCAGTCGCCGCCCGCCGCAGCGTCGAGGTTTTGAATTCCGCCCAGCAACAGTTCTTTCACGGCGGGCGCGGCTAATGCCGCGGCATCCAGATCTTTCACGACGAATGCGTACACTGCGTCATCCAGCATTGGGTGTGGAAAAATTTGGCGCGTCACGCTGATCAGAATGTGCGCCGCGCGTTCATCGAAGGATTGGAGTTCGAGTGCCCACACGGGTCCGGGCGCGAGTGCCAGCAAGGCGCTTGATGAGGCCCACAGAGTTCCCACCAGCAAGGAGGAGTGGGTCAGAAAATCGCGCCGCGAAAGCGCCTGACCAAGATTGGCCTGACCAAGATTGGTATGGGCAATGAAATTCTGCATGGACGTAATCCTCCTCGCCTTCGCCAAAGTGAGTTTCGTACCCATTACGCGGACCCTCGGCAATGTATGCGATTGTCCACGCCAACTCCAGACACTGCCCAGCCTGTGCAAGGCCCGGATTTAATGTGACGATGCCGCACCAACACGATCATGGCCGCACATCGAACGAGGGATGCACAATGTCGAACTTAACCTGTGTGGGCGAGGACGCCGCAGAACACGGTCGGCTTGCTGAAGCGCAAGTAACGGCGCTGCTCGCCGCCCATGCGCAATGGCTTGCATCAAATGGCAACGAGGGCTCGAAATTCGATCAACCAGGGGCCAATCTAATCTACGGGGGATTTTTGGCAGCGGATTTGACCCACGCGAATCTGGCCGGCGCGTGTTTGTTCAATGCCAATTTACGCGAGAGCAAGCTATCGCACGCGAATTTGGCGCACGCCAATTTGGAAGGCGCGAGCATGGTCAATGTCGATCTTACGCAGGCCACCTTGGTGGGGGCGAACTTGTACAAGGTCGTCAGTCCCGGGGCTATTTTCGAAGCCGCCGATCTGTCTGATGCGCAACTTCACGCCACCAATTTCTTGAGCGCAAATTTCACGCGTGCCAAGCTGCGCGGCGCGAATTTCACGGATGCCAATCTGGCCGGCGCGCAGCTTCACGAGGCGGATCTCACGGCGGCTAATCTCACCGCTGCCAAGCTGATGCTGGCGGATTTTTCGCATGCCGGCCTGCGGGGCGCGAGCCTTAGCCGGGCCGTGATGTTCGGTTCGATTCTGGAGGGGGCTGATTTGGCGGATGCAGATTTAAGCACGGCGCTGGGGTTGACCGCGGCGCAACTTGCGACGGCCTATGGCAACGGCGGTACGCGGCTGCCGGCGGCGTTGGCTGGTTTGGTGTTGAGGGAATCGCCGAAGTAATGCCTCCTACTCATAGCATAAGCGTTGGCGTAAGCCGGCGATGGTCGGCGATGGTCGGCGGTGGTCGGCGGTGGTCGGCGGATAACGCCCTACGGGCTCATCCGCCCTATAAATTTCTCAAACCAAAGACCAGCAATGCGGTTTCGGTATCTATTAAGAGCGCCTTCAGTTGCGATGGACGGACGCAGGCCTTAGCTTTCCGCCGCCGTCCGCGCGCGCGCGATTTCCTGAATTTGCGCGCATTCCTGCCCAATCAGCCGCTCCAACACGGCCAGGCGGGCACCCATTTGCTCGACCGGGCCGAGTAAGGCCGCATAGCGCACCAGGATTGCTGCCAAGGCCTCCACCACGAGCAGGGGGTCGCGCTTATTTTCCTCCAGGAATTTATTCGTATGGCGGAACAGCTTTTCCACCATCTGCTGCTTTTCAGCCAGCTCATCGTCAGCCGCCGGGTGGCTGGCACCGGATGTCGGCGTCGTATCGGTCGCTGCCTCGTGGGGGCGACGGGCAATGTCTACGGACACGTCAGGGGTGCTCGGGTCGGGGCTTTCTGGCATAACCTTTATCTCACCTTGCGTCGCTGGGCGCGGAGCGTATATCGTATGACGAAATCGCAATTAATTCGCATTGCGTGCAAGCGGGGAGCATGACCATGGCGGCTAATCTTTCACTGTCCAAGATCGTCAAACAGAAAGGCATCACAGTCACCGAGGCGACCAAGCGCATCGCCGATCTCGGTTGGGCGCCGTCTTATTTTGAAGAAATATTGAAGTACCCGACCGACTACAAAGTTGAAAAGGCGCCCAAGGACCCGATGAAGCAGGTTCTGCGCTCCTACTTCCCAATGCAGGAAGAAAAGGACAACCGAGTATACGGCGCACTCGATGCCGCACTGCGTGGTGACATGTTCCGCAATGTCGAGCCGCGTTGGATCGAATGGCAGAAACTGTTCCTTGCGATCATTCCCTTTCCGGAAATTTCCGCCGCGCGCTCAATGGCGATTCAGTCACAGATTGCTCCCGGCGAAGATCTCCGTACCGGCTACACCATGCAGATGATCGACGAGTTTCGGCACTCGACGATCCAGATGAACCTGAAAAAATGGTACATGGAGAACTACATCGATCCCGCCGGCTTCGATATTACTGAAGCTGCTTTCGGCAAATGCTATGCAACGACCATCGGGCGCCAGTTCGGTGAGGGCTTCATCACTGGCGACGCGGTTACTTCAACCAACATCTATCTGCAGGTAGTCGCGGAAACTGCCTTCACCAATACACTGTTCGTCGCGATGCCCTCCGAAGCCGCGCGCAATGGCGACTACGCGTTGCCGACGATCTTCCTGTCGGTGCAATCGGATGAATCGCGGCACATTGGCAACGGCCATTCGTTCCTGATGTCGATTGTGAAAGAGCCCGAGAATCTCGAATTGCTCGAGCGCGATCTGCGCTATGCGTTCTGGCAGAACCACGCGATTGTCGATGCCGCGATCGGCACCATCATCGAATATGGCACCCAAGATCGGGATAAAAACAAGGAGTCCTACGCGGAACTCTGGCACCGCTGGGTTTTCGACGATTACTACCGCACCTACCTGCTGCCGTTGGAAAAGTACGGTGTCAAAATCCACCACGATGATGTCGAAGCCGCGTGGGATCGCATCGTCAAAGGGAATTACGTGCATAAGGTCGCGCAATTCTTTTCCTTCGGTTGGCCGGTCGCGTTCTGGCGCATCGACGGCATGGTGGCCAAGGATTTCGACTGGTTCGAAGCGAAATACCCCGGTTGGTACAACGAGTTCGGCGTGTACTGGGAGAACTACGTAAAGGCCAGTCTGCCCAACCAACCCCCATTGATGTATTTGGATTCGGGATATGTGTATCCGCACCGCTGCTGGAGTTGCAATGTACCGGCGCTGATCCGCGAAGATTTCTGTGTCGATGAAGTCGAAGGCGAGCTGTACACGTATTGCTCCGAAATCTGCCGCTGGACGCACAAAGTTGCGTTCGCCGGCGAGTACAACGGCCGTCCGACACCCGCCATGGGCCGTTTCAGCGGTCGCCGGCAGTGGGAAGTGTGTTACCACGGTTGGGATCTGGCCGATGTGGTGAAAGATTTAGGATTCGTGCGACCTGATGGGCACACCGTCATTCAGCAGCCGCATCTCCATTTCGACGACAGCAAGATGTGGACCCTGGATAATTTCAAGGGTCTGGAAGTGCGTAGCCCGCTGCTGGATCTGCGTGCGATGTCATTGGCCGATCGCGAAAAACACATTGCGGATTATCGCGCAGGCTTTACCTGCAAGCCGATATAAAGAAGCCCTCTCCCCGACCCTCTCCCGCAAGGGGAGAGGGGGGGGGTCGGCGATGTAAGTAATTCGAACGCGCCCGCGGCAGTTTAGCTACCCCCCCTCCCCTTGCGGGAGAGGGCTGGGGAGAGGGGAAAACCAATTGAACTCAAGAGCGCGTCCATGACTTATTCCGTGCGGCTCGAACCTATCGGCGTCAGCATGCAAGTCAACGAGGACGAGACCGTGCTGCAGGCGGCCTTTCGCCAGGGCATCACCCTGATGCATGGCTGCAAGGAAGGACAGTGCTCGGCTTGCAAATCTATGTTGCTCGACGGCGACGCTGAACATGGCGATTTCTCCACCTTCGCGTTATCGGAATCAGAGCAGGCCGAGGGCAAGGTTTTGTTGTGCCGCCTGTTCGCGCAAAGCGATTTGGAAATCGAACTGCTCAATTACGATGAAGAGGTTCTGGCCAATTGGATCCCCGCGAAAAAGATCACGGGCAAAATTTCAGACCTTAAAGTACTTACCCACGATATCCGACAGTTAGATATCACGCTCGACGAAGCGCTGGAATTCCATGCGGGCCAATACGCGGATATCACCTTGCCGGCCACCGGTGTCACGCGCTCCTACTCGATGGCTAATCCGCCCAGTGAACAAAACACGCTTTCGTTCATTATCAAAATCTATCCACAAGGGGCTTTCTCGGAGCAATTGGCGACTCATCTTCACGTGGGCGATCCGATTGCGCTGGAAGGACCCTTCGGCACCAGTTTCCGCAATAAGCAACACCAAGGCCCCACGTTATTGGTCGGCGGTGGCTCGGGCATGGCACCGCTGTGGTCGATCTTGAACGATCTTGCGCAAAGCAATTCGCGCGATCCCGTGCGACTGTATTACGGTGCGCGCACGCTGCGGGATTTGTTTTATCTGGAAGAAATTGCGGCGGTCGGCGCCCAGCTTGCAGACTTCGCCTTCGTGCCAGCGCTCTCGGACCTGTCCACTAATGATCACTGGCAGGGGGCGACCGGTTTCATTCACGAGGTTGTGGCCCGCGACTACGCGAGCGTGGGACGTGACGCCAGCGTGCAGGCCTACGCGTGCGGACCACCGCCAATGGTTGAAGCCGTATTGCCAGTGCTGCAGAAGATAGGCGTTGACGCAGACAACATCCATTTGGATAAATTTACGCCGGCGACGCATTAAATTTGGTGGCAAAAATCGCCTAGGTTCGAAATTTTCGGGCCACTGGTTATAAAGGGGAGAACGATGACGCAAAGCACTTCGCATTCCGGCGCCGCCGGGAGCGCGACATTCTCGGGCTCGGACAGTCGCCGCTACAATTATTTCGAACCTGAGGGCCGGCGCGCGACGCTCTATGAAGATGTGACAGTAGACGTGCAGCCGGATCCGAGCCGCCACCTGTTGCAGGGTTGGATCATGACCTTCGCCAATGGTCAGCCCACCTATGGTGAATATATGACGGCCGCCAAGTCTTCCGATTGGCATGTGTTTCGCGCGCCCGATCAGGAATGGTCGCGCACCCATTATCAGCGTCAGAGCCATATCGAGAACACCATCAAAATGGTGGTTGACAATGCGCGCAGCGACGGCGCGCCGGGTCGCTTTGACGAGGGCTGGGTCGCAATTCTGCAGAATCATTTTGGCGCGCTGAAACACGCCGAATTTGGGCTTGGTGTGGCGCTGATGAAAGCGCAGCGCGACGGCATGACGCAGATGATCAACAACGCCATGCTCACCAATTCCTCGTACAAGTTGCGCCTGGCGCAGGACATTACGTTGTATCTGGGCGATATTGGCTTGGACATTAAAATTGACGAGCATGCCGGCAAGAAATTCTGGCTGGAAGATCCGGCTTGGCAGGGCGCGCGCAAAGCGGTGGAAGCGATTCTCGCGGCCACTGATCATATCGAGATTTATTTTGCAGTGAACTGCGTGTTTGAAGCCCTGGTCGGCGAATTGTTCCGCAATGGGTTCATCATGCGCGCCGGTCCGCTGCACCAGGATTTTGTCACTCCCGCGGTGGTCTCAGCGGCCGGTGACGACTATCGACGTAATCTGGCCAACACCTTAACCTTGCTAAAGCTGCTGACCGGTGACGCGGAGCACGCAGCCACGAATAAAAAGCTCATGACGGGCTGGCTTGAAAAATACGTGCCCCTGTGTGTGGCGGCCGCGAACCAGTTGAAATCGGTGTGGGATCTGCAAGGTAATGGTGACCTGAGTTTCGATGGAGTGATGGCCGACGCTAAATTCCGCTTCAAAGACATCTTGACCGAAATTGGCATCGGCTTACCGCAGGGCATTGCACTATGAGTACCCAAACGTTTAAAGATTTGAACCGCGAAGACACCATCTCACACCGCTGCGGTGTCACCATGAATGACAGCGTGGATGCCCGAGTGATCGCTGAAGTCATGCAGGAAAAGCCCGGCATCGAAGTGCTCTACTATCCCGCGATGATCCGGTTGGATACCGAAGGCAAGATGACCTTCCACATGGAAGAACTGAGTGAGGCCCTGGGACGAACCTTCACCGCCTACGATTTCGAAGTAGTGATGTCTACCCATTACGGACGCATGGTCATGCTCGATGAAAATACCGTGGTGCTCTTCGGCAACATGGACGACGCATTGCAGTACGAAGAATAAATCCTCAGGGTCGGCGGCGCGGAGTTCGCACCGCCGACCCGCGCAGGCTGTGCCGGGAAAACGAGATTCGATTACAGCGCCCCGAGTTCGTCGTTGCGAGCGAACGCGTCAATCCAGTGGAGGAACTGCGCGCAGCGCACTTTAAACTGGATTGCCACGTCACCTTCGTCCCACGGCAACGACGACAGTGCCTTCAACCGTTTATCAACGTAAACCAACCGAGTTAACACCATGCACAAGCTCCTCGATGGCGGCACGTTTTTTGAAGGTCCGCGCTGGCATGCAGGCGCCTGGTGGGTGTCCGATTTCTATTCGCACCGCGTACTCCGAATCGCCACTGATGGTAAGTCTGAAGTGGTGGCCGAAGTGTCAAACCAACCTTCTGGTCTCGGCTTTCTCGCCGACGGCACTTTGCTCGTGGTTTCTATGAAAGATCGTCGTGTACTGCGACAGCGTGCCGATGGACAGCTCACGACGCATGCGGATTTGACTGCGGTGACCGGCGGCTCGACCAACGACATGGTGGTCGATAACCATGGGCGCGCGTATGTCGGTAATTTCGGTTTTGATATTTTCGGCGGTGCGGCGCCGGCTGCAACAACCTTGGCGCGGGTCGATCCCAATGGTGCGGTCAGCATCGTGGCAGCGGATCTCTGGTGTCCGAATGGCACCGTGATCACGGCCGATGGCAAAACGCTCATCGTGGCCGAATCCTTCGCCGCGCGCCTGACCGCGTTTTCGATTGATAGCGACGGTGGGCTCAGTGATCGCCGTGTGTGGGCGGCCCTTGGTCGAACCCCCAAATTCGATTCGCTGGCGACGATCCGCGAAACCGAATTCGCCCCCGACGGCTGTGCGATCGATGCCGACGACCATGTATGGGTCGCCGATGCATTTAATGGTCGCGCGTGCAGAGTCGCGCCGGGTGGCAAGATAGTCGATGAAGTCCGTGCGCCGAATGGATGGGGTCTGTACGCCTGTGCCTTGGGCGGCGCGAATGGGCGTAGCCTCTTGTTGTGTGTGGCACCGGATTTCGATGATGTGAAACGTAATGCCACCCCCGAAGCTGCGCTCTATGTGCACGAAGTGACAGTGCCCCGCGGTGCTGGACTGCCGTGAGAACAAAAAAATTGAATAATGGAAAGTAAGCTATGCCAAAGATGATGATCTTCGATCGCGAGGCGCGCGCAGCCTTGGGCCGTGGCGTGAACCAGCTCACGCGCGCAGTCCAGTGCACACTCGGCCCCAAAGGCGGTAACGCGATTATTGATGTGCCGATTGGCACCCCGCTCATTTCGCGCGATGGCGTGAGCATCGCCGCTGAAATCGAACTCGAAGATCGCTTTGAGAACATGGGTGCGCAGGTTGTACGAGAAGTATCGAAGAAGACCAATGAAGTCGCCGGGGATGGCACTACCACCGCGACGGTGTTGGCCAATGCGCTGATTCAGGAAGGCTTCAAGTCACTTGAAGCGGAGATTTCCGCGTTCGATCTCGTGCACGGCATGAATCTGGCGGTGGCGAGTGTGGTTGAAGCGCTAAAAGCGTCGGCCACGCCCATTACGGAGATCGCCGGCGCGGCTGCCTCCGTCGCGATCATTGCCGCGAACGATGAAACCACTGGCCGGCTGGTTGCGGAAGCGCTTAGCTTAGTTGGCCCTACTGGCATCGTCACAGTGGATATCGGGCTCACCGTCGAGACCACGATGGAAGTGATCGAAGGCGCGTCTTACGAGCGGGGCTATGTGTCCCATCACATGGTTAACGATGTGGACTCGATGCAGGCGCACTTGGACGATGCGCTGCTCCTGCTCACCAATCATGGGCTTAAAACTGCCGAGGAAGTGACGGCATTGCGCGCGTTGGCGAATGACGCTGGCAAGCCCATGCTGGTGATCGCGGAAGACTATTCGCCAGCAGCGGTCGCGGCCTTACTGGGCGAGCCGACTGGCCCAGCAATTGTCGCGGTGCATCCACCAGAGTATGGAAAGTGGCGGCAGGCGATGATGGAAGACATTGCGGTGATGACTGGCGGGCGCGTGTTCGTGAAAGAACTGGGCAGTCACTTCCGGGACGCGACCTTGGCGGATCTGGGTACCGCGAAGCGGATTGAGATCTCGGCCAACGCAACCGTGATTGCTGGCGGCGGCGGCAACCTCGAGCAAATTCGGGCGCGTGTGGAGCAAATTCACCGCCAGTTGGCCGCCAACGAGGTGCTCATTGAAGAAGACAAATTCAACGAACGCCTGGCGAAGATGTCCGGCGGAATTGCGGTGATCCATGCCGGCGGCGCGACTTCCGTTGAACAAAAGCGCCGCGTGCAATTGATTGAAGATGCGTTAAACGCGACGCGCGCAGCGGTGGCGGAAGGCGTGGTGCCCGGTGGTGGCACTGCGCTGATTAAGACCCTCCCGGCGGTGGATAAGGTTATCGCCGGCTTATCTGGTGCGAATCGCGAAGGCGCCGAAGTTGTGAAGCGATCGCTCACCCGACCACTCGCCTGCATCGCGCAAAATAGTGGTGTTGAGCCCACGCGGGTGGTCAGCAATGTCATGAATGCTGCCGACGGCATGGGTTACAACGCGCGCACGGGTGAGCTGGTGAATATGCTTGAGGCCGGCATCATGGATCCGGTCAAGGTGACTTACACCGCCTTACAGAACGCAGTGTCCGTGGCCGCTTTGATTTTGACTGCACAAACGCTGATTGCCGATATTCCCGATGATGAAGATCCGACTGCAGGCCGCGCGCGCGGTGGCGGTGCGGAAAAATATGGGATGAGGTAAGTCGATGCCGGATCTCGGCTGGCGCCATCCGCGCAAGGCCAGTACGTTGCCGGAGGTTTACCGCACGGTCGCCGTACCTGGTACGGCGAGTGTTGCGCGCAAGATGTTTGCCTTCGCGGGACCGGGCTACCTGGTTGCCGTGGGTTACATGGACCCAGGTAACTGGGCGACGGCCATCGCGGGTGGTTCAGCGTTTGGCTACACGCTTTTGTCAGTCGTGATGCTGGCGAATCTGATGGCGATCGTGCTGCAGTCATTGTCGGCCCGGCTTGGTATCGCCTGTGGCCGCGATCTGGCGCAAGCCTGTCGCGATCATTACTCGGCGCCGGTGTCTTTCGCATTATGGCTGCTCGCCGAACTGGCAGTGTGCGCCACTGATCTTGCCGAGATCATCGGCACTGCCATCGCGCTAAATCTGCTGTTCGACATTCCACTCACAGTGGGCGTGGTCGTGACCGTCGCCGATGTGCTGCTCATTCTCATGCTGCAAGCGCGCGGCTTCCGCTATATGGAGGCGCTGATAATCTCGTTGATGTTGATCATTGGTGGCTGCCTAGCCTACGAGATTGTGTTGTCGCACCCTGCGTGGAGGCAAGTGGCGGCGGGCTTCGTGCCTTCGCCCGAGATCGTGACCAACCCCAAGATGCTATTCATCGCGATCGGTATCCTCGGCGCCACCGTGATGCCGCACAATTTGTACCTGCATTCGGCCTTGGTGCAAACCCGCGATTTCAACGAATCCGTGGCAGGGCGGCGCGAGGCCATTCGCTATGCCACCATTGATTCGACCATTGCGCTGTTGATCGCCCTCTGCATTAACGCCGCGATCCTGATCGTCGCGGCGGCGGCATTTCACACGCAGGGGCTCACTGAGGTGACCGAGATCCAGGATGCCCACAAGATGCTGGCCCCGCTGCTGGGCGCAGGCGCTGCGAGCGTACTGTTCGCGGTGGCCTTGCTCGCCTCCGGGCAGAACTCGACGATCACCGGCACCTTATCCGGTCAGATCGTCATGGAGGGCTTTCTCGATATTCGTCTGCGACCGTGGCTCCGGCGCTTAATAACGCGCCTGATCGCGGTAGTCCCCGCGCTTCTCGTGACTGTGCAGTACGGCACTTCGGGGACCGCGCAGCTGCTGGTGCTCTCACAGGTGATCCTAAGCCTGCAATTGCCCTTTGCGGTAATTCCGTTAGTCAAATTCACCAGCGACCGCGCGAAGATGGGCGCGCTAGTGAGTCCCCGTTGGATCACCTGGACCGCCTGGCTCATGACGGCGCTGATCATCGTCTTGAATCTCAAGCTTATCCACGATGCGGTGCGCGAGTATTTTTTGTAGAGCGCGCGAGGAAACGCTCGATATTCATGTAGGAGCGCCTTCAGGCGCGATTCACGGTCTTTCGCCGCTTTGCTTTTGCGTGTTCATCACACCAGCGTAGTCAACAATTCAAGCGCGGGTGCAACCCGTACGCCGTCTGGCGTCACATAGTTTTTGCGACCTGTCGCGCTGATTTGCCAGGCTGGCACGGCAGGATATTTGGCATGCAGATAACGGATGCCGCGACCAACATCAGCATCAGAAAGCTTGCACTCCACCAGTATGAACGGCTGATTACGTTCGGTGACCACAAAGTCCACTTCGCGCGCGTCCGTATCGCGAAAATACCGCAGTTCGACGTCGCGTCCTTTGGTGTCTTGTTCGTAATGTACCCACTTTAGCAAATGACACGCCACCAGGTTTTCGAAACGCGCGCCCTCGTTCGGAACCAGCGACCAGTCCATTTGATAGTGCTTCTGTTCTTTCTTGACGGCGCGAATGCGCGGTGCGCCAAACGGGGACAGCAAGAATACGCCATAGAGACGCTCCAGCACCGCTAACCAGGCGCTGACGGTTTTGTGGCTCACCTGCAGATCCTCGCGCAGCGCGTTGACTGACAATGGCGAGCCGACCAAGTCCGGCAGACGCATCATCATCAATTCCAAATGGCCGAGGTCATGCACTCTTTCCAGCGAAGCCACATCCTCGCGCACCAACCGGCTGCGATATTCGCGGGACCAGCGCCGCGCTTCCGTTTCACTGCCGCCAAAAAACGGTTCGGGGAAGCCGCCCAATTTCAGTAATTCAAGAAAATCTGCGGTGCGTTTGATCCCCAACTCCGCGACTGAGAGCGGATGCAGACGCAGCATGTGATAGCGGCCTTGCAGCGAATCGCCACCAAAGCAATACAAATCCAGGCGCCCGCTGCCGGTTATCAAAATGCGCTGGCCCGCACGACGGCCGTCGTACACGCCTTTGAGGTAGTTACGCCAGCGCCGGTACTTATGAATCTCATCGAATACCCATAGCTTCGAAACGGGCAGTTCGCCGGCCAGTATTTTGGTGCGATCTTCGGTCACATCCCAATTCAAATACCCCGAATCGAGGTTAGGTAAGGCGCGTGCCAAGGTTGTTTTACCCACCTGGCGCGGTCCTGCGACAAACACCATCTTTTTCATGAGATCGCGTTTTATCTGCGAAACTAAATAGCGGGTAGCAGATTTCATGCCTCGGAGGCTACGGTGATTTTGGCCTATAGGCAAAAATACTCACGGTGATTTTCTCCTGCTAGCCAAAATTCCTGTCCCCGGTGCAGGGCAATCGGGTAGAACCCTCCTCAGCTCTTCGATGCGCGCGCCTTGCCCACATCCAACGGTGTCGGAACGTACTCCCGTCGTTGCGAGGAGCCGCAGGCGACGCGGCAATCCAGTTAAAAGTGCGCTACGCGGGGAAGTTATTCCGCTGATACCTGCACGATGAGCTTGCCCTGATTCGCGCCCGTAAACAGGCGATTCACGGCCGTCGGCGCATGTTCCAGGCCTTCGACCAAATCGACCCGGTAGTTGAGCTTGCCGGCCAGATGCCAGGCGGTGGTGTCCGCTTCGAATTGCGCCCAGGCCGCGTGATCGGCGGCGTAGTCGAAGCACACGAAGCCCTCCATGCGGGCACGCTTGAATACAAGGTTAAGAAGATTGCGCGGGCCGGGTTGGGCACCATCGGCTTCGTAGCCACCAATCGCGCCACAAATAACGATCCGCGCATGCAGATTGATGAGATCGAGCGCGGCTTCCAAGCCTTCACCGCCTACGTTATCGAAAAACAGATCGATGCCAGCGGGACACGCTGCGTGCAACGCATCCTTAATCGCCCCGCGCTTGTAGTTCACAGCGTCATCGGCACCAAGTTTCTGCTTCAGCCAGGCACACTTTTCATCACTGCCCGCAATGCCGACCACATGTGCGCCCCAGTTTTTAGCCATTTGTACCGCGAGAGATCCGACTGCACCGGCGGCTGCGGTGACCACCACCTGGTCGCCGGCCTTGATCCGGCCGATATCTTTTAATCCGAAATACGCGGGCGAACCGATATGCTCGAAGAGCGCAAAGCGCGCGACCAGCGGTATCCGCGAATCCTGTTTGACCACCTTGAGCCAGGAGCCATCCGATATCGCGTAATCTTCCCAACTCAGCACACCGCTCACGATGGCATCGACCGGAAATGCAGCATTGCGTGATTCCACGACACGCCCTAGCGCGAGCCCGCGCATGACCTCGCCAATTGCCACCGAGGGTAGATACGAATCGTGTTGTCGCGCCCACACGCGATTGGTCGGGTCCAGCGAAAGATAAATTACACGCACCAACACCTCACCTTCCTTCAGTGAAGGTCGCGGCGTAGACACGAGTGAGAAGTCAGTCTCCTGGAAGGCCCGGGCGGGACGCTTCACGAGGCGCCATTGGCGATTGATGCTGGGAACTGTGCTCATGAAAATTCCTCTCCGATGGCGGTGCCCGAATTGTGGAGGGTGAACGTCGATGTTTCCAGTCAGTAGGGGGTAGTTGAATATATCCAAGCTCACACCCGCAATATTCCGCTATCCTCCAAGTTTGGCCGCGAGAAAACATCCGCATGAGTCTGGTTAAACGGCTGACGGGAAACATCGCACGACATCACCTTGTCATCGTCGGTGGTGGCGCGGGCGGACTTGAGCTCGCCACTCGCCTTGGCGATCAGCTCGGTCGGAAGGGTCGCGCACGCATCACGTTGGTTGACTGCTCGCGTACCCATCTGTGGAAACCGCTGCTGCACCGGGTGGCTGCCGGCAGCATGGATCAGAACGATCACGAACTGGACTATCTCGCGCAGGCGCGTTGGCATCATTTTGAGTTTCAGCTGGGCAGGATGGAGGGGCTCAACCGCGCGCGAAAATCGCTGGTCCTCGCACCATTGCGGGATGACGAGACCGGTGCTGAGGTGCTGCCGCGCCGGGTTCTAGCCTACGATACGCTCGTGATCGCGGTGGGCAGTCACACCAACGATTTCGGGACGCCGGGCGCCGCGCAGCATGCCATCGCGCTCGATACGCCCCGTGAGGCAGAACGTTTCCGCGCCCGGCTACTCAATGCCTGCCTGCGTGCGAACGCGCAGCAGGCGCCGCTCGCGCCTGGCCAACTGCACGTGGCGATCATCGGCGCTGGCGCGACCGGGGTCGAGCTTGCGGCCGAGCTGCACAATGCAACGCGCGAACTGGTCGCCTTCGGCCTTGACCGCATCAATCCCGAGCGCGATTTCAAGATTGTCCTCGTGGAGGCGGCGCCGCGCATTCTGCCTTCGCTGCCGGAGCGACTCTCTAATGCAGCGCTCAAGCTATTGCAGAAACTCCGCGTCGAAGTGCTCGCCGGTGAACGGGTCACTGAAGTAAACGCGCAGGGTTTAAGGACTGCGAATGGGCGCGAAGTGCCGGCTGAATTAGTGGTATGGGCCGCCGGCATTCAAGCCCCGGCGTTTCTCCAGGATCTGGACGGCCTGGAATCCAACCGCCTGAATCAACTGATCGTTACCCAAGCGCTCACGACTACGCGCGATGCCGCGATTTTTGCGCTCGGTGACTGCGCCGCCTGTCCCTGGCCCGCAAAGAACAGTATGGTGCCCCCGCGCGCGCAAGCCGCCCACCAACAGGCGTCCCATCTCGTGAAATGGTTGCCGCGCTGGATAGAAGGCCACGAAGTCCCGCCATGGACCTACCGCGATTTCGGCTCGCTGGTCTCGCTCGGTGAATACAGCACGGTGGGCAGTCTCATGGGGAGCATCACCCGTGGCTCGCTGATGATCGAAGGGATCTTCGCCGGCCTCATGTATCAATCGCTCTACAAGATGCACGAGTTCGCGCTGCACGGGGTGACCAAGGTTGCGCTCGAGACCCTCGCTCGACTGATCACGCGGCGCATGGAGCCACACGTCAAGCTGCATTGAGGATGGTTCGGTGGTTGCGACGTGACTGCTGTGCTCGCCGCAGACCAATATCTGCGTCTACAATCGCTACTTCACAGTTCTCCCCGAGGCTCACTGTGCAACTCAACTTGAGACATCTGTTCAATCATGCGGACGGCGCCTGCGAGTTCTCGCCGTTCTCGGTCATTTTTGAAGAGGGTAGCCCGGGCGACTACCTGTATGTATTGCTCGAAGGCGAAGTGACAGTCAGCATCAAAGGAACCGACATCTGGCAGGTCCGGGCCGGCGATATCTTTGGTGAAATGGCCTTGATCGACCACCGCCCGCGCAGCGCATCGGCTATCGCGCGAACATCGGTGCGCGCGGTGCGGATTGACGAAGTCCGGTTTCTCAATCTAGTCCAGCAGACGCCGCATTTCTCGTTGCATGTGATGCGCGTGATGGCGGAGCGGCTGCGTGCTTTGGACGAAACGCTTAGCTGAAATGCGCAGGGGTGTCCTCGGAAGTCTCCGTTAGCAGGATCAGGGAGGCCAGGTAGGTGGTCTGAATGCGACGCCGCGCGCGATGAAGATCCCAGGGCTGCCAGTCGCCGGACGACTACGGTCACCCAAGCTTCTTAACCCCGGCCGCATAAATTGGGGATGGCGGTCACTTATCTCCGCTAAATCTCGCCGAAGAAGCGCTGTCTAACTTCCTCGCTCACCGGCGCATCTGGCCCCATCCCGAAGAGATCCGGCACCCGCGTCGCATCTTGCGCGATCAGTGGCAACGCGCGTTCGCGTCGCGCATTGGCTGCAAGTCCCGTTTCCAAGAAAATGGTTCTGAGCCAGTCCTCCAGCGCATGGACTGCCGAGAAATCGCCGCTCTGCGCCCGGGCATATGCGTGACCGGCTGCATCCCAATCGTCGCTGCCGAGTAGTTCGTCGCGCAGGCGCCGCACACTGCGCAAAGTCATCGCGAGGCCCTGGCCGAAGGAGGGATCGCAGGTCGATGCGGCATCGCCGATCAACGCCACGCCGCGCTGGTAGGGATGGTCCACCCAGACATCGTCGGAAGCGAAGCTCGCCAGCGGGCCTACCGCGCGTGCGTTGGCGTAGAGTTTGGCGTCGGCACCTGAATTGACAGCAGCCTCAAACAATCGCGGCAAGTCATGCGGTTTTAGGAAACGCGGATGTGCATCAAGCGGATAGCCAAGATATGCGCGCACCCGCCCTTGCCCGATATTACCGAGGAAAACCTCGTGGCCATTGGTGGGGTTCATGACCGCGTACCAGGTGTCCTCCGGGAGTGGCACATTCTCGAGTAACACACCGGTGAACAGTCTGCGTGCAGGGTCCTGATGCACCTCGAACTCCAGCCATTTGCGGGTGGGCGAATTGCGCCCATCCGCCGCCACGACCAGTCGCGCCTGCAGCTCGCTCAGCCACCCGTCCTGCTCGATCGTCACGGTGGGTCGGGGATCGGTGCGTACTTTGCGCACCGCGGCCCCGCGCCACACTTCAGCGCCAGCTTCTGCTGCCGCGGTCAACAAAACTTCCTGCATAGCGGGGTGGTAGAAGCTGAATAGTGGTGAGCCATGCGGGGTGGTCTCGGTGAAATCGCGGTGGGCAAGCAGCTGGGTGCCGAGGTACATATCCCACCAGCGGACTTCCAGGCCGCAGGTAGCGCGTAACAGGTCGTACACTCCCAGTGCCTTGGCTTCCGGCACTCCCCAGGCGTGCAGGCCTTCACCGCGGACGCGATCCTTGAATTGCTTGTCGCGCTCGATCACCAGCACCCGCGCCCCATGCTCCGCCATGGCTTTCGCGAGCACAGAGCCGCCGATTCCGCCACCGACGATGATGAGATCGTAGCGGGCCTTGTCCATATTCATGTTCCTTTCAAAGTGGCTTGCAGGTGTTGGGCGGAACGTATAATAGAAATCAGAACGGGTCGGAATCCTCATGCGCGTCTCAGATTGTTCTCAAATTTTTACGTGAAAATTGTCGGTGGAGCCCATTCCCTCACTTTACTTCCCACCCTTCCGGCTCGAACTTGCTGAGGAACGTCTTTACCGGGACGCCACAGTGGTGGCAATGCGCCCTAAAACATTTGCCCTGCTGCACTATCTGTTAACCCACGCAGGTGTCTTGATCTCGAAAGAATCACTGCTGGATTCCCTCTGGCCGAATACTATCGTGAGCGAAGGGGGGCTCACGGAGCTCATGCGTGAATTGCGCAGCGTTCTAGGGGATGACGCCCGCAACCCGCAGTTCATCGAGACCGCGCATGGTCGCGGCTATCGGTTCATCGCGCAGGTCGTGAACGGTGACACAACGCCTGCACTACTATCTTCTGCAGTGATATCTGACGCGGCGCCACCGTGGTTGCGCAGTTCGGAGGCGGTTTCAGCACTGGTTGGCCGCGCAGCCGAATTGACACAGCTTCAGCGTTGGTTGGCGAAAGCCTTCGCTGGCACGCGCCAGCTCGTGTTCGTGACCGGCGAACCTGGGATCGGCAAGACGACGTTGGTGGAAACGTTTCGGCAAGATCTGACGCTTCCCTCTTGGGCGCAAAACTCAGGTTTAAGCGAGTCCTCTGCGCTCGGGCGCCAACCTGCGCCGTGGTCGATCAAAGGCCAGTGTATCGAGCAGTATGGCGCGAGCGAACCGTACTTCCCGATCCTGGAAGCATTGGGACGCCTCGCGCGACAAACAGAAGGTGCGCGACTCATCGCCGTTCTCCAGCAGTACGCCCCGACCTGGCTCGCGCAGATGCCGGCGCTGCTCAGTGCGGAAGCGCTTGCGCAGTTACAGCGTCGGGTGCGCGGCCAGACCCGGGAAAGAATGCTGCGAGAAATGGCCGAGGCGCTGGAAGTCCTCACTGCCGAGCAGCCGCTGCTACTGTTGCTCGAGGATTTGCACTGGAGCGACTACTCGACGCTCGATCTTTTGTCTTTCGTCGCTCAGCGCCACGAACCTGCGCGCCTGATGATCGTGGCGACGTATCGTCCAGTAGAAGTTCACTCACGGGATCACCCATTGAAGGCTATCAAGCAGGCACTCCAACTCCGTGGGCACTGCGTTGAACTGCCGCTGGCGTGCCTGACCGAGGTGGCCGTCAGTGAATACCTCGAGCAGCGGTTCAGCGGGAACTCCAGCGCGCCATTGTCGGTCCCCGCGCTTGCCCGGCTCGTCCATCACCGCACGGATGGTCACCCGCTTTTCATGGTGAACATCGCGGACTTTGTCGCCGCGCAGGAATTGTCTGCGACTCAGGAAGCGGTCGAGCAGAGTATTCCCGAGGGCATCCGGCAGATGATCGAGCTGCAGATAGAGCGTCTCGGCAGCGAGGACCAACGTTTGCTTGAAGTGGCGAGTGTGGCGGGGGCCGATTTTTCTGCGGCGTCGGTCGCCGCCGGGCTCGGAACTGTGGATATCGATGCCGTCGAACAGACCTGCGGCGAACTTGCGCGACGTGTGCAGTTCCTGCAGCCCGGCGGGCAAAGCGTGTGGCCGGACGGCACGCTCGCTGCGCGCTATGGTTTTATTCATGCGCTCTATCAAAACGTTCTTTACTATCGCGTGACACCTGGCCGCCGGGCGCGCTTGCATCAACGAATCGGACTGCGCGAGGAGGCGGGCTACGGCGCACAAGCAGCCGAAATTGCGACTGAACTCGCGGTGCATTTTGAACACGGACGGGATTACGAACGTGCGCTCAACTATCTCAGGCTCGCTGGAGAGAAAGCCGTGCGCCGTTGCGCGAACCGCGAAGCGATCGATTTATTCTCGCGAGGGCTCGCGCTGCTCGAGCTGATGCCGGAATCCACCTTGCGCGCACGGCACGAACTTCTGCTGCTGATTGCGCTCGGTGCGCCGCTCGTTCACTCACGGGGCTACGCCGCGGTTGAGGTTGGTGATGCCTACCGTCGCGCGCGTCAGCTCCAGGCCAGCGTCGGCGAGACCGGGCAATTGTTCTCAGTACTGTGGGGATTATGGCTGTACTACGTCGTGCGTGGCGAACATCCCGTGGCGTTCGAGATAGGCACTCAACTCAGCGCGCTCGAAGAAACGGAGCAAATCACATTCCCCTGGGCCCCTTATGCAAAAGGGTGTAGCCAGTTCTGGTTGGGTGAGATCGCACCAGCGCGGGCTACGCTCGAGTTCGGCTTGGCGCGTTATGTACGCGATGAGCACAGCGCACTCGTCGCGGTCTACAGCCAGGATCCGCGAGTCGTCAGTTTGCTGTATCGATCCTGGACGCTGTGGTTTTTGGGCTATCCGGATCAGGCGCTCGTGTGCAGCGTGGAGGCGATTGACTGGGCGCAACAGCTGGCGCATCCCTTCAGTCTCGCCTTTGCGTGGAACTATGCGGCCGAAGTCCGGCGCTTGCGTCGCGAGCCGGAGATGACCCGCGCGCACGCGGACGTGGCGATTGCGCTAAGCACTGAGCAAGGTTTCCCGTTCTGGCTCGCGTGGGGAAACATGCTGCGCGGCTGGACGATCACTGCACAGGGTGCCAGCGCTGAGAGCATCACCGCGATCCACGCAGGGCTTACCGCCTACGAAGTCACTGGCGCTGAGATGGGCAAGACCATGTTTCTCTCGATGCTCGCCGAAGCGTATGGCGAAGCCGGCCAACCTGTCGCCGGGCTCCAGGCAATCGCGGATGCGTTCGCTTTCGTTGCACGTGCCGAGGAGCACGCGTACGAAGCCGAGTTGTACCGCCTCAAAGGGGCTCTGATCCTGCAAACCAAAGCCGATGCCGAAGTGGAAGCCGAAGCGTGCTTTCTCAAGTCGATCGAGATCGCACAGCACCAACGTGCGAAATCCTGGGAACTACGCGCCACGCTGAGCCTGGCACGTTTATGGGCTGGACGAAACCGTGCGGCTGACGCGCGCGAGCGGCTCGCCGCAGTTTACACTTGGTTCAGAGAGGGCTTTGACACCCGGGATTTAATCGAAGCCAGAGCGCTGCTTGAAGCATTGTCGAGGGCTCCTAAATAGTCCGCACTACGACGGGATAAAAAAGTGGAACGTGACGAAATTTTCTACCTACGTCATCCCGGGCGAAGCGGCGCCAGCCGCGTAGACCCGGGATCCATGGAAGCATGAAGTCCAAGATGGATCCCGGATAAGTGCTGCGCACTTTCCGGGATGACGGAGTTGTAGGAATCCAGTATCGATACGCCGCGTCGTGTCATGCGTTTGTCTCAGATACAGTGCCGGCTATTTAGTCGGAAGTCTGAACC
>CAMATU010000058.1 GCA_945861225.1 Klebsiella pneumoniae
GCGAAGCGGGCCATGATCGCAAGCTTCAGCGCCGTAGTGGGTCGCGGCCGTTTGTGCAGTGCCATCGTTCGTCTCCAGTAGTCTTAACTGGAGCGCTATTGTCCGCAGCTTAATCCTCAGCGAAAGTACGCTGCGGAGTTACCGGTTACCGACGATCATCCATCGCAGCGCGCGGATTCGAGAGTTGCTTGAAGAAGCGGAATTGTTGGCGGCGGGTGATATCTCGATCTTCATCAGCGGAGAAACCGGCACGGGTAAAGAGATCCTGGCGCGCGCGATACACGCCGCCAGTCCTCGTCGCGACCACGCCTTCATCGGGGTCAATTGCGGCGCGATCCCTGAGCAGTTGCTGGAATCAGAATTGTTTGGCCATGAGAAGGGCGCATTTACCGGGGCTAACTCCCGTCACGAAGGACTTTTCCTAGCCGCGCATGGCGGTACTTTGTTTCTTGATGAGATCGGCGACATGCCGTTGTCGCTGCAAGTGAAGCTGCTGAGAGTCTTGCAAGATCTCGAGGTTCGGCCGGTCGGGGCGACACGCGGCATTCCCGTCGATGTGCGGATAATCTCAGCAACGCATCATGATCTCGAATCCTTGGTGAAAGCTGGTGAATTCCGCGAAGATCTCTACTATCGGCTGCACGTGGTGCCGATTCGCCTACCGGGTCTTGCCGAGCGTAGAGAAGACATTCCGCTGCTCCTTGAATATTTTCTCGGCAAATACGCGGAGAAAGCCGGAACTCGGACTAAGCGCTTCGAGGCCGACGCGGTTGATTATCTGGTTTCGACGGCGTGGCCCGGCAATGTCCGCCAGTTGGTTAATGTGGTCGATCAGTGCGCAACCTTGACCAAAGGCGAGGTTATTTCGCTGACGATGGCGCAGCGCGCATTGCGAGGTGAGCCAGGTCGCATTCAAACCTTGAAAGATGCCCGCGACACCTTCGAGAAAAATTACCTGATTGGCGTATTGCATGTCGCGCACGGAAACGTCGCGACTGCGGCACGTATCGCCGGCAGGAACCGCACCGAATTCTATAAATTACTTGAATTGCATCGCATCGAAGCGGCGCAGTTTCGCGCGGATCCCGGGTAACCCGCCGCGCAGCGCATCATGAGCGACGTCATCCTGGTCCCTATCGATCCAGATCTGGAAAGTTTAATTCCGGGTTTCCTCGCGAATAGACGGCGCGATGTCGTATCGTTACGTGAGCTGCTTGCTGAGCGCGCTTACGTGGCGATTAGACTCATCGGCCACTCAATGAAAGGGGCCGGGGGCGGCTATGGATTCGATCCCATCACTGACTATGGGGACCGAATCGAAGCGGCGGCCCTTGCAGGCGACGATGCGCTGATACAAGCGGCCACTGCCGAGCTTGAGGATTATCTTGCGCGCGTGCGACCCGTGCTCGCGAATCCAACCGATGAATGACTTGCGAGAGGTAGGCGAGCACTACCAGTCGAGCTGGATTTTCTACACGGTGGCGGCCGTTCTAGGGCTGTCCTTTTCCGCAGTGCTGCTCATGTTGGCCTGGAATAATTCGCTGGAGAGCGAGGAGCGAGCTTTCGCCTACGAATTGGTGGCGTTCGATGAAACCGCGCGCACCCAAGCGCGCGCCGCCGATAGCGCCCTACAAGGTTTTGTGCGCTTGTTGCGGGTGAGTCCAAATGTTTCCTCCAGTGAAGCCTTCAGCGGATATTGCCAGGCAACGTTGCGTGATCAGCCTTATGTCAGCGGCGTCGCCTGGTATGGGGTTTCGGGCCGGAACCCGGCTCTGCTTGAGTTAACAGATGCGTGCGCCGCGGATACCTCTCGACGCTTCCCAAGCCGCTTGAGCACCGCCGACACCGACCCTTCTGCCGCAGATCTGCGGGCCACGCTGGAAGTCGATGCAGGGATCCCCATTTCGCTTGGTGACCACGTGTTGACCGCCGCTGAGTACGCCATCGCGCGGCGGGTCATCCTCCAACGAGATGGCGCCACGCGCGTCGCCGGCATCGTCATCCTGTTTGTTGATGCTCAGAATCTGCTAGGCAAGCGCGTCGACGAAAGTGCAATGCCGTTCGAACTAGTCCTGGAATCTGAAGGAGTTGGTGGACGTCACCGCTTATTCCGAAGAAACCCGGTGGCGCGCGAAACTGATGGCGTTATTAAGCAGCTCAAGCAGAGCAGTCAGATCCGATTCGAACACTACACCCTGCGACTCAATGCGCAGCGCGCGCTGGGCTGGGGGGAACTGGACCGCGCACTATTGTTCACCGCGCTTATCCTGAGCACAGGAGTCACGCTGCTGTTGATTGCACTGGCGCGTGCTAAGGAAATGCAGACCCGCGAGCTAGCGGCTCGCAATCGCGTAATTGAACAGCAGGTGCGTCGCCAAACCTACGAGCTGGCGCTGGCAAGAGATGAGGCACTCACCGCCTCAAAAGTGAAATCCGATTTCCTGGCCAGCATGAGCCATGAGATTCGCACGCCGCTCAACGCAATTATCGGGATGGCCGAATTGCTCGGCGATACCGCTTTGTCGAAAGAGCAGTGGCGTTACGTCGGTGTGTTCAAGAACGCCGGTGAAGCGCTGCTAAGTTTAGTTAACGACATCCTCGATTTATCGAAGATCGAGGCAGGTCAATTGGTGTTGGAGGAAATTGAATTCGAACCACGCGAACTGTTCGAACAGGCCGCCGATATTTACGCACTGAAAACCTCGACTAAGGGGCTGGAGCTGGCGGTCAGCGTCGCCCCCGAAGTTCCGGTTTGCCTGGTTGGGGATCCCTCTCGGATGCGTCAGATTGTGCTTAATCTGATCGCGAATGCAGTGAAATTTACCGCGGAGGGAGAAATTCTGATCTCTGCGCAAATGAGCGCAGGTAGCGCGCAGGACTTAAGGTTGCGTTGCACGGTCGCCGATTCCGGTATCGGTATTCCGGCTGATAAGCTCGAATCCATTTTTGGAAATTTTACTCAGGTTGATTCATCTACAACCCGTAAGTACGGGGGAACCGGCCTAGGACTTGCGATCTGTAAACGTCTGGTCGAGATGATGGCGGGCAGAATTTGGGTTGAGAGCACGGTTGGCCGTGGCAGCAAATTCAGTTTCGAGGTGGCGTTACGTCTCGGCAATCCGCACGGTGTGCCCAGTGTGCCAATGCCGGACGTCGCGGGTAAATCCTTTTTGGTTGTGGATGACAACACCACAAATCGCCTAATCCTCGCGCAAACTCTGGGTGCAGCGGGTGCGCGTGTGGTTGAAGCGTCGAGTGGCCGCGAAGCAATCCGTGCGTTAGCGACACCGCGTAACACACTTACCGGTTTCGATGTCATTTTGTGTGATTCTCAAATGCCCGAGATGGACGGCTTTACGACAGTGGAGGAAATGCTTACCAAAGGCGTAAATCCGCGCACCGTCCTGATTCTTACCTCCTCCAATTTGAGCGAGGATGTCGCGCGAGCAAACACTTTAGGTCTCGGTGGCTATTTGGTTAAGCCGCTTAAGCGTAAAGATTTATATGGTGCGTTGGCGCAACTGCTGCAGAAACCGGGTGGCGCACAGCCAAGTCTCACAAGCGTGACTACCGAAGATTCGCCACGCGGCAGGATTTTGTTGGTCGAGGACAATTCAGACAATCGTCTGCTAGTCCGCGCCTATTTGAAGAATGCCCCTTACGAGATTGAAGAAGTCGAGAATGGCGCTGAGGCGGTTCTGCAGTGTCGCGCGCAACGTTATGACTTAGTGCTAATGGATATCCAAATGCCAGTCATGGACGGGCACGAGGCGACCAGGGTCATCCGCGCGTATGAGCTGGAAGCGGGGCTCAGTCCTATGCCGATCATTGCGCTGACGGCGCACGCCGTGAAAGAAGAGATCGATCGCAGTTTGCTTGCTGGGTGTACTGCGCACATGACTAAGCCGATTAAGAAAAAACTCCTGCTCGATCTTCTCGGGCAGCTGCTGGCCAAAACGGACAGCGCGTCGCTCTCTCAGGTGTCGGGGCAGTAAACGCGCTCTGAACCTGACCGTCAGATCGCGACGCATGCCTGTGAGGGCGAAGTGCCCGAAAATGTCGGAGTCAGACAGTTGTCGTCGGCGCACGACAAGCTCGGTCATGGACAGTGGTTGCTGCCTCCCGCTTCCAGCCTCGCGGCGCTGTTCGCTAAAGATGTGAAGTCTCCGATCCGATACGTACAGCAGTGAACAGGCAGATTAATTGGGCGCCGCGTCACATTCCGACGCTTCCTTGTCTGTGGGCGCCTCCTTGGAACTTGAATTGGCATATAGGTTGCTGAGTTAGGGTGTCAAAGAACTCTCTTACACCTGTGCGGCGGCAACGTTGATGTAGGCCCCGTCCGGAACTTGCGGCCTAACGGAATTTAAATGCTCAGATTGTTTAGACATTACATCCCGATCACCCTCTTGCTGTTGGGGCTCGCGGAAATATTGATCCTGGTCGTCTCCATCTATGTCGGTGCGATGTTCGGCATGGCCGTAGAGCACACGGCCAACTCAGCCCAATCATTTGCGGGTGCAAGTATTCCCCTGTGGACCAAAGCTGCGGCCTTCAGCCTTGCGATGATCTGCGGCATGATCGCGATGGGCTTCTATCAACGAGAGCAGCGCGACGGCCCGGTGGCGACTTTAATTCGATTGCTCATGAGTTTCCTGGTCGGATTCCTAGTGATGGGCCTGTTCTATCTGGCGCTACCCACGTTGATAATGCGCGGTACTGCAATTGGGTTCGCGTTGGCGAGTTCCTTCATCGGTATCGCGACCTGCCGCTTGGTCTGCTCAGCAACCACCGACGCGAGATTTGCTCGCCGAGTGCTAGTACTCGGGGTAGGGGAACGCGCACGACAGATTGAGAATCTGCGGCGGGCGTCAGACCGCACCGGGATTACGCTGGTGGGCTTTGTCGATATCGGCATCGATAGCCGGCTGGTCAGTGACGCGCGAATCATCAAACCCAACGGCTCTCTGCGCGAGCTCGCTGATCGTTTCGCGGCAGACGAGATCGTGGTGGCGATCGATGATCGCCGCAAAGGTCTGCCGATCAATCAAATTCTTGATTGCAAAATGCATGGTATCCGTATTCTCGAGGAAGGCGCTTTCCTGGAGCGACAGCTGGGCAAAATCCGGCTGGATGCCTTGCACCCCAGCAGCGTGATTTTTGCCGACGGCTTCACGCAGGCGGTGCTTAAGAAAACGGAAAAGCGCGTACTGGACATCCTGCTGGCGCTTATCCTGTTTGTGGTGACACTGCCCATCATGCTCATCGCGGCCCTCGCGATTTTCGTCGAATCAGGTGGGCCGATCTTCTATCGTCAGCAGCGCGTAGGATTGCGTGGCAAAACCTTCACTGTGTTCAAATTTCGCAGCATGCGGGTGGATGCGGAGAGCGATGGTCAACCGGTATGGGCCAACAAGGAAGATGACCGAGTCACGCGCGTCGGGCGGATTATCCGCAAGATTCGCGTGGATGAACTGCCGCAGCTCATCAATGTTTTGCTGGGCGAAATGAGTTTCGTTGGCCCACGTCCAGAGCGCCCGGAATTCGTCGCTGAATTAGCCCGGGCGATTCCTTATTTCGACTTGCGGCACCACGTGAAGCCCGGAATTACCGGTTGGGCGCAGGTGTCCTACCCCTATGGTTCGTCGATTCAGGACTCGCGTGAAAAGCTGCAATACGATCTTTACTATCTTAAGAACTACAGCATTTTTCTCGACGTCAACATCCTGCTCCAGACTGTCCAGGTTATACTCTGGGGCAAGGGGGCGCGCTAATTACTTGATCGTTGATTTCGCCCCACGCGTGGGAAATGCGCGCCGGACCACTCGTTCGCCATGGCGGGTGAGTTTCACCCCCAAGGAACACGCGCAATGCCGAATTTTCTAATCTTTTCGTCCTTCCTCGGTGCGGCCGGCTTCGCGATATTCACCATCTCTTTGCTAGTTGATCGTCATCGTTCGACGATAGGTCGCTGGCTAACGTTGGCGAGCGCCATTTCTTCGGTTTGGTTTCTCCTCCAAGCGCTTTACTACCTGGAAATATTTGCGACGCTGAATCTCAACGGTCTATGGCTAGTTGAGGTATTCAGAAATCTCGCCTGGTTTACGCTCTTCTTGAATCTGCTCGGCGCCGGTTGGCAGGCGCCAGTTGAGCGCGCGATGTTCCGCCGGACGCGTGGACTCATTGTGTGGTTGTCATTGTTGATGCTGGCGACCTTGCTCGCCGCGCAGTTCGAGTGGATCAACGTGCAGCAGAGTGCATTGTCCAAAGTCACCTTTGCTTCCCTGTTGGCCTTTGCGGTGCTTGGGCTCACGTTACTCGAGCAGCTCTATCGCAACACAAATCCCGAACGCCGTTGGGCGATTAAGTACTTTTGCCTGGGTGCAGGGGCGATTTACGCTTACGATTTTGTGCTTTATGCAGACGGTGTTTTATTCAATCGGATTGATTCGTCATTGTGGGCAGGGCGCGGTGCGGCGAATGCTTTGGCAGTACCGTTAATGGCAATCTCTGCTGCGCGTAACCGGGAATGGAAACTTAATCTCTTTGTCTCCCGCCATATCGTCTTTCATAGTACTGCCTTGCTTGGCGTCGGTTTATACCTGTTGGCGATGGCTGGCGCCGGCTATTACCTGCGGGCCTATGGCGGGGAATGGGGCAACGCCCTGCGCAGCGTGTTCCTGTTTGCCGGATTCGTGCTCCTCATCTCCATTATTGGTTCGGCTGGGGTGCGCTCGCGCTTGCGCCTGTTCCTGTCCAAGCACTTCTATCGCAACAAGTACGACTACGGTGAGGTATGGCTGTCGTTTACGAATCGCTTGTCGCAGAGTGACAGTCACCCGCATGAACTGCGCGCCACCATGCTGCGCGCGATGGCGGACATCATGGATGCCACCGGGGGCGTGATGTGGCAACGCAATGTGAGCGAGGCTTACGGCATGGTCGCAAATTGGGAGATTGACCCACTAAGACTACAGAATATTCCAGAGTCCCATCCACTCATCTCGATCCTGAAAGATTCCAATCAAGTGATCGATATTCGTGCGGAGGCCGAGCAGGCGACGATCGATGGACAGGCGCGAGTGCCAGCCTGGTTACTTGAACTGCCGCGTGCTTGGCTGTTGATACCGATAAACCACGGTGATGAGCTTCTCGCGATTGTGCTGTTGTGCGAAGCGCGCGCGGCCCAACAGATTTCCTGGGAGGACCGCACGTTGTTGGGCACGCTTGGTCGCCAAGCTGCAGGGTATCTCGCCCTTATCCAGGCGACTGAAGAGCTCAGCAATGCACGTCAATTCGAGGCGTTCAACCGCTTGTCGGCCTTTCTGGTGCACGATTTGAAGAACGTCATTGCGCAGCTCTCGCTAGTGATTAGAAATTCGGAACGGCATCGAAGCAATCCAGAGTTCATTTCGGATGCATTCAATACAATTGGCGATGCGGTCGCTAAGATGAATCGCATGCTGGGCAATTTGAAGCATACCCAGGCGGGCCCGTCCGACCTCTTAAGCGTGGAATCGTGTGTGGCCGAGGCAATCAGGCATGTCGCGCAGCGGGATCCCCTTCCAGAGCTAATTGCCACTTATGATCGACCACAGGTCTTAGGGAATCGTGATCGCTTTATTGCGATGCTTGAGCATCTGCTACAGAACGCACAGGAAGCGACCGGGGCGAATGGTAGAGTACAGGTGAGCGTGGGAGTGAACGATGACAGAGTCTCAATCGAAATTGCAGATAACGGATGCGGGATGACTCAGGATTTTATTCAGAATCGACTGTTCAAGCCCTTTGATACCA
This sequence comes from Klebsiella pneumoniae, assembly GCA_945861225.1. Lineage (GTDB taxonomy): Bacteria > Pseudomonadota > Gammaproteobacteria > CAIKBL01. Next base: position 7,798 of record CAMATU010000058.1, read on the forward strand.
CGAAGGGTAAAGGGGGGATGGGCATCGGGGTCTATGAAAGTCTGCATGTGGCTAACAGTATGGGCGGACGCTTAACGGTCGACAGCACACCCGAAAGAGGCACGACTTTCCGCATCAGTCTGCCAATCATTGAAACCACAAATCTTACTGAAGTTGACGCGCGGCGGGAGAAGTCGGCATGACCAAAGCCAGTATCCTGGTGGTGGAAGACGACCCGGGCTTGCAGAAGCAACTCAAGTGGGCGCTTGAGGATTACGATGTCCGTATCGTCGGTGATCGCGAACAGGCGCTGGAAGCTTTGCGGCGTTTCGAGCCACCAGTGGTAACTTTGGATCTTGGCTTACCACCAGATCCTGCGAACGCTTCAGAGGGCTTGCGCGCGCTGGGTGACATCCTGCGTCTTGCACCGTCTACCAAAGTAATCGTGATTACCGGTAATGATGATCGAGAAGTCGCGGTACGCGCGGTCGGTCAGGGCGCGTTCGATTTTTACGAAAAGCCGATTGACCCGGATGTGCTGCGCTTGATCGTCGCGCGTGCGCTACGAATGCATGAACTGGAACAAGAGAACCGCCGGTTGAATCAGGTCGGGCGTGAGCCCTTGGCCGGCATCCTGTGCGCAAGCACCCAAATGCTGGAGGTTTGCCGGCGAGTCGAGCGCATCGCGCCTTCGCAGGCGACGGTGATGATTCTCGGCGAGAGCGGCACTGGTAAGGAATTGGTCGCACGCGCCACGCACGGTCTCAGTGCTCGTAAGGACAAGCGCTTCGTCGCGATTAATTGCGCGGCAATTCCGGAAACCCTTTTGGAGAGCGAGCTTTTCGGCTACGAGAAAGGCGCGTTCACAGGGGCCGTGAAGCAAACCAAGGGCAAATTGGAATACGCGGATGGCGGCACATTGTTCTTGGACGAAATGGGCGATCTGCCCCTTTCTCTACAAGCCAAGCTGCTCCGGTTTCTGCAGGAAAGAGTCGTCGAGCGCGTTGGGGGCCGCGAAGAGATCCCGGTCGATGTGAGGATTTTGTGCGCGACGCACAAGAATTTGAAATCGCTGATTGCACAGAACCAATTTCGAGAAGATTTGTATTACCGGATCAGCGAAGTCAGCGTGCAGATCCCGCCACTGCGCGAACGCCCGGGAGATGCGATTCTTATTGCACGCGTATTGTTGAACAAGAATCGCGAACTCAATGGTTCTTTGGTGCGCGACTTTAGTCCGAGTGCGCTCTCAGCAATTGATCTCTATGAATGGCCGGGAAATGTGCGCGAATTGGAGAATCGGGTGAAACGCGCGGTCATCATGGCCGAGAGCCCGATGATCGAGCCCTACGATCTTGAACTGGAAACGCCCGCCACGGTCGGCTTCAAAACCTTGCGCGAAATCCGTGAGACAGCGGAGGCCAACGCGATTCAGCAGGCATTGGCTGTGAATGGGGGCCAGATCGGAAAAGCGGCAGACTTACTTGGCGTGAGCCGACCGACGGTCTATCACCTGCTGAAGAAGTACAACATTCCGTGTTGAGTACGCGAAAGGGCCCTGGTGGTGGGTAGGTGGCACAAGTTGGGGTAACGCTACTCGCCGTTAACGACGTCGCTGCGAGCGAATGCGTCAACCCAGTCGAATAAATGTGCGAAGCGCACTTTCAAACTGGATTGCCACGTCGCTGCGCTCCTCGCAGCGACGTGCCGGGGGGCCTTTGACAGGCTCGCGGTTTTTCTTGAGTGCGTTCCGGAATCGAGGTTCAGTCCGGATGGGGAGTTCGCAACTGCGGGCTGTGAGGGTCCTGCGGATCCCCTCATGCAAACTGATTCGCAAACTCAGTTTTTATGACAGGTCGTGCTCGTTAGCAGTGACTTGAGCGCAGAGCCGAAATCCAAATTTTCCTTAGGTTTTCGCGCGATGACTGGCGGCTCCAGATGCGCATCGTCGGCTTCATCGTGTTCCGCAATCAAGAAATCGTTCTCTGCGTCCGCCATTACGACGGTTGCGCCCAGTGAGGTCACCAGCTGTTGATGCTCTGGCATCGTGTTCTCCTTCCTGGAGGTTTTTAGTTTTCGTACATGGCCTGACAGTACGCCAAGGATGTTACACTTTTTCACATATGCAGCGAAACCGTTTTGATCTCTGCTAATTGACGGAAACCCGCGTGGAATCAAACCGGATAGTTGACGAATTTCGGCGCTATTTTGCGATCTTGCCGGCCCGTGGTGAACTGTTGCGGCAGCAGGCCTACCGCATTCGCTATCAAGTTTATGCTGAAGAGCTGGGCTGGGAGGACAAGGCGCGCTTCCCCGAGGGGTATGAGACGGACGAATACGACGCTGTCTCCGAGTCCTGCTTGCTGCAGCATCGCGAAAGCCAACAATTTGTAGGATGTGTCCGACTTATCATGGCCGGAGCTGCCGGGGCCGCAATTTTCCCGTTCGAAATAGCGCTGCGCCACGCCGGACACGCACTCGATTGCCCGGGCTTGCAACCAGATTGGCGGGTGGGTGCCGGGGAAATCTCACGGGTGGCGGTAATTTCCCAGTTCCGCCGTCGCCGCAACGAGCAAAACCATCCCGATAACCCCCCTGATGACGAGCCGGATGTGATTCCCGAGCGCCGCGTCTTTCCACATATTGCAATGGGGTTGTATTTGGGGGCCGCAGCCCTAGGCCTCAGTCGCGGCCTTGAACGGGTTTTTGCGATCATGGAGCCCAAGCTGGCGCGCAGACTGCGTAGTTATGGGATCGAGTTCGAACAAGTCGGCGCGCCGCTGGAACACCACGGCCTCAGAATTCCCTACTGCCTCCTCCGAGACTCTTTCGAGCGCAACATGGCGCCGCCCATTCGCGCGTTGCTGGACACGATATTGGCGGATTTGGCCGGGTGAGCTTTCCAAGGCGGCGGACGGCGCTGCGCTTTTCCGCCCTATTCCAGATATTAGAGAGATCCAGATGTCTGTAAGGGATGCCGCTATTCCATAGGGTGAAAAGCGCAGCGCCTTCCGCCGCAGGCGAACGCCCGCTACGATTTTTCCAAAATCAACACGAGCTATAAATGCCTACAAAAATTCTAGTCACCGGCGGCGCTGGCTTCATCGGTTCCGCCCTCGTGCGGCACCTGATTCAGCACACCAAGAGTCAGGTACTCAACGTCGATAATCTCACGTATGCCGGTAACCTTGACTCATTGACCGCGGTCAGCAGTAGCCCGGCCTATCGATTTAGCCGGGCAAATATTTGTCATCAGGCAGTGATGTTCAATCTGATTCGTGAATTCCAGCCGGACGCCATTATTCATCTCGCGGCTGAATCGCATGTCGATCGTTCAATCGATGGACCGGCAGCGTTCATCGAGACCAATATCCAGGGTACCTATGCCCTGCTGCAGGCGGCCCGCGAGTACTGGGAAACCCTCCCGGCCGCGAACAAGGCAACCTTTCGCTTTCATCATGTTTCGACCGATGAAGTCTTCGGCGCGCTCGGCGATACGGGCCTTTTCACTGAAACAACACCGTACAACCCGCGCTCGCCGTATTCGGCCTCCAAGGCTGCGAGCGATCACCTGGTTCGTGCCTGGCATGAAACCTACGGTTTGCCGGTGCTACTGACCAATTGCTCAAATAATTACGGCCCTTTCCAATTTCCAGAAAAGCTGGTGCCGCTCACGATTCTAAAAGCACTGCGCGGCGAGCCGTTGCCGGTTTACGGCAAGGGCGAGAACATCCGCGACTGGCTGTATGTGGATGATCACGTGCGCGCGATTTTAGCGGTGCTCGAACGCGGGGCGGTGGGGGATACCTTTAATATCGGCGGCAATAGCGAGCGTAAGAATCTCGACGTTGTTAAAACGCTGTGTGCTCATCTCGACGACATGAAGCCGCGCCCCGAGCAGCGCTACGAAGCGCTAATCACCTTTGTGACAGATCGGCCAGGTCACGATTGGCGTTACGCGATGGATAGCTCCAAGTTGCAACGGGAGCTCGGCTGGCAGCCGCAGGAAACTTTCGAGTCTGGAATGGCGAAGACCGTGCAGTGGTATCTGGACAACCCGGAGTGGTGTGCGCGGGTGGAGTCCGGTGCTTATCGCGGCGAACGCCTGGGGTTAACGCGATGACAGCGCGAAAAGGCATCATCCTGGCGGGGGGCTCCGGCACGCGCCTGTATCCGATCACTTTGGCAGTGAGTAAACAGCTGCTACCGGTCTACGATAAACCGATGATCTACTATCCACTCAGCACCTTGATGCTGGCCGGAATCCGTGAGGTCCTGATCATCTCCACGCCGCGCGACCTGCCGCATTTCGAAGCGCTGCTCGGTGATGGCGCGCATTGGGGGTGCCGTTTCAGTTACGCACCACAGCCGAGTCCCGATGGGCTCGCCCAATCCTTCATCATCGGCGAACAGTTTATTGGCGATGCTCCAGCGTGCTTGGTGCTGGGTGACAATCTGTTTTACGCTCATGGTTTCTCGACGCAATTGCAACGGGCGTCCGCGCGTGAAATCGGCGCCACGGTTTTCGGTTACTACGTGACGGATCCGGAACGCTACGGGGTGGTGAATTTTGATGCGGATGGTCATGCCATGGACATTGAAGAAAAGCCAGCCAAGCCCAAGTCGAACTACGCCGTCACCGGACTTTATTTCTACGACAATGCGGTGGTCGAGATCGCCAAAACGATGAAACCCTCCCCGCGCGGCGAGCTTGAGATCACGGACGTAAACAAGGTGTATCTAAAGCGCCGCCAGTTGAATGTGGAGATTTTAAGCCGTGGTGCCGCGTGGCTTGATACCGGCACGCACGATTCGCTGGTCGATGCCACTGAGTTCGTGAAAGTTGTTGAGAGTCGTCAGGGACTCAAGATTTCATGTCCAGAAGAAATCGCGTTCCGGATGGGCTTTATCGATCGCGAGCAACTAGAGAAACTGGCCGCACCGCTTTCGAAGAACGCCTATGGTCAGTATCTGCTGAATCTAGCCAAGAGTGGTTCTTAGGGTGGAAGTGCGGGGCGCGCAAATCGCAGAGACGCGAACCTCGCCGCAGGGCACCCAAGCAGCGCTGCTCGATATCCCGGGCCTCGTGCTCCTCGCACCGCGTTTTTTTGGTGATGCCCGCGGGTACTTTCTAGAAACTTATCATCAAGCCCGCTATGCAGAGTTCGGCATCCACGCGAGTTTTGAACAAGACAACCTTTCTTTCTCCGCGCGCGGTGTATTGCGCGGACTGCATTTTCAGGAGCCCCAACCGCAAGCCAAGTTAGTGAGTGTGGTGGCGGGCGAAGTGTTTGATGTGGCAGTCGATGTGCGGCACGGCTCACCCACCTTCGGGCGGTGGGCCGGGGTGCATCTCACGGGTGAAAACCGCTGGCAATTTTTCGTGCCGAAAGGGTTCGCGCACGGCTTTTGCGTGCTGAGCGAGACCGCTTATTTCAGCTATAAGTGTGACGGTTACTATGCCCCAGCACATGAACAAGCCGTGCATTGGGCGGATCCGGATTTGGCGATTGCGTGGCCTGTAACCACGCCGAGTCTCTCAGCGAAAGATCAGGCGGGAATTCGCTTGCGGGATTTCCCAGTCGCTAAGTTACCGGCGTACAAAATCTAGCAACGGAGCGCGGATGCACCTACCGACTATCTTGTTGTTTGGCGCTTACGGTCAACTCGGTGTTGAACTCGCGCGAACTTTGAGCCTGCTTGGGCAGGTCGTAAGTGCCGATCAACCCCAATGCGATATCTGCGATGAGTCTGCCCTGCGTGCCTATATTCGTGAGATCAAACCGACGCTCATTGTGAATGCAGCGGCCTATACCGCCGTCGATAAAGCTGAGTCCGAGCCTGAGTTGGCAGAGCGAGTCAATGCCACGGCCCCGCGCATCATGGCCGAAGAAGCGCAGCGTTTGATGGCGGGGATGGTTCACTATTCAACTGACTATGTATACGACGGCAACTCAAGCGAACCCTATCGCGAAGACCATCCACCCGCGCCGTTGAGTGTGTATGGTCTGACCAAGCTCCATGGCGATCAGGCTATTCAATCCTCCGGCTGCCGGCACCTTATTTTCCGCACGACCTGGGTGTACGGGCATCATGGCAATAATTTTGTGAAGACGATTTTGCGGCTGGCCAGATCGCGCGATGAACTGAGTATCGTGGCCGATCAATTTGGCGCGCCGACCTGGAGTCGCGCGCTGGCAATGGCAACGACAATCGCGCTCGGCCAACTGCAACTAAGCGCAACAAGCGAGCACTGGGTGCAAAGGGGCGGCATCTACCACCTCAGTGCCGGTGGCAAAACTACCTGGCTCGAATTTGCGGCCGAAATTATCGCGCGTGGTAAGGCGGCAGGGGTAATCTCCGAAAAGGCGATTGAGTTAAAGGCCACCACTGGCGCGGCCTATGGTGCACCCGCGCCGCGGCCCGCCAACTCGGTGCTATCGAACGAGAAAATACAGACGCAGTTCGGGATCCAGATGCCGGATTGGCGGGCCAGCTTTGAGCAGATGTTCAACGAACATCCGGCCAGCCTCATTGGCTGAATCTTGAAATCTCTTTCCGGCCTGAACGGGGTATGATTCGGCGACAAATTCACCTCTACGCGCGGAAACCGCATGAAAAAATGTAAACGATGCCTATTGCCAGCAGCAGTGCCCGGCTCAGACATCGATGCGCACGGCGTCTGTAAGCCCTGTCGAGAGTATTCCCCGAAATCCGCGTCAGTTGAAGAAAGCGAACGCGCCAGGCGCGAATCAGACTTGCTGGCGGCGCTGGAGGCGAGTCGCGGTGTGGGTCAGTACGATTGTCTGGTGCCCTTCAGCGGTGGCAAGGACAGTGCCTGGTTACTGCACAAGCTGGTGGTCGAACATCGAATGCGGGTCTTGGCGTTCACCGTGGACGTCAACATTCCTGAGGTGGCCTGGAAGAACATTCGCAAGACCATCGGCAAGCTCGGCTGCGATCTGCTCACGTACACGCCGCCCACCGAGTTCTATCGCAAACTGTTCCGCTATCTGCTGTGTAATCAAGAGGCCCGTGGCGCGGTGTACACCGTGTCCTATGTTTACGCGCCGCTCTTTGAGGGGGATGCAATCAAAGTAGCGCTAGAGAAGAAGATTCCGCTGATTCTCGCCGGCTACTCACCGGGACAGCCCGAACCAGAGCGCATGCTGTATGAATTCTCGCGCAAGCTGATCGAGCGTACGGACTGGACGCCGCCCGGATTGCGTGAAAGCGGGCAATTCACGCCAGCTGAGTTAGGCCGCTTCTTCAACCCGGGTGATTATCCGCAAGGCACCCAATTCCCACGCTATCTCGCGCCGTTTCATGCGTGGCCGTATAACCAGGATGATGTAATGCGCCAGGTAGTAGAGAAGGGCCTCATTCAGAGCACCCGTAATGCGAGCCCGGTGTTCAGCAACTATCCGATCAACTGGCTCATGATGTATTCGGATTTGCGGAACTTCGGTTATAACCCGTACGCGCCAGAATTTGCGACGTTGATCCGGGAAGGCAAAGCCAAGTTATCTGAATGGAAAATTATGGCGCCGATCGTGGATTTCATGATCGAGAAGCGCGTGTTTCTCGGCAAGCACGCGACGGAACATCTGAAGTGGCTGGAGATGGCGCCGGAGGATCTTCAAATCAAGCTACCACAAGGTGCTTATGATCCGGTGTTTTGAGCGCATGGTAGCGAGCGAATGCAAAGTCCGTAAGTCGGATAAGCGCAGTGTAATCCGGCATCTTATTGGCGGCACAGCGTCGGATTACGCTGCGCTTATCCGACCTACTAATACAAAACCACCAAGCAATCCGGCCGGCCCCGTAGGCCCCATAGGGCGGAAAAGCGCAGCGCCTTCCGCCGAATGGAATCCCCTGAATTGCAGCGCCACTAAATTAAAGCACATCCCACCGTGCCCTCACCAAACCTACTAACTGACTTCTACCTTGAGCGCGCTCGCGAGAATCCAGGGGCAATTGCTTTCCTCTCGCTACGCGGCCAGCAATGGCAACCAACCACGTGGGGTGCATTCGTCGCCGAGGCACGGGAAATCGCGAACGCATTGGCCGCACTCGGCCTTAAGGCAGGTGATCGGCTCGGCATCATGGCACCCACCGGCCTCGCCTGGGAACTGTTCCAGTTAGCCGGTCTGCTAAATGGTGCGGCGGTGATCGGATTGGACGCGCACGATCAACCCGATCGCCTGCGTGAGATTGCAAATACCAGTGCGTTAGCTGGGCTCGTGATCGGCGAGGCGAGCAATCTGCAACGGATCGATTGCACGCAGGTGCCTACGCTCCGCTTCGTGGTTTCGATCAAGGAGGATACGGCGCCTATAGGTTTGAATTGCGCCTGGTCAACCATGACCTCAATGAAGGCAGCGCCTGTGGAAACCGTAGCACTCGTTGGGCCTACACCAGATTCGTTGGCGACTATCGTATTTACCTCGGGCAGCACCGGCGCGCCGAAGGGCATCGGCTATTCGCATGCGCAGGTTTGCCTCGCCATCGAAAGTATTCTGGAAGCGTTTCCAGAAATCACCGGGAGCGACCGCTTGGTCTGTTGGCTGCCGCTCTCGAATCTGTTCCAACGTATGCTGAATTTCTGCGCCGCCGGGCGTGGTGCGCAGTCCTACTTCATTTCCGACCCGCGCACGATTGTGACCCACCTCCCGAGTATCCGCCCGAATGTGTTCATCGCCGTGCCGCGCTTTTTCGAGAAGCTCAACGAAGGAATTGAGCAACGCTTGAAGCAGCAATCCCCGTTCGCCCGAGGTCTGGTTCGATGGGCTTTGGAAGTCGGCGGTAAGGCAGCGGAGGCCACGCGGTCTGGTACGCCAATTGGCCTAATGCTGAAACTCAAGGCGGCGATTGCCGAGCGGCTGGTGCTACGCAAATTGCGCGACGTGATGGGTGGCGAAGTGCGTTTCATGGTCAGTGGATCAGCCGCGTTCCCGCGTTGGCTGTTGGAAAAATTCCACGCGATGGGCCTGTTGGTACTTGAAGCCTATGGCTTGAGTGAGAACGTGGTACCAATCGCGATCAATCGCCTCACCGCTTATCAATTCGGATCAGTAGGGAAAGTGCTCCACGGGAACATCGTGAAGATTGCGGAAGATGGCGAAGTGCTGGTGAAAGGACGCGGTGTATTCGCAGGTTATCTTGCTAATAGCGAGCCTGCCGCGATCGACGATGAGGGATTTCTCGCGACCGGCGATCTCGGCGTTATTGATGGACAAGGATTCCTCTCCTTGGTGGGTCGCAAGTCCGAGATTTTTAAGACCTCCACGGGGCGCAAGATTGCGCCCATCGGGATCGAGGCGAAGTTGAAACGTATCGAGGGAGTCGATCACGTGGTGTTGGTAGGTGCTGGCCGCAAAACGACGGCGGCCTTGGTGACCCTAGTGCCAAATTCGAGCGGCGCGCTGCCTGCTGCCGAAGATTTACGCGCCGAAGCCCAGCGGATCGCAGCGCAGGTCGAGCACGTGCTCCAAGACGAAGCTGAGTATGCGCGCCCGGCCGGCCTCGCGGTTTCACGCAAAGTATTCAGCATGGAGACCGGTGAATTGACCAGTAATCTAAAACTGCGCCGCAAAGTGGTCGAGACCAATTTCCAAGCAGTGCTTAATGCTCTTTTTGTACGGCTCGAATCCGCTCAGGGCGGCTTTTGTGAGATGGTTTCCGAAGATGTCTGTGTGGTGAACTGTGAGGGGGTGCGATGAGCGTATTTCTGGTGACCGGCGCGAGCGGGGTGGTGGGCAGTGCCATAGTCCCGGTGCTGCTGAAGGAAACGGACGCTGAGATCCGAATCCTGTTACGGCCAAAGAAAGGCCAGCCGTTGATTGCGCGACTCGCGGATCTCAAGGCCTTCTGGCTCGCGAATTATCCGAGTCTTTCAAGCGAACTTATCGATCAACGCATTCGCCCAATCGGTGGCGAAATTACCGAACCTGCACTCGGCCTTGCGGACAACGATCGCGCGGAGCTCGCACGCAGCTGCACCAACATCATTCATTGCGCGGCGAGTGTGCGCATGAATCTACCGCTCGCAGAAGCCCGCCAGACTGCACTATTCCCCGTGCAAAGTGTGCTAGAACTTGGCAAATCGTGCGCGAATCTGCGCAAGGTGGAATTCATCAGCACGGTCGGTGTCGGTGGGCGTTGGGAAGGGCCATTGCCCGAGCGCTGGATAACTGAGCCGCGCGAATTTCACAATACCTACGAAGCCTCGAAAGCTGAAGCCGAAACCTTGGTCCGGGCGGAAATTGACCAAGGATTCCCGGCCACCATCCATCGCCCCAGCATGGTGGTGGGGGATTCGGTGACCGGCGCCGTGATTCATTTCCAGATTTTTTATTTCATCTGCGATTTCCTGAGTGGGCGCAGAACGTTCGGCTTCTATCCCAGCCTTGAAACCGGCACCCTGGATATTGTCCCCAACGATTACGTAGCGCGCGCGATTGTCGCCTCGGCGTGCGATATCACCACCAGCGGCAGCCTGTTCCATCTTTGTTCTGGCCCTGCGCGCGCGGTGCGCCTGAAGGATCTGCGTGAGTTGGTGCGCCGCGAGTTCCGCGCTGCCGGGCGGATCGGCTGGTTGCCGAAGATTGATTTTAGCCGCCAGAATTTCACCCGCCTGATGCACGCGCTTGCAGTATTCCTGCCGGCGCGCGAGCGCCGCGCGCTGGATACCTTGCCGATTTATTTAGATTACCTCTCGGGGATTCAGCAGTTTGGGAATGATGAAACCACGCGCAGGTTGCAGGGTTATGGCATCCAAGCGCCGTCTAACGACGACGTGTTGGCGCGGGTGCTTGCGTATTATTTGAAAAATGTGCGCTGAGGTTGGCAATCGCCGCCAATTTTGCATCGACCTTTGGCATATAGGGCGGAAAAGCGCAGCGCCTTCCGCCATGAGGCCAATCCGGCCGCGCGCAGTCTTCATGCGCTTCAATCGAAATCGCGTGCCCTCGACGACAAGTCCTTAGAAATAACCGTCTATCCGCCGGCACCGTGGTATCGCTTATGGCGGAAGGCGCTGCGCTTTTCCACCCTATGAGCTGGGGGTTTATCCGGGATCCATCTTTACAAGTTGACCGGCACTCCGCAGTTAAGACCAGGTCCTGTTCCTATTCGAACGGATCGCCACGCAATCCACCCAGCGCGAAAAAGCGCTGCAGATCGTCGAGATCTTTCCGTTGGGTCGTACTAAGATCCGCGCGTAGTGCGCGTAACCGCGCGAGCGATTCCGGCGGTGCGACCCGATCCGGCGTTTTGATTACCACTAAAAACGGTACGAGGAAGGTCGAGTAGAGTCGGGTCCCAGTCAGCGCCACAGACGCTTCGCGCAGTTCTTCGAGGGTAAACGCCGCACCCAGCGAGGCGCGGTACAGATGAGAGAATTCGTCCGTGACCGCGGGCGCATTCATTCCGATAAAAAATTCCATCGAGCGCCTAAATCGTAGGCGCGCAAAGTCCTCGATGTATATGGCGCGGTTTGCCCTAGTCATCCGCTGCATCACGCTTAAACACGCATCCATCTCAGCTACTGATGCGAGATCATGTAAGGTCATGGTCGATATTGCAGCATCGAATGCACGGGCACCCAAAGTCGTTGGTGAGGTGATGTCGTCGCACACCCATTCCACGTTGGACAGGCCAAACTGACGCATGTTTTCCGCGCCTAGTTCCAACAGCGCTGGACAGCGGTCCACTCCAACAAACTGTATTCCGGGGTTAACCATCGCCACCTGCAGCAATTGGACGCCAGTGCCACAACCCAGATCAACGCAGGTTGCGCAGCCGCCAATTGTGCGGGAGATCCGCGCGCTGTGATAAAGATAGCCAGCCGCTGTGCGACCATCCACCCGCCCGCCGTCTTCCATTGCCGCCAGGATTCGCTGGGCGCCAAGGGTATCTGAAGGTGTGGGACCACGCGGTTCCTGTGTGCGCGAAGTCAATTCCCGCACAAACATTCCGGCCATTTGTAATTGCTCAAGCAGGGCGTGGCCGCTCATGAGTCACAGAAGGAAAATCAGATATTCTGGCGCAAGGCTTCAACCACCGGCACTCGGGCCGCGCCGCGAGCCGCCATCAATGAGGACAACACTGTCGCCAGCAAGCCGATGAAAAACGATACCGCGAGCACGTTCGGCACAATGCGGATGTACGCGGTGTACCCCGCGTTGGAATTCGGTGGTGGAGGCATCGGAATCCCAATCGCAGAGATCCCCCACGCGAGCAACGCACCGAGGAGCACGCCGGCGGTCGCGCCGAATAACCCGAGCAGG
>CAMATU010000059.1 GCA_945861225.1 Klebsiella pneumoniae
TCCACTGGACTCACGATGTGATCGTGAAGTTCGATAACGCGGATGCCACGCGCGCCACCGGCCGTGTGTACAGCCACGCTGAGACCACACCTGGCGATATTGTGAGCCTGGCCGCCATGCGCTACGAGGATGAATATCGATGTGAGACGGGATCCTGGCGAATCAACAAACGCGTAATCCATTTTCTGTACTACGTGCCCGTCACCGAATACGCGAGCGCACTGAACGATCCGCAGCGGCTCACGATGCGCGGCGTTCGCATGGCGGCGGACTATCCCGAATCCCTGCCCAGCTGGCAGCAGTTTTTAGCGCGTCATGGCAAGGCATCCGGTTGACGCGCAGATGAATCGTCAAACAGAAATGCATGCACTGACGAAGCGCGCGCTCGCGCACTTCCGACACGGCACGACCGATCAGGCTGAATCGACCATGTCGATGCCGGTGGCCGCGTATGCGGATCCCGAACGTTACCAGCGCGAAGTGAACCGCCTCTTTCTGCATCTGCCACTCGCGCTCGGCTTAAGTATCGAGATCCCCACGGCTGGCAACTACCGCGCGATGCAGGTGCTCGAGGTGCCGGTGCTCCTGATCCGCGGCGCAGATGGCAAGGCGCGAGCCTTTCTGAATACCTGTCGTCATCGCGGCGCGCGGCTGTGCGAACCGGGCGCCGGTTCTGCGCGCGTGATCACGTGTCCCTATCACGCCTGGGCCTATAACGATCGCGGCGCCTTGGTGACGCGCTATGCGGCGGAGACCTTCGGCATCGTTGATCACGCCCAACTCGGGTTGGTCGAACTTGAGTGCGCCGAACGTGCCGGTCTGATCTGGGTGCAGCTCACTCGTGGTGAATTTTTCGATATCGATGACTGGCTGGGAGATTTCGCGGCAGAGCTTGAGAGCTTGCAGCTCGGCGAGTGGTCGCTCTATGAGCAACGCGAATTGCCCGGCCCGGGCTGGAAAGTTGCGCTCGATGGCTACCTGGAGGCCTACCACCACAATTCCCTGCACGGCAAGACGGTCGGCCAGCACACGGTCGGCAATCTGCTGGTGCTCGATACTTATGGACCGCATCAGCGACTCACTTTCGGTCGTCGTTCGCTCGGTGAGCTGGTCGATGTGCCAGAAGAAAATTGGGATAACGCGCGCCACATTCGCCTTATCCACAACTGCTTTCCGAATTTGTCGATCTCGGGAATCCTCGGTGATCACTGCCTCGTGAGCCAGGTGTTCCCCGGCCCCACGCCGGACGTCACCACCACGCGCCAGACCGTGTTGGTGCACACCCTGCCCACCACGCCTGAAGCCCGCGCAGCATCCGACACTTTCAGCGCGATGGTGCTGCAAGCGGTGCGCGACGAGGATTATCCGGTTGGACTCGCGATCCAAAGCGGCATTCGTGCCGGCGCCAATCAAGCGTTCATTTTCGGACGCAACGAACCAGCCGTGCAGAATTATCACCGCACGGTGGCGCGTCTGATGGACAATGAAAATATAGAAGCGCGATAAAAAAGCGCGGCGTTGGCCGGCGTCCGCGCAGCCAGCTGGATGATGCCGGCACCGAGTTTGCTGCGTTGCTTGACTGCTGCATAGTCGCTGCGGTCCGGCGCCGCGGCCTCAGCCAGGGCGGCAATCAAATCGTCGCCGAGCGCAGTCTCCAGCTTCAAACTACTCAGGTTGCTCGCAAGTGCGCAGGCCAGGCTGAGGTTTTCGAGTTCGTAATTGAGCGCGTGCTTCCAGTGCTCGGCGACGATGGTTAGATGGCCAATGACGAGATTGGCTTGCTCGCGCGCCAGTCGCTGCGCCGCGGGAATCGCCGACAGAATGACCTCCGACAAGGCCTAGTGAGCGCCCCACATACCGTCGCGGGTAACAATCACCTGGCCAGCGGTGCAGCCGAAACCTTGCCGCGGTCGAGTACGAAGCCATGGGCAAGGCTGTGCTGGGCAGCGGCTGCAAGGTCATAGGCTGGCATCACCGCAGCAGCCTGCGGTTCGAAACGCGTGTCGTCGATGCCTTCGTAACCCCCCTGATAGCGCTCGGGGCCCGCGCTCAGAGTTTGAGTGGTCACCTGGGTTAAAGAAAGATCTCCAGCCTTGCCAACTAAATCGAGCGTCGTATCGACTAGAAGATTTCCGGGGACAGTTCGCTAAATTGAATTGTTTGCTCAGGTGGACCGAAGTCCCGGCAGGTCAGATCAAATAATCCGTAAACTGCCCCGGACTAGCGCTGCCCACAGCATGCTACCGACCCGGCGAGAGAGAGGCGGTATCATGGGGGATATCGAGCAGCTTGCGGAGCGATTTATGCGTGAAGACGTCCTGTTGGTGACCCGCTGCGATGGCATTGTCACCGTCACCTTGCAATGAGCCTGACCGGAAATTTTATCGGTGCTGTCACCGCCGAACGCTGGGGCGTGGTGGACCCCGACCAATTGCTGCCAACCTGTCAGCGCTTAGCCCAGGACATGTTGAGCCTGGAACCGGCGCTGCTGCTCGCCTATAAACGTCTGATCGACGACGGCTATGCGCTGAATTTCGCGCAAGCCATGGCACTCGAGGCAGAGGTTGCGGCCACCCATAACACGGCCTTCGCGCCGGCGGCGGTCGAAGCGCGGCGCCTCGCGGGGACGCCAGCGGACGACCAATTGATTGAACCTAGAGCAGTTGAACGGAGACGCTATGCGTGAGATTTCGAGCAGCACAGGCTGCGCAGAGGAGTGCCGATGAATTTCGATTTTGATGAGGTGGAGCAGACCTTCCAGGCCGCGGTGCGTCGTTTCGCGCTCGCGCGCATTCTGCCGGACGCGGCGCGCTGGGATCGCGGCGAGCGGCTGCCGCGTTCGCGCGTGCTGGAACTCGGCGAGCTTGGCGTGCTGGGTATTCGCGTGCCGCAGGCCTTTGGGGGCAGCGCGGGAAGTTTCGTATTGGCCGGGATTGCCGCCGAGGAGCTCGCGCGCGGCGACATGGCATCCACCATCTTCCTGCAACTTGCGCTGATCGCCGGCGAGCTCATCACCCAGCATGCGCCCGCGGATATGCAGGCCAGCGTGTTGCCGGCGCTGGCGAGCGGGCACCGAACCATTGCCTTCGGCCTGACCGAAACCGGCGCCGGCTCAGATGCCGCCGCGCTGCGCACCACCGCCCGCCAGGTTGGCGAGCAGTGGATCATCAATGGCGAGAAAGTTTCGAACAGCCTGGCGGGATCGGCCGACGACTGTATCGTGTTCGCACGCATTGAGGGTGCTGGCGCCGGTACACGCGGTATGGGTGCGATTCTCGTGCCACTGGCCAACGTCGGGGTCACGCGTCAGGTGTACGACAGCGTGGGACAAAAAGGCAGCGAACGCGGCGCGTTGCGCTTTGATGACGTGGCGGTGCCGCGCGCAAACCAGATCGGCACCACCGGGCGCGGCTTCATGCAGGCCATGGATGCCTTCGATTTCAATCGCGCGATCATTGCGCTGGCCTGCATCGGCTCCGCCCTTCAAGCGGTGGAGGAAACCGTTGAGCACCTCAAGCTGCGCCAAACTTTCGGCAAGCCGCTGGCACGTCAGCAGGGCGTGGCGTTTCAAATTGCCGAACATCTGACGCACCTGACTGCCGCGCGCCACCTGGCTTACCACGTCTTGTGGCTGCGCGATCAGGGGCGCCCGCATACCAAGGAGGCGGCGATGGCGAAATGGTATGGCCCGAAAGTGTCTGTCGACGCCATCCATGCCTGCCTCATTTTGCATGGGTGGACCGGCTACGATCGCAGCCTGCCCTACGAGCAGCGACTGCGTGACGTGATCGGGATGGAGATCGGCGATGGCACGCCGGAGATTATGAAGGCCGTCGTGGCGCGCGAGGTGTTCGGACGCGAGTTTAATTCGCTGCGTTGAGCGCGGGCTTGAGAACCGGCTAGCCAGTATTCGTCCGCTGCGTGACGTCGTTCAGCAAATGCGGCGACGTCGCGTGATAAGACCGACCAGCGCGCTGCCGAGCAACCAGACAGCCGGCGGGATTGGCACTGCAGTAAGCGCCGGTGTGAGATCCGGCGTGCCTTGAAAGACGCCCTCCAGGGTGCTCAGCGACTGTGCGTTGGCGTCGCTACCGCCCGCGCCCGCCATCAAGCCCATGACCAGATAGAACTCCTCGCCGGTGACCACTGTGAGATCGATCGTTCCGGCCTCGGTGACGGCGCCGGTAGCGGTGAATTTATGGAACTCATCCACCGGACTGGAGGTCGCCAGCGCCGTGAGCAGACGAAAGGCGGTGAAGGGCTGCGAGACATTCGGGAAGGCGAGCAGACTGTCGGCCTTGAAGAAGCCGGCGAACACCACCAGCCCGGTGACGCCGTCGTTGTCCGGATTATTCACACTGCCGGTGAGATTCCAGTTGAGACTCAGTGTTTCTCCGGCACCGCCGTACGTATAGGCCTGAATTGCGAGCGCCTGCCCGGCCAGCCAGGTCTTTGAGGTGGAGGCCGCAGCGGCTTTGAGGATCGGCACGGCGAGGCCGCTCGCGACGGTGGCGGCACCCGACGCGCTGCCGGGCGCCGGCCATGTGGTGCCGACAGCAACCGCCGCTGAATTCTGGCCGAGCGCGCCGTCGATCGGGCCAACCGTGAGGGTGAGCTCCAGGCTCGCCGCATCCGACTCTGGGTCGCAGGATTCGGTGACGCAGTCATAGCTAGAAATCGTGGCCAGGGTGCCCCACTCCGTGAGGGGGGGGGTGAAGTGGCGACCGCCTGTGCCGCCGAAGTGGCGAGCAGGCCGAGGGCTGCGAGGGCGAGCGTGGTGCGTGATCTCATTGCGTTGGCCTCCTGAGGTAGTGCGATCCATGCCCAGGCACGCGGAGCGCAGAGGCATCATAAACCGGGGACATGCCCCTCGTATGTTTCAGCGCGTCACAGCCGCAGGTTTTGTCGCTCAGTTCACAACATTGGCCGATAAGTCACGGCCTTCGTCGGTTCACCAAGCGCGAGAGACAAGTAACGTCCTCTGCAGTCCTGGAGTCGTGCGCCAACTCCCTAAGCTGTTCCGGGCCTCATTCTCACGCGCCCGCTTGGTGCAGTCATCGGAGATTATCTTGATAAACCGCTCGAGGACGGTGGTCTGGCGTTGAGTCGCCATTCGGCGTCAATTTTTCTGCTGGTTTTTAGCCTGGCCTGCGTGCGCATTCTTCTTCAGCGTGCTGCCCGTGAGTCACATTAGGATGGCGCCGGCCGTGATGCAGCGGCGCGCTGTTAGCGTTACACGTTGCGTGCGGTATCCCAGCCGTCGACGAACACCGTCGGCGGCTGGGCTTGCGCGGACAGCGCTTGGACTATTGCCGCGCGCCGGCCGCCTGGCCGACGCGGTTCAGGCGCAGCAGCTGCCCGGGAGTTTGTCCGGTGCACTTGCCGTCCCTGAAGGTCACTTTCCCGTTGACCATGATCCAGCGATAGCCTTCGGCGCGTTGGATGCGCCGCCACTCATGCGCAGGAAAGTCATGCGCTATCTCATAGTCGATTTCGGGGACGCGGCGCAGATTCTCGAAGTCATACACGATAATGTCTGCCGGTGCGCCTTCGCGCAGGAAACCGCGATCTGTGAACCCTGCCGCCTGTGCGGGCAGGTAGCTCAGGCGGTAGTGCGCCTGTTCCAAGGTCAGCTGCTTGGTCTCACGCACCAGCCAGGTCAGCATTTCGGTGGTGAATGAGCCGCCGGTGAAAAAGCGCGTGTGTGCGCCACCATCGGAGATACCGGGGATGATGTGTTGATTGCGCACCATCTCACCGACCTTCTTGGGATCGGTACTGCCGATATCCGCGGTTTTGTACAGCACCTTCAAGTCACCCGCCACCCCGATATCGAGCATTGCGTCGATATGATGTTTCCCTTCCTGGCGTGCGATCTCGCCCAGCGTGCGACCGCGATACTTGTTGAGTTCAGGATGTCCGGGTGTTGCCTCGATCACGATGCCTTCGATCGGTCCGCCAACGCCGGTCGTCACCAGATTCGCTTCCTCCGCGATCATGGCTTTGCGAATTTCGGGATCGGCGAGCTTGGTCAGCTTTTCCTCGCGCGTACCCACCGTCGCCTGGCTCCAGGCAGGGCTCGAATCGTAAAGATTCCAGTCTTCCAGCGTGAATATGAATGGTGCACGGACAGTGACCGCCTGTCCGTAGACACGCAGGCCCCGTTCGAAACAGCTGTCGATCCACTTCATCGTTTCCAGATGAACATTCTCCGAACCCTTGTCGTCGGAAGCGATCAACGCATTGTATAAAACCGGCCGACCGGTGCGACGTGCGATTTCTTCGATGAACAGTCGGTCGCTGTCGTCTTTATTGTTAACCGCATCGCCGTTCTTGGCGTTCAGAAGCTGCACGAACCCTTCGCCGCGCTTGCCCAGCAGATCGCTGAACGACAGTAGGGTTTCGTCCGGCATTACATCCGTCGGCATCGGTGTGCCGTCATAGTCGGACTGCACCGAATTCTTGCCGAAGCGTTGAAAGCTGAAGCCCATCATGCCGGCATCCATAGCCTCGCTAATCAGCTGATTCATCTGTCCGAGCTCGTCGGGAGTCGCCGCGCGACCAGACTTTGCGCCTTCAAGACCGAGCACGTAAACGAGCAACGGATTCAGTGGCACGTAGCTCAGCAGATTTACGCCTTTAGGGATGCGATCCAGATGATCCATCCACTGTGGCAGCGATTCCCACTCCCAATCGAGACCCATGCCCTCGACCATCGTGGCGAAAGGAATCTGTTCAGTGCGCGTCATCATCTGTAGCAAACGTTCGCGACTTTCCTTCCGTGCGGGCGCAAAGCCAAAACCGCAATTACCAATCGCCACCGACGTGACGCCATGCCAGCCGGATATCGTGCAATACGGATCCCAGTGGACCTGTGCATCGTAATGGGTGTGCAAATCAACAAAGCCGGGCGCGACGATCAGACCGTCGGCATCGATGACTTCACTTGCGTCACTCGCATTCACACGACCGATCTTTGCGATGTAACCGTTCGTTATGCCAATGTCCCCTTTGAATCGAGGTAAGCCCGTGCCGTCAATAATGGTGCCGTTCTTGATGACTGAATCGAATCTAGACATGTGAGTTCTCCTCTTCGATGCGAATGCATGGTGAGGCTGAGTACCCGGGTTGGAGCATGCGATCGCATAGTGTTTTGACGCAGAGTCACCCCTGACTGTAGCCGATCGCTTCAACGGGGACACTGTGTTTAACCGGGCCGTGTCGGGAGTGCGTTGCAGCAACGTCTGGCGCGGGCCGCGCGCGATACGCCACGTTGTCAGCGCATTCCTCAAATGTTCGTAACGACTTAATGCCGTTATCATTTGCAGAGAGCAAGTAAGGAGGGCGGGGTCAGCGTCTTTCGATCACCACATGCTCACGCGCAATGAAGAATGTCATGTTGGGCATGTCGATGAACAATTCCCCGTCCGCAAGATCATCTTTACCGCCTTGGGACTCAAAGGAATCTGCTATCGCCTGTGACCGCTTAAACACGTGAGTAAGCGTATGTCTGGAATGGGATCTGTCATTCAAATATGCGTCACCTTTTGGGTAAGGGTCGCTCCGCCGCGCGCCGCGCGTGTCGCAGCGCAGCCGGGGCGCTGAAATTCAGTGCAGAACCCGCTAATCTGCGCGACTTAGCGGGAGCGATTTACAGATGGGTAAAGAACAAGCAGCGAACGGTCGCGAATGATCTTAGACACGCTAATTCACCTGCCGCGTTTTCCCCACCCAATACGGATCGCGAAGTTCGCGACGCAGAATTTTGCCGGAGGGATTGCGCGGTAAGGCGGCGATGAAATCGATCGAGCGCGGGATTTTGTAGCCGGCGATTCTGCTGCGGGCGTAGTCGATGAGCTCTTCCACTGTGGCGTGGGCCCCGGGCTTCAGGACCACCACCGCTTTTACGGTTTCGCCCCATTTTTCATCGGGGATTCCAATCACTGCGACATCGGCGACCGCGGGGTGACCAAACACCGCGTTCTCCACTTCGGCGGGATAAATATTTTCGCCGCCGGAAACGATCATGTCTTTCAGTCGATCATGGATGTAGAGGAATCCTTCGTCATCGAAATAGCCTGCATCACCGGTGTGAAACCAGTCGTCGATGATCGCGCTGGCGGTGGCGGCCGTCTTATTCCAGTAGCCTTTCATGATGACAGCACTGCGGATCACAATCTCGCCGACCTCGCCATGCGGTAGCGCGGTGCCTTGCTCATTGATCACACGAATCTCAATGCCAGGCAGCGGAATGCCGCACGAACGCAGCTTGGCCCGCGCAGGTGCGTGCGCCTCCGCTGGCAGATAGGTCCCCGCACCG
The DNA here is from genome assembly GCA_945861225.1 of Klebsiella pneumoniae. Lineage (GTDB taxonomy): Bacteria > Pseudomonadota > Gammaproteobacteria > CAIKBL01. Next base: position 8,321 of record CAMATU010000059.1, read on the forward strand.
GTGGTTTCGGTAAGGCCGTATAACTGAATGAACGGACACTTCAAAATTGCCTGCGCGCTGCGCAGCAGCTCCTCCGCGATTGGCGAAGCGCCATAGGACAACCGTTTTACACTTGAGAAATCCGTGGTCGCGCACTTTGGATGCTGCAACATGAACAGCAGCACGGCCGGCACCACGAATATATGGTTGACGCGGTACTCGGGGATGAGCTCCAGGATGCGTGCGGGATCCACTTCCCGCATCACCACCCCGGTCGCGCCTTGCGCGAGCGAGAGCAACCCGATATTGGTGCCTGCTACATGAAACACCGGCATGCACACCAAGCCGACATCGCCCGGATTGGCATCCACCAATTCAGCGCGTGAGGCTGAATCGAACAGAGCTAAATAATTCGCATGCGTTAACTGCACACCTTTCGGATTGCCGGTAGTGCCGCTGGTGTAGAGCTGCAGGACATCGTCCTCGAGCGCGATGGGCAGCATTGGATCAGCCGTTAACTGGGCATCACGCCAGGGCACATAGGATGGCGCATCAGGCAACACCCCATCCATCGCGATTACCTTCTTGAGGGTGGGACACTCGCTCAGCAGTTGTGGCACCAGGCTGAAATACTCGGCGCCGACGAACAACATCCCGCAGCGCGCATCGTTCAGGATATAACTGATCTCCGGCAGCGCGAGCCGCCAATTCACGCCTACCACCACTACGCGCGCCTTGACGGCGCCCAGTAATAGCTCGAAGTAGTGATCGGAGTTCTTGCCGAGAAAGGCGATCCTGGTCTGCGGTGAACAACCACTCGCCAGCAGCCCCTGTGCCACTTGATTGGTATGTCGATCAAACTCGCCATAGGTAGTCGCACGGCCTTCGAAGACCTGCGCGGTGATTTCAGGTCGCACCCGCGCATGGAGGCGCGGGATATCGGCCATTGATTGCATGTCGTCGAAATAGAACATTTACCCGACCTCTGGTTGCGTGATCCCCTGCGAAGCTAGCACATTCCAGAATCTCGCAGGCACTTAGGAAAGGTTAATTTTTTGGCTCGCGCGAGGCAGCCATTCGGCCTGCCGCTCGTCCCGCCTGGTGCCCGGTCGCGAGACAGCCCGAGAGCAAGTAGCCCCCGGTCGGCGCTTCCCAGTCGAGCATCTCGCCAGCCACGAACAGACCCGGGCGTGCGCGCACCATCAACTGTTCGTCCAACGCGGCGAATTGCACGCCGCCAGCGGTGCTGATCGCTTCCGCCAGCGGGCGTGGCACGGTCAGCGGGATTGGTAAGGCCTTAATTGCCTGCGCTAAGCGCAGCGGATCCTGGAGATCTTCACGCGGACAAAACTCGTAAAGTAAAGCCGCCTTCACACCAGCGAGGTGCGCCCGGCGCTTGAGGTGGGTCGCGAGCGTATTTTTACCACGCGACTGCGCAAGTTCGCGTATGAGCCGATCGAGTGACAAGTCCGGGGTTAGATCGAGCCGGAGGATTGCGCTGCCAGTGCCTGCAATCCCACGACGTAGCGCTGCAGACAGCGCATAGATGAGACCACCTTCGAGGCCATACTCGGTAACGACAAATTCACCCGCCTGGGGGGCAAGGCCACTTGCCCAGCCACGGACCGATTTCACCGGCGCGCCCGCAAAGCGGGTTTTCAAATGCGGTGTCCAGGCGACTTCGAAGCCGCAGTTCGCCGGGGCCAGCGCCGTGATCGGAATGCCGTGGCCCGCGAGCGTCGCGACCCAGCTGCCGTCCGCACCCAAACGCGGCCAGCTCGCGCCGCCCATTGCGAGCACCACCGCGGGCGCCGGTACCGCGAGTTCGCCAGCCGGAGTTGTGAACAGCAGCGCGCCATCCGCCCGCCAACCCTGCCAGTGGTGATGCATCGCGAAGCACACGCCCTGTTTGCGCAGGCGCTGTAACCAGCGTCGTAGCAGTGGCGCTGCTTTGTAGTCCGCTGGAAAAACGCGCGCTGAGCTGCCGACTACGGTCGGCACGCCCAAACCTGTCGCCCAGGCGCGAATCGCGTCTGCATTGAATTGTCGCACCAGTGGAATGAGCGCTGGCGTGTCGAACCGGGTGAGGAATTTATCGCGGGCTTCGGCGTGCGTGAGATTCAAGCCGCCCTTACCGGCGAGTAGGAATTTGCGCCCGACGGAGGCCATCCGATCAAACACACACACCCGCGCGCCGGCCGCAGCGGCGGCTTCAGCAGCCATGAGTCCCGCCGGGCCACCACCGATAATGGCGACTTCGCAGGCGACGGGCTCAGTCGATCTGCCCGGGGTTGTCCGTGGCAAATCGTCCGGCCGAACTACCACGTAATCGTCGCCTCCAACTGCCGCTTGCGTGCCTCCCACTCCGGCAAGACCGCCGTCAGCAATTGATAGAAGCGCGCGCCGTGACCGCGATAACTCAGATGGCACAACTCGTGATAGATCACGTATTCCAGACATTCCGGCGGCGCCTGGATCAGCACCGTGTTCAACGTCATCCCACGCTGCACACACATGGTGCCCCAGCGGGTGCGCATGCTGCGGATCCGCAGTAAAGGCAAGGAGTAGCGCGCAAAGCGCGGATGCGCATGACAGCGCGCCAGCGCGCGCGGAAACTCGACCTTAGCCCGCGCGAGATACCAGCGCGCGAGCGCAGATTCCGCTGTCGCTGCATTCGAAGCACCGACGCCACCCACTACCAGCGAATTCTCAGCCAACGCGACTTTCGAGCGCCCTGCGGGCTGCAACTTCAGGAAGTAGCCGCGTCCTTGGAAAAGGTGGGTTTCGTCTTCTGCATAGCGCAGCCGCGCGCGCGGCGGCGGCAATTTTTCGAACTGCGCCAGCTGCCGTGTGATCCAACGGCGATTGCGCGCCACATACAATTTCACGAGTTCCTCGGGACAGGCCAACGGCGCACGAATCACCACCCGCATATCGCGATGCACTTCGAGCCCCAGCGTCCGTCGCCGTGGACTGTGCTGCACTTCGTAGATCAAGGGTTTCGATTCACCCGCAGAAATGACCGGAGGGGCCATCGGAGCCGGCGTCGGCGGTGCCAAAAAATCGAACAGCAGCTGCAGAGGGTTCGTCATCGCGCTAGCGCACAAAAATATCCAGGCTCAGGTCTGATCAAAACTCAACATCACACACGTGAGGGGAGTTCTCCCCCGGCGCGGAATCGGCAGCTGCAAAGGGCAAGGCCAATATGGACTTCACCATATCCCCACACTCCGCCAGCGACTTTACGATAGGGGAGCCAGCCATCTCGCGCGCATAATCAAGAGCCTGCGCTTGGGCGGCCTCGCGCTTACCCGCCGCACACAGCGCCTTCATCTCGGCCACTATCGCCTCGCCCTTGGTGCGCAACTCGGCCAAAGCATTTTGATCCGCTTTGGCCAAACAAGCCTGCACAACTTGCATCTGTTCCATCATGCGCTGCATTGCTGCGGGGTCGGGTTGTTCGGCGGCGGCCAGGGTCGCTGCTAGCGCGCCAATCGCTAACACGCAGTGCCGCGCGACTCGCTGAGCCGAGACTTCAAAGTGCATGGGGGAACCTCTGCTGGGACTCGAGTCCAGGATGCGGGTAAGTGTGTGATACGCCCCACGCGAAGTCCAGGCTGGCTGGCAGGCATTAACCGTCCATGAAGCCGGTAGAGGTGCTGGCGACGCTACCGGGCGGTATCAGTCGCATCGTTCTGCACGGCAGTGCGCTTGGCAGGAGGGTGTCGCGAATGTCTGAACGTTGCACGCAGATACCCGCCTTGTCGCGCCCACCACCGCCCCGCACAATGGCGCATGTCATCAAGTCACTCGCTCAAATCAGAACTCACTTCAGGCTGGCTGTTACTCGCGACGGCGACCTTGGGTTGTGGGACTGGTGCTTCCTCGCTCATCTTCTACAGTTTTGGCATTTTCGTGGCGCCGCTGCAGGAGGCATTTGGGTGGACGCGTGGCGAAGTGACTTCCACGCTGTTCTACGGCAGTTTCGGCCTGGTGTTGGCGGCCCCGCTTCTCGGCTGGCTGATTGACCGCTTCGGCGCCCGCATCGTGGCCCTGCTCGCGATCCCATTTTTCGCAGCGAGCCTGTTTCTAATCAGCCGGTTCGACGGCAGCCTGGGTGCGTTCTACGCGTTGTTCTTTCTAACCACCGCGCTCGGCAGCGGCACCACGCCCATTCTCTATACGCGTGCCGTGGCGGGGCACTTTAACGTTGCACGCGGGCTCGCGCTCGGCATCACCTTGGCCGGGCCGGGAACCGCCGCGATTCTGCTACCGCCTTTGATGCTCCACACGATCACACAACACGGCTGGCGGCATGGCTTTGAGGTAATGGCGCTCCTGGCGATTTCGCCCTGGCTCCTAATCTGGGCCTGGCTGGGTCGTGTACGACCTGGCACGTTAGCTGCGCCGGCGCACACGGGCTTAACTCGGCTCGTGGCGCTGCGCACCCGCGTTTTTTGGACCATCGTATTCGGCTTCGGTGCGGTCGCGGTCGCATGCTCCTCGCTGGTCGTTCACCTCGTGCCGATGCTGCGCGATTCCGGTCTCGCCGCACCGGAGGCCGCAGGCATCGCCTCCTTAATCGGGATCGGGGTAATTCTAGGGCGCGTCGGAATCGGTTGGGTGATCGATAGACTTTTCGCACCTTATGTGGCGGCGGCAATATTCGTCCTTACGGCGGGCGGCTGTGCGTTGCTTGCCGCAAGCGGCGCCAGTCAGGCCCCCATCGCAGCATTCTTGATTGGCTTCGCGCTGGGCGCTGAAGTTGATCTGCTGGCCTATCTCACTTCGCGCTATTTCGGCCTGCGCTATTACGGATTTCTGTATGCGCTGGTCTATGCATTTATCTGGATCGGCATCGCGCTCGGCCCCGCCATCACCGGCCATCTCTATGATGCCTTCGGCAATTATCATTTAGCGCTGAAAATGATGGTGGTGCTGCTGCTGGTGGGCGCGGTGGCCGCCTGTACGCTGCCGCGCTTCAAGGCTTCGTTCGATTGACTCCGCGGCGCAGTCGGGCATGCTAACGCCCCCAACCCAGCAGGAATATCGCATGTCGCAGATCGATAATGTCTCGGTAGTCAAAAAAGCCAATATCTATTTTGATGGCAAGTGCATCAGCCATACGCTGCTCCTTAAAGACGGCAGCAAGCAGACTGTCGGCGTTGTCCTGCCGAGCACGTTGACCTTTGGGACTGAGGCACCCGAACGCATGGAGATCGTCGGCGGCCGCTGTCGCGTGCGGTTGGACGGCCACACTGACTGGCAGTCTTATACGGCTGGTAGCGAGTTTCGGGTCCCCGGAAAGAGCAAATTCGATATCGAAGTGACGGAGACGCTCGAGTATGTTTGCCACTTTGAATGACCCCTGATTTGCCACGGAGAACACAGAGGGAATTCACTGTATTTTGGTCACCTCGCCTCAACTCGGATGGCAGGGTTTTAGGCTGACCACCCTGGCCAGCCTAAATAGTTCTCTCTGTGGTCTCCGTGGCAACTAATTCCTCATTTCAGGCAGTTTCAATGATCAGATTTTCTCTCCGGTGCGTACGACTCCCGCAGGTCAACCGGCGCGCCCCGCCGTTTTCGTAGCCGGATGTTAAGCAGTTCAACCCCCACCGAAAACGCCATCGCGAAATATACATAACCCTTTGGCACGTGATAGCCGGTCCCATCGGCCACCAGCACTATGCCGATCACAAACAGGAACGCTAGCGCCAGCATCTTGATTGTGGGATGCGCCGATACGAAACGGCCAATCGCCCCGGCGAAAAGCATCATCAGACCGACTGAGACGACCACCGCGGCGATCATGATCTCGATCTCATCAACAATCCCGACCGCGGTGATGATTGAATCCAATGAAAAAACCATGTCAATCACAATAATCTGAAAAATGACGGACGCAAAAGTTGCTTGGACCGCCGCGGACGCATGACCTTCGGTGCCTTCCAACAGTTGGTGGACCTCCATCGTGCTCTTCCAGAGCAAGAACAATCCGCCACTGATGAGAATGAGATCCCGCCCAGAAATTTCCTGGGTTAACACTTCGAACAGGGGTTTGGTCAAGCCGACAATCCAAGTCAATAAAAACAGCAGCGCAATCCGCATGAACATCGCGAGGAAAAGACCGATGCGACGTGCTAGCTCGCGCTGGCTCGCCGGCAGCTTATCCACCAGGATGGAAATAAAAATCACATTATCTATCCCGAGCACCAGCTCAAGCGCAGTCAGCGTGAGAAATGCGATCCAGGCAGCTGGTTGTTGGATTAATTCGAGCATATGAAATCTCTCATTTCTTTTTTGACAATTTTCGGAGCATACCGACCTTCGCGAGTGCCGCACAATACGGAAAAAATTACTGGGACTACTGGCAGTGACTTAAAGGTAGCGCATGTCTCTGCATAGGTCGGATAAGCGATAAGCGTTAGCGCAATCCGACGATTGTCGGCGGATGACGCCCTGCGGGCTTGTCCGCCCTATAAATATTCAATGAGCAAGTTATTTTTTGAGACACTTCTAGCATTTGTCGTTACTCAGCAGCCTCGGCCTCCGCGTCCTCCTCTGATGTCTCGACTTCGGGCTCAGCCTCCGGCAGAAAGCCGCCTGCCTGCATCGTCCACATACGGGCATAGTGACCATCTTGCGCGAGCAAAATTTTATGTGCGCCGTCCTCGACAATCCGCCCGCGATGAAACACGATGATCCGATCAAGATGCGCCAAAGTTGAAAGCCGGTGCGCAATGACAATCACGGTCTTGTCCTGCATCAGCGTCTGCAAGCTGTCCTGGATGTAATGCTCGGTGACCGAATCAAGCGAACTGGTGGCTTCATCGAGCAACAGGATTTTGGCGTCTTTGATAATCGCCCTCGCGAGTGCGATGCGCTGGCGCTGGCCGCCGGAGAGTTTCACGCCGCGCTCGCCAACCAACGATTCATATTGGTCTTCCGTCTCCATGATGAATTCATGCGCATGCGCCCGCTGCGCGGCTTCGACGACTTCTGCGTCAGTGGCGTCCAGGCGCCCGTAACGCACGTTCTCCATGAGCGTGCGATGGAATAACATCGGGTCTTGGGGAATCATGGCCAGCGCACCACGCAGGCTTTCCTGCGTAACGTGTTGGATATCTTGCCCATCGAGCAGGATTTGCCCGCCCTGGGGTTCGAACAAGCGCAAAATAAGATTCAGCAAGGTGCTTTTACCGCTGCCCGAAAAACCCACCAGGCCGACTTTCTGGCCTGGCGGAACCAGCAGATCAAGCTGAGTGAATACCGGCCGCGCCGCTTGGTAGGCGAAATCGAGGCCTTGGATGCGGATTTCTCCGCGCGAGATTTTCAATGCCTGCGCGGTGGGGTGATCCACCACCTCGTGCGGACGCACGATGATGGAGACGCCATCTGTCACGTTCCCAAGGTATTCGAAGAACTCCAAAAACTTACGGCTCAGTCCGCGCGCCTGCTCAATAAGCAGTAAGCAAAGACTTGCCGCCATCGCGAACTCACCGACCGTCATGCCCTGCGCTGCCCAAATCCCGATTGCGTAATACACCATGCCGATCATCAAACCGGCCGCCGCAGTGAACTGAAACCAGCGAATGCCTTCCATGAACCAGAACGTGCGGCGCGCGCGCTTCACTTCGATATTGAGATAGTGTTCGAGATATTCGCGTTCAAAATCGCGCCGCGCGAAGAGTTTGGAATTCATGATGTTAGTCACCGAATCCACAATCTTGCCGCTGACGAGGCTGCGCGCTGCGGCGTAGTCGCGCGCGTAGCGTCGGCAACGTAAGGCGAGCGTGAAAGACACCACAACGTAACCAGCGATCCAAATCGCGAGTACCCCAGCCAGACTGTGATTGACCTCGGCGAGCAGATACAGCGAGACCGAGAACGTAATCGCCAACGGCCAGAAATCGAACATCACGGTCCACAGGACCTGCGCGGTACTCATTGACGTTTCCGCGATCCGATTCGCGAGTGAACCCGCAAAATTGCCGAGAAAATAACGCTGCGAGTGGTGCTGCAAGTAGGCGAACAGCTGGCGCCGGATCCGCCGCCGGAGCGCCGGCCCCAGCATCACGAGAATCATCCCGCTGCCCCGCGAGAATAGCAGCACGCCCAAATTCAGCGCCGCAAAGAACCACAGCGCAGGCGAGACCCGCAGCCAAATATCGATGCCGCTCGCTTGTGCCGCAGCCACCGTGTCCATGATCTGTTTGATGGCGTAGGGCAGCAAAATCGCGCACGCCGATTGCCCACTCTCAAGCAGTGCGACAGCCAGCACGGCGGGCCAGTACGCGCGCACGAAATACAACACGAAGGCGAGGGGCGCCGCTGGCAAACGGGGTGCAGGCGGGTCCCATTGTGGGGTCGGCATCAACATCGGCGACAGTATACGAGAGCGTGGGGTCGACGCTGCACTTGGCACAAACTCATCACCGTGCGCTACAGTTGCCCGGACAAAAAACACGGACCAAAGGATTTATGCATGGCCTTGGTGTTAATTACAGGCGCCACTGACGGCATCGGATTTGAAACTGCGCGCCAACTTCTCGCAGATTCGCACACGGTACTGCTCCATGGTCGCGATCAAGCACGGGCCGAGGCGAGTCGGGAGGCTCTCGCGAAGGACTCGCCAGCCACCCAAATATTGCCGGTGTGGGGCGATCTCTCGCGAATGCCGGAGGTGGTCACCCTGGCACAGCAAGTCGGCGCGCTCGCGCCGACCCTGGATGTGCTGATAAACAACGCCGGCATTTATGCGCCGGCCCGTGAGATCACCGCAGAAGGCTTCGAGCGCACGCTGGCAGTCAACCACTTCGCGCACTTTCTATTAACACGCCTGCTGATCCCGAACCTTGAGCGGGCGGTCCAGGCGCGTGTGGTGACGGTCAGTTCGGGGACCCACCACAGCGGACGGCTCGCGCTGGAGGATTTGACTGGTAATGTCGGTTGGACGCCTTACGGCGCTTACGCGAATTCCAAACTGGCCAATCTGCTGTTTACGCGAGCCCTTGCGAAGCGCCTGATGCGCACCCGTATCACCGCCAATGCGCTGCATCCCGGGGTGATCGGCACCAAGCTACTCCAAGCGGGATTTGGCAGCGGCGGCGCACCTGCGAGCCAAGGCGCGCGCACGTCGGTGTATCTCGCTGCAGCGCCGGAGGTTAAAGGCGTGAGCGGTAAATACTTCGTCGATTGTCGCGAAACGCCAGCCGCGCGCAATGCATTGGACGAACGTGTGGCTGAGAATCTGTGGGCAGAAAGTGAGCGGTTGTTGAAGGTGTTTTTGCCCTAGCAGTCTGTCGGACTTAGGGAATCGTCGCGAGGTGTTGGGAGAGCGAGGACAGATTGGCGTCCTTAAAGCGCTAAACCCACTGCGCGCGATAAATCGGCAATCGCCTGCGCCTCACTCACCACTTTGATGGTGTGCATGCCCAGCGCCTTCGCAGGCTTCAGATTGATGCCGAGATCATCCAGGTAGACGATCTCGCCAGGCGCCGCACGCAGGCGTTCGCAGGCCAGTGCATAAATTCGCGGATCGGGCTTGCGCAGCCCCACCTTGCTCGATTCGATCACCTCATCGAACAACGCCATCGTGGCCTCAACCTCAGCGCTGCGCGCCGCGGAGCCCCAAATGCCGGGGCCAGTGCCGGTATTCATATTGTTGGTCAAACACATCACTTGGAAGTGCGTCTTGCAGTGTTTCAAGACCTCCACCATGCGCGGCCGGACGGCACCGCCGAGCAGGCCGAGCACGACGTGGCCGGCAATGGCATGACCGGCTGCACGGGATTCCGCCGCAAATTCGCGATCAAATTCGTCCACGTTGATTACGCTGGCTTCGAAACGTGCCCAGGCATTGTGGTCCGGATTCCTAGCATTAATCTGCCGCAGAAAATCGACCGGCAGCTGGTGTTCAACCTCATAGCGCTTGAACGCTTCGAACGGCGAAGTCGTCAGCACGCCGCCGAAATCCCACAAAATAGCTCTAATCGTCATCTCGCACCCATGTTTCTTCGGCTGATGTTCTAGTTCGGATCGGCGGTTTCTTCAAATTCGGGAATCTTGTCATTGGGAAACCATTCGCGAATTGCCGGCTCGTCGTACAGGGATTCCTGTGAATCGATCTTCCACTGCTCACCCTCAAGCACCACATTGTAGAGCTCGAACTCAGTGCTGCCTTGGTTGTTCAGTACATCCCCGGCGTGCAGCACATTGGGGACCTTGGCGCGTGGCGCGCAGGTCGCGGCATCCAGCATTTCGCGCTTCGCGGCACGTACATCAATCTCCCCAATCTTGACCCCACCCAACGCAAACAGCTTGCGCTGCGGTGCGGCCCAGTCGGCAGCCGACTTGCCATCCGTCATGGTTGCCGTCACAAATGGATAGGCATCCTCAAAGCGGTTCGCCTTCATCGCTGTGATGTAGCTCACCACAGCCGCGCGCGGCCCTGGATCGCGCACGCAGGCGGGCTCGGTGGACTCCGAAGCACCGGCATTAAGGGTGAACAAAAGGCCGACGCTCCAAATGGCATTTTTCATCGTGGCTTCTCCAGATTCTAGTCGCCGTTCTGGCTTCAACTTACCACGGGGCTGCTGAAATTTTCCACGGGAGTCCTTCGCTAGGGCTGTTCGCGGTACCCCGATGTTGGCAAACTCCCTACTTCCCTCTGAACTCGGAGATCCCCATGGGCATGATTCCCGCAAAAAATTGCATCGACATCGGCATTCTGGTCAAAGACATCAAGCAGAGTCTCGCGTTTTACCAGGATTTGTTGGGACTGAAGAAGATCGGCGAATTACCAGTGCCCTTCGGTCACATGTACCGGCTCGGCTTTGGCGACAGCTTTGTCAAACTGGTTGATCCGAAGAAAATCCCGCCAGCTGGCGACCTGGGGCTAACCAAATCGCTCGGTTTTCGTTACCTCACCTTCCAGATCAGCAATATCGATGACGTGTGCACGGCGTGCGAACAGGCTGGCGTGGCCTTCGAAATTCCCAAACAGGAATTGATGCCTGGCGTGACGATCGCGATGGTGCGGGATCCGGATGGGAATGTGGTGGAGTTCGTGCAACGCGCGTGACGTCTCTAACCATCCCCGTAGGAGCGGCTTTAGCCGCGATACGGCGCGCGTCCAAGCCCTAGGGCCCTATCGCGCCTGAAGGCGCTCCTACACGAGGAGAGCGCCTTCAGGCGCCCCAAGCAGTCACCTCAGCTGCACTTCGAATCGCCGCAGTTCAGGCAGGTCATGCAATTCTCTAAAGACACCACGGCCTTCGTGTGGCAATGCGGGCAGAGCGTCGCGGTGGGCGGAAACTCTCCGTCTTCTACCCCGATGTCCGGCATGCGCGCAGCCAACTTAGAGGCATAGGCTGCACGCGTCGCCTCAAGGTGGGCCGCGTGCGTGGGATCGGGCGCCGCCTCGAGCATGCCGATCGAACGCAGATGTGATTCAATCACATCACCGATTTCAGCAACCAATGAGGGCATATATTTACCGCCCTTCTTGAAATACCCCCCACGTGGATCGAACACGCTGCGCAGCTCATCCACTAAGAACGTCACATCGCCACCTTTGCGAAACACCGCCGAAATGATCCGGGTTAAGGCCACGATCCATTGGAAGTGATCCATGTTCTTGGAGTTGATGAACACTTCGAACGGCCGCCGCAGCTCGTGTGCAGTGCCTGCATTCAAGACGATGTCATTGACTGTCACATACAGCGCGTGCGC
>CAMATU010000060.1 GCA_945861225.1 Klebsiella pneumoniae
CCGTTCTGACTGTCCGTAAAGGCTCGCGGCGCCAGCGCCGCAAGCCTTTACCCAAAGGCCCATCGACAAACGTGAAAATCACACCATCAAATCAGCTGACCGCTCTCACTTATCAGCCAGATAAACGACACCGCTGAGGTGCAGCGTGCTACCCATGCCGCCCGCCTGAAAAAGAACGCTGACGCACTGCTAGCGCAGTCGCTTGAGAAGTTCGTCGGGATGGAACCCCTTGCCGCTGCTCTATCTGCTTCGGTGGATGCGCTGACCGCAGACTATGACAAGTGGCGTGAGGCTCAATTCTTTGCAAAGCAAGCAGGCGCAAGCCCGGAAAGCTTCTCGACGCTGGACAATACCAATCAGGTGCATCGCGTCATTGAGTCGTTGGGCAACTCCAAGGCGCGTATCGCTGGCCTATCCCGCGAGTTTTCCCGCATCAGCGTCCAGTAAGACCAGCATCATCAGGCGTAACCATGCGGTCAATGATCGCATCCAGTGCCTCTCAAACAACACCGAGAGGACAGCATGAAAACAGGACGCGGCCCGAAGGCCATCACCTCATCCACCAGCATTAAGCAGGCCGAACGACGCGCCGAAGTATTGAGGCTGAGACTCGACGGCCACACTTTGCAAGCGATTGGCGACCGCCTCGGTATCCGTGCTGACAGCGTGCATGACATCATCACCCGCGCCCTGCGCGACATGACCAAGGAACCAGCGGGACAGCTTCTTGATCTGGAACTAGCCCGCCTCGATTCGCTGTATGCGGAGGCAATGAACGTGCTCCGCAGCTTCACCCCTTTGCTTCACAACGGCAAGATCGTTCAGATACCCGTTATCGACCGTGACGGGGAAATCGTTAAAGACCCCGATACCGGCCTGCCGCGCACCTGCATTGCAGAGGACAAAGCGGCACGCCTCGCCTCGATAGCGGCGGCAGTGCGGGTCATGGAACGGCGAGCGAAGCTCACTGGCCTAGATGCGCCAAGCCGATTCCAGCAGGACGTGACTCTTACCACCGACGAGAAAAAACCCTACGACTTAGGCAGGCTGGACATGGACGAGGTGCAGCTCCTGGACTACCTGATGATGAAGGCGACAGATCCGGACTCAGCACCAGCGGCGAGAAGGAGCCTCAACGCGAAATGGGGCGAGCGCAGCGATTGCCCGGAAGAACTGACCCCGGACGAGAAACGCACCGTCAAAGAGGTGTTCCGCAAGTTGGGCGTGAAGTACCTACAAATTGACACGGTGAATTCTTGGCGTGTCCCGCCAGCACTGCCCAACACATGAGAAGGAGAATTTTATGATCGTTACCCACACCGACCGAGACAACCGCCTGCGCGTCCTATTCGACAACGAGCGCACAGCACCCGCCGAGCGATACGCGATTTTCTTTGAGGGGCGGGATACTGTGGTCGTCGCACAGCCATTTGAATCGCCTGCCGACGTGTGGCAGAGCGTCCTTGATACCGTTGCCGACATGCGTGCAGTCATTGGGCGCGGTGCATGGCGCGGACGCGAACACTACTTTGCCACCGTGTATGCAGGCATCCAGCCGACCGAGCAGCAGAAGCAGGAACACATGAAGGACTGGATAAGTGCCTGTCTCTATCAACTGGCAGACCCTGCCCGGAACAAGGACGCTGATTCCCGAGTAGAGGCGTTGATCGCCTTGAGCGAACTGCATGGCCTGCACCAGCCGCAGACGGTCTATTTCACCCTGCCCACGCTGGAACAGCTAGACGCAGAGATTGCACGACGCCAAGAGTGGCAATCAGCAAAATCTCGTTAGTCTAGCCTTTTCCACTCAACTGAAGCCATTACAAAGTATGCAATATCGTTATCTGATTTCAAGTAGAGTTTACTAGGATTAACTGCGGACATACGATAAAGCTTCTTTTCCTCAGAAAATGCCGTGCAGTTGTTGTCAATGCAAATAGCAACAGGGTTCTTCCCGACAACAGCTGACCCCGAAACATTTATAGTAATCGCATATTTACCCGGAAGGGTCTCAAATTTGTAAGAAACTCCCGCACTTTCTCCGTCTGCCTTATTGTCTCCTAGATAATTAGGTAGGTTTGAAAAATTTTCTATGCCATTCAGCCCTTTAAGAGCAAGCGATATCTCACCTTTTCCGCCTCTTAGAATACTCGCTTCAAGATTCAAATAATTGAAATAATCAGGGCTACTGATTGAGCTGTAAACCCCATAGGGGAGCAGTGCTGAATTATGAAACAACTTTGCATTTCGTTTAGCCAAGTCTTGATTAAGCAAATCATCTAACGTTTTGAGAAAAAAAGGTTTTCCTGGAGTTGTGTTTGCCCAATAAGCACCGTATGTCGTATCTACAGGTCGCCAACCACCATCAATCATAACCTCGGCAATTATGTGGCTTAGTCGCTGTTTGTCATAATAATAAAACTCGACTGGGCGTGATTTAAAACCAGCTCTCTCAAATAATGAAACTCCGACAGCAGCATGATTGCCGCAAATACCATGCCTTGCTTCGATGCATAAGTCCGGATTGCTTCCGGGCTCGATAAATGGCTTTCCAGAGGCCATTTTGAATGTTCTATTAGAAGTACTAACCAACACCGGAACTGCGTTTGCTACTTGAATAGCATACAAATAGGAAAAACAAGGCACTGTTGGAGCTCGCAATATATCCTCCGGCAATAATGCCGGGCCCTCTTTTGGAAAAGGATATTGGTGGTTCTCATCAGCCACATTCGGACATGTCTCCGGAAATCCAATTTGCCGCCAAGTCCCAAGGGCTCCTTGATACAGGAGGCACGCTTCGTAGGTTAGCGAATCTGTGTTGGGGCAATTTAGATCGCCATTTTTAAACTGGTTAGCAACAAGTTCAGGAATCGACATTTTTTCCTTGGCCGTTTCCAAAATCGGTTGCGGAGGTATGCTTTTGTTAGTTTGCATTGACTTCCAAGCTGCACCAACAAGCAAGCCGACCAAGAATACAAACGCAAAAACAATTGACTTTCTAAATGCCATATATCTTCCAAGTTCGGTCTCATGCTGCATTTTCTCACGCCCTGCTGTGCCATGGTGGCATAGCAGGCGGCACAGCCAACGATCACCGCAAGGGTGCCGCACTGGTATTGGCTCGGGTGCTGCGCGGCCTGTAGCGGCGCTGTGTGCTGGGTAGTCGCAGGGCTGCAACGCTGGCCGGTGCTGGTGTTTTGGGAGGGTGGGTCATGCTGGCAAGCCTCACGCAGCTTTACCGGCGTTGTTAAACATGCGTTAAACGAGCCGTTTTGTTCTCGACGCTGATTAGCACCGAATTTGCCCTTGCATGTGGTCAGTTGCAGCGACTTCCTTACTGACCTTGCATAACGCTGAATTGCGCTAAGTTGTTGTATTTATTGGCGGAAGCTCAGGGATTCGAACCCTGGATACCTTGCGGTATGCTAGTTTTCAAGACTAGTGCAATCGACCACTCTGCCAAGCTTCCTTTTTGCTACCTACAATAAATTTCAAGACCGGTGCAATCGACCACTCTGCCACCTCTCCATTCTTTAAAATCAACAGGTTACTGGGACGCTGCGACGTCGCATTCACGCCTAATAACGCCCTTTCACTGCATTCAGATCCCCTGCATGCCTAGATAGCGGTCAAGATTCTACCAGCCTCGGGCAGCCACTGTCCGCCCTCTTTTCGTAGCGCAGCAGGTGGCCGTCTCCTACGCTTGCCACCTGTCCGGATTCGATGATTTAACTGATAGCCGCAGCCGTCAAAGACGCCGTCCGCTTCTGTTGCCGCTTGCGCGATTCTTCGGTGTACCAAGTCGTCGTGGTTACATTGCCGAGCGGCGGCGTGCACAAGTTGTCTCTGTTTGAATGCGTGGGTTGCTCGCTGGTGTTTCGAAATAAGGACAACTTTGCCACGCGCGCGAAGTATGTGCCGGGCAATCGGCATTGTAATCAGCGGGGACAGACGCGCAACGCACCCCTCTGCTTAAGCAGTACAACGCGTTGCTTGAAACGCCTATGGCCTCGACGGTTGACATGGTCGATGGGCTAAGCCGCCATGGCAGCAAGCCGCACGGTCGTTGTTAAATGAAGTAGGCGGTGACGAAGATTCCCAGCATGGCGAAAATTGTGGCGATTTTCAGTGCCACACCGATCAGCATTCCAATCCAGGTGGCCACTCCCACGCGGCCGGCTTGCAGGACGTCGCGCTGGCTCGTGAATTGTCCCACCGCCGCGCCGACGAAGGGACCTAAGATCAGCCCGAAGATACCGAAGAAAGCGCCGATGATGGTCCCTAGCGCTGCACCCCAGAGTGCCTTTCCGCTGGCGCCTGCGCGCTGGGCGCCCAGGGCAGTCGCAAGAATGTCCATGCCTAACGACAAGACCGTCAAAATGCCGAGCAACGTCAGCGTCGGCCACCAATCGACGCGCGTGAAGTTGTCAATATAGGCCGCTAGAAGGAGTCCCAAAAAAACCAACGGCGTGCCGGGCAACCCGGGGGAAATCACGCCGGCAATGCCAATCAGAACGAGAACAACAGCGGCGAGCCAAAGTAGGACGGTCATATGGAGACTGCACTCAATGCTGATAAGCTGCGCCCGTGGGGCTTTTGCGCGAGCCGCAAGTTTGATTGTCGATTCCTCGCTTCGGCCAGTGACGACATCCGACGTTCAAAGGCCACTCCATGAGCGGCCTCACCGGCAGGGTGGTCCCGCATTCGTCAGGAGTCCCTCGCGAACGAGCAGCGCGAAGATAATGGTGTCGCGCAAAAGTAAAAAGAATTCAGCATTGGACTGAGTAATCTTCAAAGCGCGCCGGTCGAGAACGTGTCGCAGTCCTTCGGGCGGCCAGAGTCCATGCCCCGTTTGAACCACCGCAGGCGCTGCGCCGATGAGCCATGGGTGAACGACTCGGGCACGACGCGGTTCTGCGTTTGCTTTTGCAGGCGGTCGTCTCCAATCGCCGTCGCGGCATTGAGCGCTTCGGCGATGTCACCGGAGTCCAACTGATTCATGGTCTCCGCGTGGTGCCCCCACACCCCTGCGAAGCAATCGGCCTGCAACTCCATTCGCACGGAAATCTGATTGTTTTCGGTCTGGGAAACGCGTCCGCGAGCGCCCTCCATCTGCTGGAGGTTTCCGGCCAGCTTCTGCACGTGGTGGCCCACTTCATGCGCGATTACATAGGCCTCGGCGAAATCTCCCGGTGCGCCGAACCGCGTTTGGAGATCGCGGAAGAACGCGAGGTCGAGGTAGAGCTTCTCGTCGCCAGCGCAATAGAAGGGTCCACTGGCGGATTGCCCCACACCGCACGCCGAGCGCACTTGTCCGTCATAGAGGACCAGCGTCGGGTGGCTGTACTGGCTGTTGGACTGCTGGAAGATCTTGCCCCAGACAGTCTCGGTGCTGCCGAGAATTTTGGAGACGAACTGCCCCATCTCATCCACCGGCGCACCTGTGGGGGCTTCGCGCGTTTCGCGCTCCGGGACGGTCTGCTCGGCCACGTTCATTAACGCACTCGGATCGAAGCCGAGAAAGTAGCCGATGAGCGCGATCACGATTCCGCCAACGCCCAGCCCGCCCTTGACCAGCCCTATCCCCCGTCGATCTTCGACGTTGCCACTAGACTGCTGGTCGCCTAAGCGCATGTTCGATCCCCCCGTTCCCTCGGATCAGTTAAAGAATCAAATCGCGAGGTTAAAGCGATTCGCCATCCACCGGATCCTACTATTCCCTTTGGGGCCCAAACGCTCTGTTCGCCAGTACACTTAAAGCCCGAGATTTCCAAGTTACGTAATCCGGATTTAATCGGTACGCGATTTCGGAATTAGTTGATGGGCGCTAACCGAACTCCGCGATCAGTGAAAATGCGACGGATGGCGACACTGGCGCCGGCGGGCCGGCGTTCCCGAGTGGAGACGATGGTGTGATGTGAGCCCCCCTTGATTTGGCGCCAGAAGCTGTCGCCCCGCCATCGCGTGGTTCATCATGCGAGATACCGTGCTGTGCGCTTCTTCAGTCTATGAGTTTTTCAGAGTCACTGTGCCGAGCGGCGGCTTAGATGAGTCCAGCCTGGTTGAATGCGCCGGTTGCTAGGTGGTGTTCAGAGACAAGGACAAGTTCACGAAGCGTGCGAAGAGCGTCAAACTAATCCGAGGTGCTCAATCAAAATGGCGCTGCCGATGCCGATGAGAAGCAGCCCTCCCAGGATCTCGGCCCGCTTTCCTGCCACCGCTCCAAGTGCGTGTCCGAGCATGACCCCCACAGTGACCATCAAAAATGTGCTGAAGCCGATAGCCGCTGCAATGGGCAAGATGTTGACGTCGAGGAACGCCAAGCCGACTCCCACGGCCATCGCATCAATGCTGGTGGCGAAGCCGGTTACTACAAGCACCCAAAAAGCATGCCGGTGGGGCTTCTCGGGCACGCGTTCATCAGGCGCCTTGAAACCGGCGGCGATCATGCGAACGCCCAAACCTCCGAGCAATGCAAAAGCAATCCAATGATCCCAGGTCTTGATATACAAGGCAGCCGCCAGACCGAGTGCCCAGCCGAGCAGTGGGGTCAATGTCTCGATAACGCCAAAAATGAGACCGGTCCGCAGCGCTTCAGACCAGCGAGGGTTTTGGAGGGCAGTTCCCTTCCCAACGGCGGCCGCAAAGGCGTCCGTGGACATCGCCAACGCAAGCAGCAAAATCGAGGTGAGATTCATTAGGACTTTCAGGTCGGGCAATAACGAAGACGCGGCAACACTACTCGCCTGACGTCGGGCTCGCGCGCCAATGGCGCCTCACCTCAGACTCGCACCCGGTGCCGACGCACGCGGGGCACGCGGTGGATGCCGAGTGTATTGTCGCAAGCGCTGCCATACCAGAAGCCGGCTACTCCCGCAGTAAACGCGTGTAGAAGCGTGCGAGCGCCGTAATCGTTCCTGCCGCCAAGTTCGACGCCAGCAACACTCGATTACGTGGACAAGAGCAGATACGCTAACGCGCTAAATAATCATTGGAGACGGTTATGAACAGCGCTCGATTACTCGTAGTCTCCGTTGCAATTGCGGCCTTGGCAGGCGCCTTCATGTATGTCGCGCAGCGCTTTAATCTTGTCTCCTGGGTAAGCTTCATTTGTTGGGCTGGATACTTCCTCGCGGGCGGCGTCCCCAAAGAGGGCGGGCGCATGTTCGTCAATTGGTTATTCGGTATAGGGATTGGCGCAGCGATCATGGTCTTTGCAGGCGCCATGGACGGCATCGTAAGCGCCGAGTTTACCTACCCGGTGGCCCTCTTCGTGGTCATTGTGCCGGTGCTTATGCTGGAGAATGCGCCATTCCTGAATATGATCCCTTTCATGTTTTTCGGTGCTATCAGCTTGTTCGCGCTCGGCAAACCCGTGGAGATCGAAACCTTCAAGATCCTCGTCACCGCAGGTTTTCTAGGCACGGCGCTAGGCTGGGTGACGGTCACCATGCGCGCCACGATTACACAATTTTTGACGCGTAACGATCCAGTTGAGGGTGCGTGAACTTGCCGTACAGCCACCCGCGACGTGCAAACGATGCGGCCGTTCGAAATCGAGATAGTCGCGATCCATGACGTAGCACGCGCCGTGACCTCGGTGTGACACAACCCGTTATCAAATCCGAATACCATCCCCAAGTAGCTGCGCTTTTATGTCGCCGCTGTGTGGGGGTATCCGTGGTCCAGCGGATCGTGAGCGCGTAAGACCGGCAGATTCGCGAAGCGCAAATCCATTGTGCGTGGGCTGCGAGCGCCCGGGGGACCTGCTGCAGACGGTTACGCTGCGCCGCAGCGAATTTCCGCAGTCGACCCGAAGGAGGCCCCGCTTTGGGGTTTCAATTTGCCAGGAAGCGGACCCTCATGACGTTTGAAAAAAGCAAGCCGCTCGAAGGCGCCTTGCAGAGACGTGAATAGAACAAGACTCAGGCGGCACAACGGCGCATGAATCCGAAGACACCGAAGGCAGGCCTAGGGGATGAGGTTGCCGTGGGGGCCCAGCACGCGCGCGCAGTCGGCGTTCGCTTCCGACCCAAACCGCTACTTTCCCAGTGCCAATTGTCCATTCAGTTCAGCAACATGGGGAGGCCAGCGTTTAGGCTCCTATCACATAATTTTGAGCAGATAAATTCGCGGTCAGGGCGTTACCCCGTCTGCTTGTTCGATGGACCGGGGCGGCCCCTCAGGCGCACACCGCCGGGCGCCGGCTGGCCCACGGCACAGCGCGCTCTATCTGCGCCGCGAGTGCGAGCAGCAAGCCGTCGCGGCCCATGCGCGTTATGAACTGGCAACCTATTGGCAGACCGTTGGCGTTCCACGCCAACGGTAGCGAGACGCCGGCGGAGCCGGTGACGTTGAACAGCGACGTGAACGGCATGAATTCGAACATCACACGATAGTAATCGCGCCAGTCCCTGATGTTCGGGTTGATTTCGCCGAGCGGCACTGGCGGCTTGCCCAGCGTCGGCGAGAGGTAGACGTCGTAGTCTTCGAAGAAAGGCCCAACTGCGCGCGCTACAGCGTGCAGCGCTCGCCGCATGCGCATGCCGTCGACCGCCGACAGGCTGCGTCCGTACTCGGAGAGTGACCAGTGCGCAGGCTCGAAGTCGTCCGCCCGCGGTTGGCGCCCGACCTGCTCTGCCAGCTCGTCGATATCGCGCGCAGTCTCGATCGCGAGCGTCCCTAGGAACCCTTCCCCGACGGCATCTATCTGCGAAGCAGACAGCTTTGGGCAGGCCTCGACAACGCGATGGCCAAGTGCCGCGCAGAGCTTGGCGGCCTCCTCTACAGCGGCGATGCAGTCCGGATGGGTATCAAATCCGGCTGGGCCACGCGCCGACCAGGCAATCCGTAGCGGCGGAGGATCGCGCTCGATCTCCTCGCGAAACGGCCGCACCTGCGGCGGCGCCGAATAATAGGCACCAACATCCTGGCCGGCCACCTCATCCAGCATCAAGGCGCTGTCGCGGACGCTGCGCGTCATCACGAACTCGCCGCAGCACGCCTCCCAAATCTGGCTGGCGCCTGGCCCATGCGGCGTGCGCATGCGCGAGGGTTTGAACCCCACGATGCCGCAGGCCGAGGCGGGGATCCGTAGCGAACCACCGCCGTCACCGCCGTGACCGATAGGCACGATGCGCGCGGCCACCGCAGCAGCGCTACCGCCGCTCGAGCCGCCCGCACTCCGCGACAGACCCCACGGATTGTGCACTGGCCCGCGGAAGGTAGGCTCGGTAGTGCCGGAGAGCGCGAGCTCGGGCGTGCTGGTCTTACCTACCGTGACGAGGCCTGCTCGCCGAAAGCGCTTGACCAACTCGCTATCGTAATCACTGGGGGCGACGTCGGTGAGGAATTTGCAGCCATGCGTGGTAGGGGTGCCCTTATAGTGCGCCGTCATATCCTTGAGCAGGAACGGTACGCCGGAGAACGGGCCGGGCACCGGGTGGCGGGCCAGCTCACGAGCGTGGTCGTACATGGTGTAGACGACCGCGTTCAGCTTTGGGTTGAGCGCCTCGATCCGCCGGATCGCTTCTTCAACCAGCTCGAGTGCGCTGACTTCACCGCGAGCGACCAGCCTGGCCAAGTCCGTACCATCGAGATCACCATATTCGTTCATGCTCATAGATGACTCCTTCTTCGCTCGAATGTGCAGGAACCTACGCCGAAGAATCTCCCAAGTCCATGAGCGCTTATTCCTTGTTCGGGAAGGCCCCGCCCCGTGGACCGCAACGAATAAGTGCTTCCGACCCGATCCTGCCCTACGTGATTGTCTCTCAGCTTTCCTGTTACCGGACGCTGGCTAACCCTTCAAGCAACGTTTTGGATTCAATCAAATCTCGGGTATCGAAGCCCTCAGTGAACCACCCGTAAATTTCGGACAGCAGCTTGCAGGCTTCGCCCTGCTTCTCTTGCCGTTGCCACAGACGCGCGAGGCTCAGCGTCGCTCGAAGCTCCCAGGACTTGGCCGACTGTCGGCGGGCAAGTTCGATGGCCTGTACGAAACAGGCTTCGGCCCGTGCGTCGGCATCCGCGCCGGCGTCCCGCGAGCGAAGCAGGATCTCGCCGCGCAGGCGATGAAGTTCCGGCAGATAGAGCGCCTCGTCGTTCCGCTCGGCAACCGCGATGCCCTGTTCGACGGCACCCAGGGCGGCATCGGGTTCGTTCAACGCGAGGTGGCAGTGAGCCGAAAGGGCATGGAAGAGGGGAAGACCGAGACCGGCTTGAATCGCGACATAACGCGCCAGTCCACCGCGAAGGACGTGCACACCGCGCGCGTCGCAGGCAGCGACCTGGGACCATCCGTCGACGATCTCCGAGATGGCGAGCCAGTCGGAAAAGCCCTGTTCCGACGCGATTTCGCGCGCCGATTCCGCTAGTGAGCGGCACTCGGCCAGCTCATGCCGGTAGATGCGTACCAACGCGCCCCACAGCAGCGCGCAGGCGATCAGCCATGGGTGAGAAGATTCGCGCGCGACGACAAGGGCGTCGTTGCTGCAGGCGACCGCCTGGTCCGGGTATCCGGCAATCCACCGCACCTGGGCTTCGATAATGGTCGCGATGACGTAAGGGTTGTAGGCGAACACGCTGAGGTAATGTTCGTCGCGCGCCGGGTCGTAAAGCGCGCGGGCGGCGGCGCAGTGCTCGAGCGCCGCGGAAAGCCGTCCGAGGTAGGCCAGGCAGACTTCCATCTCCACGTGGCCGTAAATCGCGAAAACATCATTCTGTTCCTGCGCCGCGATCAGCAGCATGCGTTCCGCGTAAGGCATGGCTGCACGCTGATCGCCGCGGAACGAATGGAAATTGCGCAGGTCGCTCAGCGCATTGAACAGATGACCGATATCACCGATTCGCTCACTGAGCGCCAGAATGCGCAACGACGCCTGCTCGACTGCGGGGGTCGCCATTCCTTCCGTCATGCGTAAGGGTCCGACCAGCGCGATGAGGAGCCGCAGCTCCCTCTGATCCGTGTCGCCGTCTCCACGGATCTCCGCGAGGCGGGTGAGCGCGCCCCGAAGATAGGTGACAGCGTCGCCGCTCGCGGCCCGCCGGATGGCCTGGAGGCCAGCCTTCTCGAGATATTCGACCGCCTTGGCGGGATTGTCGCTTCGCCCGTAATGATGAGCGAGCGCCTGGTAATGGTCTTCGAGTTCGTTCGGGTACGAGGCCTCGATGGCCCGTGCCGTCTTCTCGTGGATCCCTTTGCGAGTTTCGTGCAGCAGCGATCCGTAGGCCACCTCCTGCGTCAGCGCATGCTTGAACAGGTACTCCACCTCGGGAAACGCAGGCTGCTCGTAGAGGAACTCCTTCCGCTGCAGCGCGTTGAGGCAGGGCAGCAGTACGGGTTCGGGCAGCGCGACCACCGTTGTCATCAGGCTCGATGGGAATGCCCGCCCGATGACGGACAACTGTTGCAGCAACGATTTCTCCTCTGTCGACAGGCGGTCGATACGTGCCGCGAGCACGCCCTGGATCGTCGTCGGCAACTGCAGGGGAGGGGATGCATGGGGCGGCAGCAGCAATCGGCCTTCGAGGTCGCGTTGGAGATGCTGTCGCTCGAACAATTCCTGGACCACTTCTTCCATGAAGAACGGCGTTCCGTCGGATTTCTCCAGGATCCACTGCTTGAGTCCGTGCATCCGCAAGGCCGTCGTCGTGTCCGCCGGTGCTCCCAGCAGAAGGTCCAGGAACTCCTCGGCTTCACCGTGCCCGAACGACGCGAGACGCAACTGGGCGCAGTAGGTCTTGCTGCCCCACTCGTGGCGGTATTCCGGCCGGAAGTTGGTCAGCAGCAGGATGCGCGCACTGCCGAGACTTTCGACGAGGCCATCGAGGAACCCCTGCGTCTCGCCGTCGATCCAGTGCAGGTCTTCGAAGATGAGCAGGACTGGCTGCTCCAGGCTTGCCCGCAGCGTTACTTTCTTCAGTGCTTCGAACGTCCGCCGCCGCCTCAGTTGCGGGTCCATCTGCGGCAACGGCGAATCCGAGTCCTCGACGTTCAGCAGTGCGAAGTAGTACGGCAGCACCTCCTCCAGCGACCGGTCCAACCCGAGCAGCTTGCCGATGATCTTCTCGCGGCGCGTGCGCTCGTCATCGGCGGGCTGGATCTGGAAATACCCCTTGAGCAGTTCCGTGATGGGCAGGTAGGGCGAGGCCTTGCCATGCGAGGCCGAGTAGGCTTCGAAGACCGCAAAACCGGGGGCATTGCGTTTGAATTCGTGCACGAGACGCGATTTGCCCATGCCCGGCTCACCCATGATGCAGACGACCTGGCCACGCCCGGCCCGCACATCGTCAAGCGCGCGCTGCAGCTGGTCGACTTCGTGGCGGCGTCCCACGAAACGCGTCAGGCCGCGCCGCGCAGCGATCTGGAGGCGCGTGCGCAGAGTTCCGGCGCCGGTCACTTCGAATACCGACAGCGGCTGCTCCATCCCCTTGATGGCGGCCTCACCGAGCGGCTTCAACGCGAAATACCCGTCGACCAGCTTCTGCGTATAGGCCGTGATCAAGATCGATCCCGGCGTCGCCATCTGCTCCATCCGCGCCGCGAGGTTGATCGAATGCCCCACCGGCACATAGTCCGTGTGCAGATCGTCTTTGCGGATCGAACGCACCACTACTTCGCCCGTATTCAATCCCACCCGGATCGCGAGCGGCGCCCCGTGTTTCAAGCGCACCACATCCGAATGCCGCTTCATCTCCTCCTGCATCCGCAACGCTGCGAATACCGCACGCTGCGCATGATCCTCGTGCGCCAGCGGTGCGCCGAACAGCGCCAGGATGCCATCCCCCAGCGCCTGCGCCACATACCCTTCATACCGGTGCACCGCATCCATCATGATCTGCAACGCCGGATCAATCACCGACCGCGCGACCTCCGGGTCCAATCCCTCCAGCAACGCCGTCGAGCCCTTCAAATCCGCAAACAGCACCGTGATCGTCTTACGTTCCCCGTCTTGAACACCTCGCGATTCCATCACCTGCTGTTGCGCGCGAATGCGATCAGCAAGATGACTAGGGGTGTAGTCGGCAACACGACGAGCGGGAGGCCCGGCGGCAAATTCGTGCGCGGTCGACACCGTTGAAGAACCGCACCCGGAACAGAATTTTGCCCCCGGCTTTAGCGCCGCGCCGCAACTCGCACATTTGGCGACGAGTGACGAGCCACACTCAGAACAGAATTTGTCAGAGGATTCGTTTTCGTGCTGGCAGGACGCGCATTTCATTGAGACATTCTAAAGGAACGAACATGCGCTTTCTAAAGGAACGGGCATGCGCTTTGACCGAAACCTTTACAAGCCGGCTGGCCGTTTGGGAGATTTCCGTGACGGGTTAGAGGATGCTGCGCGCACAGTCCGCTTGCTCGGGTTTAAGGGGCAGCTATCTGGGAGCACGAGTGACTCTTTGTGGCCGAGGCTGTGTGAAAACGATCGGCAAGGGATCTTTGATATGAAATCATATCGTCATCGTAGCGACGAGCGAGTTAACCACGCGGCAGTTCTTGTCGACACCGTTCGAATTCAACTAAAGCGGGGCTCGATTTCGACGGATAGGCCGGTTGTCTTTCCTATACTCGGGCTGGCGTCTGCCGAATCAGCATTTGACAGACGCCGTAACGTCGGCTGAGACTAGCCGCACATCGCCGCTGTGCTGGTGATGAGGGGTCCAAACCAGAGTCGACAGACTCACCAATCCAATTCGGCTGTGATGATGATTCGTTAGCGTCGCCGTGCTACAGGAGGAGGATGTTATGCCAGCAGCAGACACAAAGCGCGCAATGGAAGAGCACGCTGCAGAGCTCACTCAGCAGGAGAAGGGTAATCTCGAGATAGTCAAGCGATACGAACATTTGTATAACACGGATCACGTGAAGTTTGTCTATGAGTCTTATACCGCGGATTGTGATGTGAACGGTGGTTACATCAACGGGTATGACGCCTTCCTAGAGGTTGAAGAGGCAGTTCATAAGGCGGCCCCGCGACGACAGATGCGCGTCGAGCGCGTGCACTCTGCCGGTAACGTCGCGACGGTCGAGGCGGTCCTGCTCGATCCGGATCAGGGAGATGACTGGCAGCTGCCGTTTGTGGCGGTCATGACCTTCCGTGACGGAAAGATTTGCGACGACTGGACCTACGCGGACTTCACCAAGTGGCCGGGACTTCCTGGGAGCTCACCCGGCTGGAAGCCGTAGGTCTCGAGGGTCGTACTCGCCAGCCAATGCGCGAGGCGGCCCTCAATGGCGCGTGCGTTCTGCGCGCGCCGTTGTAGCCAAGGATTAGCGAGGGAGAGGATGGCGCATCTCGAGCGGCGTGACGCGCCTACGCTGCCCGCCATCAGACCGATTGCCCGCGCGTCGCCGCCAATGGCATTACCGGCCTGAACGAACCAGACGGGCGGTACTTGTTTATGACTTATGCATGGACGCGAGGCTGGTCTGGCACCCAACATCGAGCTGCGGGTACGGGCGCCGATAACCCCTGTAGAGCAGGGATTTTGGCGCGCTGCTGAAACAGACCGGTCGGGTTTACCAGAAGCGCGAACACCGTATGACGCTGGAAGGTATCTTGTATCGCATGCGCACAGGGTGTCCGTGGCGCGACCTGCCGGCTGAATTTGGGCGTTGGAACACGGTGTTCCGGCGCTTCAACCTGTGGTCGCGAAAAGGTGTCATGTCGCGTGTTTTATTGAAAAGGTTCGCGTCGATCAGATTGAGCTTTTCTACCGCCTCCTGCTGACTGACGGACACCGCACACGGGCCGGCGGCCTGTCGGCGCAATCAGTGAAGCACGTACACGCTCTGCTCTCGATTATTTTCCGCGCAGCGCGCAAATGGCGGCTCGTCGCGACGAACGTAATGGAAGATGTATCGCCGCACGATTGCACTCTCCCCCGCCACAATCGTCCGCCTGAGAGCACACCGGAAAGCGCAGGCGGCGTTGATGCTCGAAATGGGGCCTGATTACCAGCGGCAACAGGGTCTCGTCTGCACCGACGTTGACGGGCGCCCGATTCGGCCCAGTCGCCTGACGACCGCGTTCCGGGGACTTGCGGCACTCCATGGACTCAAGGGAGTTGGCCTGCACGATCTGCGGCATACCCACGCGACGATGTTGCTGGAGGCGGGAGTTGATCTCAAAGTCGTGAGTGCGCGGCGCGGACACTCGACGATTGTGCTGACTGCGGATACGTATGCGCATGTCACGCAGAAGCTGGATCGCGAGGCCGCGAACCAGCTCAATCAATATCTATCGAAATTGAAAATCCCGTGCAGCATGCGCAAGAAATTTTTCGCATTTTGAACGAGTAGATCCCCTACGAGATCCCCTAAGCGATTTTTTCCGCGTGTAAGCAGTTGAATCGCTTACGGCACCCCCCGCTTTTTGCCGCGGTTTTCAAGACCGGTGCAATCGACCACTCTGCCCCCTCGCCAGAGGTCGGCGGATTAACCGAATGAACCGTAAAGAAAAACCTTCAGGCAGTTTCATTGATCTTCGAGCTATTGCGCTTATGATTGGCGCACCGAACCATTCCACTGGGGAATGGTCTCACCTGCTATCTAACCACCTTGGATTCAAAGGACTAAAAGATGCGTGCCAACATTGCAATTTCTCGCAACGAAACTACTGTGCTGGTTTCCAACAAGCTGATTCGTAACACTTACACCTTGCTTTCCTTGACCTTGCTCTTTAGCGCGGTCACCTGCGCGATGGCAATGGCAATGGGTGTCGGGCGCGGCACTGGCCTCGTCACCAGTTTGGCTGCCCTTGGACTACTCTGGTTCGTACTACCAAAAACCGCTAACTCCGGCGCGGGGATCGGGGTGGTCTTCGCCATCACAGGACTGCTTGGTTTCGGTCTGGGGCCGGTCATTAGTTCATACCTCGCCCTTGCCAATGGCTCGCAGATAGTCATGACGGCGCTCGGTGGCACCGGGGTGATTTTTCTCGGACTTTCCACTTACGCGCTCACCACGAAACGCGACTTCAGTTTCATGGGAGGTTTCCTCATCGTCGGCATGCTGGTTGTGCTCGGTGCCGCCTTGCTGAACATCTTCCTCGCGGTGCCGGCGCTCAGCCTGACTATCTCAGGCGTCGTGGTGATGCTGATGAGTGGCTTCATCCTGTATGACACCAGTCGCATGGTGAATGGCGGGGAAACTAACTATCTCCACGCGACGGTCAGCCTCTACTTGAACATTCTCAATCTCTTCACGAGCCTGTTGCATTTGCTCGGTTTGACCAGCGGCGACGATTAAAATTTAAGCTTTATTTAAAGCGCCAATCTGTTTTAAACGGCTCCAATTGGAGCCGTTTTCTTATCCCGCATAAGGAAACAAACTAATGGAAACCTGGATGAAGGTCGTGAGCGCAGTGGCGCTCGGCATGATGCTGGTATTCCTGATTCCACGGGCCAAACAGATGCTGGCCAATAGCCCCGCCGCACAGGCAGGCGACTGGCATGCAGCGCTGATTCCAGTCGCGCTGGTCGTGCTATTTGTGATTCTGCTAATGAAGTTCGCTTAGGACCCGACAATCACCGTCTGCCCACCTAAATAGGGCTGCAACACAGTCGGGATCCTGATCGTGCCATCAGCTTCCTGGTAGTTTTCCATCACCGCAAGCAGGGCACGCCCGACGGCGACCCCGGACCCATTCAGGGTATGCAGCAGTTCTGGTTTCCCGGTCGCCGGATTGCGCCACCGCGCCAGCATACGGCGCGCCTGAAAATCTTCGAAGTTACTGCACGACGAAATCTCTCGGTAAGTCTTCTGCGAGGGTAACCACACTTCCAGATCGTAGGTCTTGGCGGCGGAAAAACCGAGGTCGCCCGTGCATAAAGCAATTTTACGGTATGGCAATTCGAGTTTCTGCAGAATTGCCTCTGCGTGCCCCGTGAGCTCCTCTAACCGCGCGTACGATTCAGCGGGCGCGACCAGTTGCACCAGTTCAACTTTCTCAAATTGATGTTGCCGAATCATGCCCCGCGTATCGCGCCCGTACGAACCGGCCTCACTGCGAAAACATGGCGTGTGGCACACAAAGCGCTGCGGGAGTTCTTCGGCACTGAAAATGCGATCGCGGGCGAGATTGGTGACCGGTACTTCAGCAGTCGGGATCAAATACAGGCCTTGCTGTGGAATCTCAAAAAGGTCTTCCTTAAATTTCGGAAGTTGCCCAGTCCCGCGCATGCTCTGGGCGTTCACCAGGAACGGGACATACACTTCGCGATACCCGTGTTCAGCGCCATGGGTATCCAGCATGAATTGAATCAGTGCGCGTTGTAGTCTCGCCAAGCTGCCGCTCAGCACCACAAAACGCGTGCTCGCAATGGACGCCGCGATTTCGAAATCCATCGCCTTGTGCAATACCCCGAGGTCGACATGATCGCGAACCTCAAACGTAAAGTCTCGCGGCGCACCCCATGTAAGCACCTCTACATTGCTTTGTTCGTTGCGCCCGTTTGGCACCGAGGCGTGCGGCATATTGGGTAGACCGAGCGCGAAGGTTTCAATCTCAGCTTGGAGTGCCTCTAACAGCTGTTCCGCGACTCTCAGTCGTTCTCCCAGTGCCGCGACCTCCGCTTTCGCAATTGAAATGTCCTCACCGCGCGCCTTCGCGGCACCGATGTCTTTGCTGCGCTGATTGCGTTGCGTCTGCAATTCCTGAGTCTCGCTCTGGAGCCGCTTGCGGCGAGTTTCGAATTCCTGGCAGGCAGCGAGATCGAGGGTAAACCCGCGCAGAGCGAGAGTGCGTTCAACGCTTTCAGGTGTGGCGCGCAATAGATGAGGATCGAGCATTGGACTTAATCTTTGGTTAGAAATGCGCAGAACGCGCAGATTATAAACTCAGAGGATCGCCTTCAAACCAGGCACGCGCGGGCGAGCGCGATCCCCAGTCCGCACAGAATCAGGCACAGCAAAATATTCAGCGCGATATTCACCCCGGCGACGGACCAATTCCCCGCCTCCAACAGCAGCATGGTCTCGACTGAAAACGCCGAAAAAGTGGTGAATGCGCCGAGAAAGCCCACTGCGCCAAACAGGCGCAGACCTGCATTGTTCGGGGCAGTCTGGGTATAGAGCACGAGGAGGATTCCGGCCAGTAATGAACCTATTACGTTGACTGTCAGGGTTGCGTACGGAAAGCTCGTGCGGTCCGCCGTGCGCATCCAGAGACTAACGCCATAGCGCGCCAACGCGCCACTCGCACCACCGGCGGCCACCAACGCGAGTTGTCCCGGCATGTTCATTGATCAGCGTTCCTATTCCGCACGTTTCGGCTGCCGCAACCGGCGCAATTTTTCTGCGATTTGGATTTCCAGACCGCGCTCAACTGGCACGTAATACGCTTTAGCCGGCATCTCATCTGGGAAATATCCTTGACCACGCGCGTGGCCGCCCGCTTCACTGTGATCGTAGCGATACCCGTCGCCATGTCCTAGGGTTCGCGCGAGTTTGGTCGGCGCGTTACGCAAATGCATGGGGACTGACAATGAACCCCCGGTAACGACATCGCTGCGCGCAGCGGCCAAGGCGGTATATACCGCATTGCTTTTGGCCGCCACAGCGCAGTAAACCAGCGCCTGCGCGAGTGCCAATTCACCCTCCGGAGCACCCAAGCGTTCAAAGGTTTCCCAGGCGTCGAGGGCGATCCGCAGCGCACGTGGATCCGCATTGCCGACGTCCTCGCTCGCGATGCGCAGAATTCGGCGTGCGATATATTCTGGATCACATCCCCCATCCAACATACGAGAAAACCAATAGAGCGCGGCATCCGGATCTGATCCACGCACCGACTTATGCAAGGCTGAAATCTGATCATAAAATTCATCGCCCCCGCGATCGAAGCGCCGCACGCCTGCGCCAGTGATCACGGTCGCGACCAAGGCCTCATCGATCGGCGCGCCATTCGCGAGCTCGCCCGCCAGTTCGAGCAGATTCAAAGCGCGGCGCGCATCACCGTCCGCCGCGTGGGCAAGTTTGTGCAGGCCTTCCGTACTCACGCTAAGGGCTGCACTGCTCTGTGTGGCAGCGCTCGCGCGTTTTAATAGTTGCAGTAGCGCCGGTTGTTCGAGGGCTTTCAGGACGTAAACGCGTAGGCGCGAGAGCAACGCGTTGTTGAGCGCGAAGGCCGGATTCTCGGTAGTTGCCCCCACAAAGATAATCGCCCCCGCTTCGATGTGCGGCAGAAAGGCATCCTGCTGGGCCTTATTGAAACGATGGACTTCGTCCACAAAAACCACGGTGCGGCGCCCGCTCGTGCGCGTGACTAATTCGGCCTTTTCGACTGCCGCACGAATTTCCTTCACGCCACTCAAGACTGCCGAGACTTCGATAAATTCGGCAGTTGCCATGCGTGCGATCAATTTGGCAAGCGTGGTTTTGCCGGTACCCGGCGGTCCCCACAGCACCAACGAATGAAGCGCGCCGCTGTCGAGCGCGAAGCGTAGTGGTTTGCCGGGGTCGAGCAGATGCGCCTGTCCGACGACGTCGTCCAACAACTGTGGTCGAAGTCGCTCTGCTAGCGGTTGTGAACTGAGTGGAATCGTCACGCGCGAGGGCTAAGCACTTATGATGGCCCGCGACTATTCAGGTTTGCTGCCGGTTCCGGTCACGACATCGACCCCCGGCGGAATCTTGAACCTGAATTGTTGCGCATCCAGCGCGGGGTTTCGCTGCAAGTCTGAGAATCGCAATTCGGTCACCTGCCCCAGATTGTCAGTCAGGC
>CAMATU010000061.1 GCA_945861225.1 Klebsiella pneumoniae
TGATCGAAGGCTTGAACAACAAAGCCAAAGTCACTATGAGAAAAGCTTACGGCTTCCGAACGTTTGGCATGATGGAAATCGCGCTCTATCATGCACTTGGAAAACTGCCCGAGCCAGAACTCACCCACAGGTTTTACTGACGAACCAAATTTTTAAGCACCCGAGGACCGAGGTCGCGGACTGCTAGGTTGAGCTGTCCGTCAACCTGCTCGTAAAGCTGGCGCGATAAGCATATTCCGCCAGCTGGCGCCAGACCTTCGAGTCGCGCCGCGACATTCACGCCGTTGCCGTAAAGACGCTCACCAACGATTCGGACATCGCCGAGGTGCGCGCCGATCCGAAATACCATGCGTTGGGTCTCGGCAACATTGGCGTTGATCAGCGCGATCGCGCGCTGAATCGCGAGTGCTGCGTGCATCGCGTGCACCGCACTACCGAACTCTGCGAGAAAATTGTCGCCAGTGAAATCAACCACTCGACCGTGGTGGGCGAGTACCTCTTGCCCTATCACGTCACGCAACCCGTCCAGCATCGTGATGGTGGCGCGTTCATCGGCGGTCATAAGTCGGCTATAGCCGACGACATCGCCCGACAGAATCGCGAGCAGGCGGCGTTCTTCGTCTTGTGCATCCATGATGCCGGACCCTATGCCACGCGCTGTCGGCGGTCAATCCGGCGCCTGGTCACCCGAAGTATCGGTGCTGAAGCCGCGCAATATATTCGACAAGATTTTGCTGCTTCAACCCGTGGTTCTTGAGCGGACTGTCGAGCGGGACATTCATGATGTTACTCAGAAAGCTGTAGGAGATCGCGTCGATTTCACTGACGACATCGCCCATTAGAAACGGCTTATCACCGAGGAAATCGGCAATCGCGCTGATATCTTTCTGCCCAATGGCGTGAATCTCGTCTTGCGAGTGCAATCCGAGCCCGTGTCCCATCAGTTGGCGTCGCACGCCGCGCCGCGCGATGGGCGCAATGAGCCAGCGGACCGCAGCAGGAACCTTACCGAGCACCACGCCGCGAAATGTTTGCCAGTTTCTGTCCACGATCCAACGATCATAGACCATCGTCCAGTACAGATTTTCTTCGATAAGGCGACGCATGGCGTAGGCAACGGCGCGCTCTGATGCCGTCAGCGCGTGGTTCGGATCACAGCCAAAGCGGTGCTCTAAGTATTCGATAATGAATCCCGAATCACCGATTTTCTTGCCTTCGTGTTCGATCCACGGTGCCTTACCCTTAGGCCCAGCGAAGGGTGTGGCATCGATGACCGTGCGAAAGGGGATATCGACAATTCGGAGGTAGGTTTCAAGCTTCAAACAGAACGGGCTGACAGAGGGCAGTCCCCATGCGCCACCGAGCTGATGAACGATTAATTCTGACATCTGAACCTCCACCTGATATCGAATTTTTTTCGTTTGACCAACTATAAAGGCAGCGTTTCTGCCTTTACCCTACGCGGTTATGGCACAGCGTGTCTGGTGGGGTCTTGGTTTGAGTGTAGCAATGGCATTAGGCGAACGCTACGCGACTTCTGGAATGGAAAATCCCCGGTGCTATGCGCTTGATGGGATGTCGGGGCTATGCCCGCCTCGGTCGAAGATTTTAGAGCGAACTTTTACCGGCCAGAATTGCGTGAAGATTCTCCGGCGAAAAGAAATCCTGGGGATTAGTCGAGCCAGTCATAAGACCTAGAAATTTTGTGGTCGCTTCCGTATTGCGCTCTAACGCGCGATAGAGCGCCGCTTCCATCTCACTAGGCTCAGCAAACTTGGCCATTTGAATGGTCATGTCGTGAAAAGGGATAAGCCGCGCGTCACGCGCCTCGTGCCACGTCGCGAGTATCTCCATGAGCGGGCGCTCGCCGCGGCAGCCCTCATCGATGGCTGCCGCGCAATCGTCAGCATCA
Organism: Klebsiella pneumoniae; assembly: GCA_945861225.1. GTDB lineage: Bacteria > Pseudomonadota > Gammaproteobacteria > CAIKBL01. The sequence continues at coordinate 1,913 of CAMATU010000061.1, forward strand.
ATGAAGGCGTCGGTAATTCCCTGGGCGGTGCACGGATCTTTCTTGTGGCCGGCGTCGCCAACCAGCACCCACCCCGGCCCGCAGGGCACGCGGAGAAAATTGCGCGTCGAGCCCAATCGTAATGGCGTGGTTAGCCTGCTTGCTTTTATTTGCTCAGAAAGTGTCGGCGTGAGTTCCGCAAGCGTTGCGAAATAGCTCGCCTCAATGTCGCCACGAAGCAGCTTAAAGTCTTCCATGACCCAGTTCACCCCGACGAGCACGTCACCATCGGAAGTAGGCCCCGAGTAGACTGCGCGGCCGGGTTTGAAGGCGATCGCGAGACTGTTTGCTTCAAGGCCCGACCAGTAGCCCCATAGGGTTGCTTGCTGCGCCGGCGCTTCGCGATAGTGAACCGCGCCAACAGCTTTCGCGACACTAGACCCTGGGCCATCGGCACCCACCAGGAGGCGCGTCGCGAGCGCTTCGGATTTGCCGTTCTGAGCGATCACCTGCGCACCGGTCACTACGTTGTTGGTACGAATTACATCGACAAATTTAGTGTTCGGTCGATACTCGACGCCCGCTGTCTCGGCCGCTTCCACCAATATTGCGTCCAAGACCTCGCGACGAGGACAGAATGCGCGCGCGTCACCCTCCACCGGCGGCGGGGTCCCGGTCACCTTGGCTAAACCGAAATCCAGCGAGTAGGTGTCGAAGCCAGGACAGCTGGCCTCCAGCCTGGGCAGTAATCCCCATTTACGCAGCTTGCTCACCGCAATCGGCTGCACGAAATGCGTCGAATGCGCCATATCGCTTTTAGGTGGATCCTTATCCAGCAGCAAAACCTTATACCCGCGACGCGCAAGCAACATCGCGGTGGTAGCCCCTGCGCAACGGGCACCGACAACAATTACATCCGTCATCAATTCTCCTTACTCCAAAGAAGCGGCCAAAACCTGCAAGCGGAATTCTGGCAGCCTGTCGGAGCGCAGTTTCAGTTGTCCACCAGCCCGGCAGTCGATAGTTCCTCAAGCAAGGCCTTGGCTTCCTGCAAGTCTTTGGTCTCGAAACCCTCGGTGAACCAAGTATAGGCATCCGTCAATACGCCCAATGCCTCAGCGCGACGGGACTGGGCTACCCACACGCGGGCGAGACTGGTCGCGGCGCGCAATTCGAGTAGCCTGGCACTCTGCAGCCGCGCGACTTCCAGCGCCCGTATGAAATGCGATTCGGCTTGTTGCCCGACTGCTCCGCCCTCGGCAGACATACCCGATTGCAACAGCAACTCGCCCTGGAGACGATGAATCTCCGATTCATAAAAATGCTCGCCGCTCGCGCTTACCCGCTGTAATGCTTCCTCGAGCAGCAGGAGCGCTTCCGTAAACCGATTCTGCTTGCCCATCATCGCGGCAAAAAGAACGAGGCAGTACGGTCGCAACAGTTCCGATTTGATTGCTTCGAATGCCGCAATCGACGCACGCATGCTGGTAATCCCGGACTCGACATCGCCCAGTTCGGCGCATGAAAGTCCCGCAAAAAACAGGCCCCAGCCCTCGTAAAGTGGCATTCCGTGTTCGGTTGCGAGTTTGAGCTGCATCTCAGCCCGGTCGCGCACTATCTCCCACTCACGACGCGCGACATGAATCACGAGTTCAGTGTACAAAACACACGCCAGGATTGGTGGGTGACCTGCCTGCGCGGCAAGCCCCAGGGTTTCGGCGCTAAGAGTCGCGGCGTGATCGACATAGCCGGAGAATGCCTGCGCTTTTGCGCCGTAGGAGCGCGCGAACAAACCATAATCGGCCCAAGCATTGCCCATCCAGCGCCGCTCCTGCGGGATTTCCAACGCGACCGCCCGTGCCAGATAATCCTGACCGGCAAGCAACTCCCCGGCGTGAATCGCTGAAATGCCCGCGGCGACCAGCGCGTCACGCACTTGTCCAGGTTCTGCCCGATCGTGCGCGGTTTGTAATAACTTGCTGGCGAGATCTCGCGTTGCAGATATTTTGGCCTGCTGGAGTTTTACCACATGGAGCCCGAGCAGCGCCGAGAAAACAGCATCGCTGTGCCCGCGCTCTCCGCACAGATCCAGTACCCGCTGATAAATCAACTCAGCCCGCTCCGACGAATGCCCCTGCAGAATGAATACTGGCGTGGCCAGGGAAAGTTGAATTCTGATTTCCTGTTGCCCCCTTGTGACGGGATCGGGCAGCCGGCCGATCATTTCAAGGGCGGACTCGAGCAGCCGCACGGCCTCCAGGTTAGCGCAGCGGTGCCCGGCCTGTTCCCCCGCGAGGTAGTGGTACTCGATGGCTTTGTCGAGATTGCCGCTGCGGCCGTAATGATGGGCGAGCGTCGCGTAGTGTTCGTCGAGATTAGCCTGAAACAAGATTTCGATAGCGAGTGCAACTTTCTCATGCAAGGCCTTCTTGTGATCCTGCAGGACGGCCCCGTAGGCCACCTCCTGGGTCAGCGCATGTTTGAAGATGTACTCCACTTCCGGAAACGCCGGCTGCTCGTACAGAAATTCCTTGTGCTGCAACGAGGCCAGCAGCCGGTACAACTCGGTCTCCGGTTGCGTGATCACCTGGCGCACGAGACTCAACGGAAACTCTCGGCCAATCACCGCCAGTTGTTGCAGCAGGGCTTTCTCGTCCGGCGCGAGGCGGTCGATGCGCGCCGCCAGAATCGCTTGTACAGTCGAGGGCAACTGTAACGTCGATACTGGTCGCGTGAGCCGATACTGCCCGGGGGTGCCGGCGAGTGTGCCGTCCTCCACGAGGGTCTGCACGACTTCTTCCATGAAGAATGGCGTGCCCTGGGTTTTCTCCAGAATGAGTTGCTTCACCTGGGTGAGGCTCGCATCGCCGCCCAGCAGGAACGTCAGCAGTTCTGCGGCTTCTGCTTGGCCCAACGGCGCCAGGCGCAGTTGCGTGTAATACGTCTTCTGTCCCCACTCATGCCGGTACTCGGGCCGATAATTGGTCAGCAGCAGTAGCTTCGCGCCAGCCACACTCTCACTAAGTGCGTCCAGCAGGCCCTGGGTCTCGCCATCAATCCAGTGCAAGTCCTCGAAGACGAGGATCAACGGTTGGTTGAGACTCTCCCTCAAGAGCAGTTTCTTCAACGCCTCGAACGTCCGTCGGCGTCGAATTTGCGCATCCATCTGCTGTAACGGTGACGGCTGCGCTTCGATCCCGAGCAACGCGAAGAGATACGGCAACGTGTCTTCCAGGCTGCGGTCCAGGTTGAGTACCTTCCCGGTGATCTTCTCGCGTCGTTTGCGCTCATTATCAAGGGACTGAATATCGAAATAGCTCTTCAGAAGTTCAATCACCGGCAAGTACGCGGTCGCCTTGCCGTGCGACACCGAATAGGCCTCGAGCACCAAACACCCGCCGACCGCGAGTAGCTTGAACTCGTAGAACAGCCGGGACTTGCCCAAGCCTGGCTCGCCCATCACGCCGACAAGCTGTCCATGGCCGGTCTTGGCCTGCGCCAGCGCGCGCTGCAGCTGTTCCATCTCGCTCTGGCGTCCGACAAACCGCGTCAGGCCCCGCCGCGCCGACATCTGCAACCGCGTACGTAACGGCCCCACACTCAGCACTTCATAAATGTTGAGCGGCGCTTCGACGCCCTTGATCTGCGTTGGACCCAGATCCTTGAACGCAAAGTAGCCGTCGGTCAGTCGGTGCGTGTGCGCCGAGACCACAATCGTACCGGGATTGGCCAGCTGCTCCATCCGCGCGGCGAGGTTCGTCGAATGACCCACCGGCACATAATCAGTATGTAGATCGTCCTTCCGGATTGAGCGCACCACCACTTCGCCGGTGTTCAGTCCCACCCGCATCTGCAGCGGCGGATATCCTTTAGCACGCAGCGTATCGGCATAGCGGCCCATCGCTTCCTGCATGCGGAGTGCCGCATATATCGCGCGCTGCGGATGATCTTCGTGTGCGAGCGGTGCACCGAACAGTGCAAAGATGCCATCACCTAACGCCTGCGCTACATAGCCATCGTACTGATGCACGGCGTCCATCATGAGTTGCAGCGCAGGATCGATGATCGCCCGCACCTCTTCCGGATCCAGGCCTTCGATCAGCGCGGTCGAACCTTTGAGATCAGCAAACAATGCGGTGATGGTCTTGCGCTCGCCGTCGGTTGCACCACGGGCTTCGAGCGCGGCCTGTGCGGCACGGATGCGTTCAGCGAGATGGACCGGGGTGTAGTCGGCAACCCGGCGGACGGCGGGCTCCGCCGCCTGGCTCGGTATGACTGGTGTGCCGCATTCGTCGCAGAATTTCGCGGTGGGACGGAGTTCACCTCCACAGCGGGAACATCCACGCTTGAGCGGCGCAGCACATTCCTCGCAGAACTTTGCTCCCTCGCGATTTTCGTGCTGGCAGGCGAGGCATTTCATTGGACCCATTTTAGAGGAACCCGCAGCCGTAAGCCTAGAAACCTCAGTTGAACGGCACGTGCAGTGTGTTCCGCGGGGTGCAGGGCAAGGCGCGATGAGGAGGGACAAGCTTCGCTAGTGCGACGAGTTGCAACGCCGCCATGCGCGCCACGGGACGCGCGGCGCGCGGCATAGCGACCCTTACCCAAAAGGTGACGCATATTTGAATGACAGATCCCATTCCAGACATACGCTTATTCACGTGTTTAAGCGGTCAGCTCAGGTTTCCAGGGTAAGCGCTCCTCGGTTTGACTTGAAATGGTGCCGGCGTGGATAAAATTAAATCACGCCGGCACCATTTTTTTGCCCCGAGTCAGCTTCCCGATTTTTGAGGAACAGCCACCACGATCTTGCCCTGCTGCCCGTTCGCTTCCATGTGCTGGTGGGCCGCGACAATCTCCTCCAGCGCGAACACCCGATCAACTGCTGGACGGTAAATCCCGGCCGCGACGCCGGCGGCCACTGCCGCCTTACCGCACGCGAAGAGATCTGGAAAATTGATCACCTCAAACAGCGAATAGCCGCGCACCGTCAGACCCTTGGCGAGACTGAGCGCGACCGGGAATAACGAGGGTTCACCGCCGAGGCGGCCGTAGACGAAAATGCGGCCGTGGTAGCGCGTCGCTTCGGCGAGCTGCACCAACTCCGGACCGGCCACGGGATCGAATACGAAATCGGCGCCGCGCCCATCGGTTAGGGCCAGGATCTGCGCGGCCATATGGCCGCCCTTGGAAGTCACGATGTGATCGGGGCTAAAGCCCGCGATGAAGGCGCGCTTGCTGTCGTCACGCGTGACGGCGATGGTGATCGCGCCCAGTTGCCGCGCCATCTGCATCGCCGCAACGCCCACGCTACTACTCGCCGCGCGGATGACCACCGTCTCACCCCGCGCGAGCTTGCCGTACTCGACAAAGGCGCCCCACACCGTCATGTACGGCATCCAGATCGCGGCACCTTCGGCCCACGACAGATTAGTAGGCAATGGCATGACCGCGTGCTCGGGCACGCGCGCGACTTCGCCATAGGTCCAGTAATACCCCATCTTGAATGAGGGCACTGTGCTGACCCGGTCGCCCACTTTGACGCTAGTCACCTGTGGGCCGATCGCCCGCACAATGCCGGACGCCTCGTAGCCGAGCGTCGATGGCAACTCTGGCGCGTACTGCGGATAGAGTCCTCGGCGAAACATGATCTCCGCGCGATTCAATCCAAAGGCGTGTACATCGATGACGACATCGTGGCCGGCCGCGGATGGGACCGGCAACTCGTCGAGTTGCAGCACATCGGCGTCGCCGGTGCGGTGGAAGCGGACTATTTTAGGCAAGGGGTGACTCCTGATTCGGTATTGCTGAATAGCCCGCACTGTATCTGAGACAAGCGCAAGACTCGAAGCGACGTGCTGATACTGGATCCCCCCACCCCGTCATCCCGGAATTCGCAGTCAAAGCCGAAGCCCGTCACAGCCGAAGCCCCAGCGAAAGCTGGGGGAAAGCTGGGGAAATATCCGCGATCCATCTTGTCTTTTAAGCACCCATGGATCCCGGGTCTGCGCGGCTGACGCCGCTTCGCCCGGGATGACGTACATAAAACTTTTCGCCGCGGTCATCGCTTTTATCCAATTATTGTGCGAACGATTTAGGCTCTAAATCAAAGCCCGTTCGCCAAGCGCCAGATCCGCTCACGCGTGAACGGCATGCTGGTCAACGTGACGCCGAGCGGTGACAGCGCATCCTCAATTGCGTTGCCGAGCGCACCCGGCGCCATGCCGGTCGGACCTTCGCCCTTGCCTTTGGAGCCGAGTGGCGTGTGCGGGCTCGGCACGTTGTGTTCGATCACTTCAATTGCCGGGAGGTCGCCGGCGGAGGCGATCAGATAATTCTGCAAGGTGTCGGTGAGCTGGCGACCGTCGGCGTCGTAGACGAATTCTTCCTGGAATGCGTTGCTGATGCCGAGCGCGACGCCGCCGTGGATCTGCCCACGCACCAGCATGGGATTGATCGCAAGTCCTGCGTCATCCACTGCCACATAGCGCAAAATTTTCACGATGCCGGTAGTCGGAAACACTTCCACCGTTGCGACATGCACATTGGTGCTTTGCATGCCGCTGGTCGCCGCCTCGAAATGCGCGCAATGTTCGAGTCCACCCTCCATGCCGAGTGGCAGTTCGGTGGGCGCCAGCAGCGCGGTTTCCGCAATTCGCGCGAGGCTGATACGCCGCGTCGGATCCGCGTGATAGTGCAAATAGCCCCCGGCGAATTCGAAGTCCTCCACGCCCGCCTGCGGCAGATGAAGCAGGTGGGCAGCGATTGCCGCCAGCTTTGGTTTCAAGCCGCGCGCCGCGAACAACGCGGCGCTCAAGGTGTATCCGCCCATTCTCGAGGCCAAGGTGCCCGCGGCAAACGGGGTGGATTGAGTATCGCCCGAACTGACTTTTACATCGTCTGGCGTGACGCCCAATTCATCGGCGACCACCTGCGATAACGTGGTGTCGTGTCCCTGCCCCTGGGGCTGATCGCCGTGTGCCAGCTGCACACCGCCGTCGGCATCGAGCTTGATGACGGCGACTCCGTAACCCGGCTGGCGCTCCATCGGCACCAGGATCTGCGAAGACAGACCAGAAAATTCAATGCCAAGACTGAAGCCAATGCCGAGATAGCGCCCCGCTGCGCGCGCCTCGGTTTGCCGCGCACGGAATCCGGCGTAGTCGATAGTGTCGCGCGCTTTGGCCAGCGCACCGGGGAAATCGCCGCTGTCGCAATGGACACCGGTGGCAGTGTCGTGCGGAAACGTTTTGATCGCATTCAACTCGCGTATCACCAGCGGATCGAGGCCAAGTCGCCGCGCTGCGATATCCACGATGCGATCGATCGCGAAGCGCGGCACGAAGGAACCGAATGCGCGACTCGGCGTGAGGCCTGCCTTGTGGGTCACCACACATTTCAGATCGATATCGATGTTCGGAATATCATAGCCATTGGTCAGATACATCGCGCCCAACCAGGGCATCGAGAACGACACATAAATTGGCACGCGTGCATCGCCACAATCGGCGAGCATGCGATCACGCAGACCCAGAATTCGGCCATCACGTCTAAGGGCGATTTCGAGATCGTGGATCTGATCACGTTCCTGACCGATGTTGGCGAGATTCTCCTGGCGGTGTTCGATCCAGCGCACCGGCTTGCCCAGGGTCATCGCGAGATGACAGATCACGATATCCTCGCGATAAAGCGGCGCCTTTACGCCGAAGCCGCCACCGACATCCTGCGGCGCGATCACCCGAATACGACTATCCGGCATCTTGAAATATTCACCGAGCAGGTGGCGTTTGATGTGCGAACGCTGAGTGGTCAGCCACACGGTCAAACCGTCGGCACGGTTGTAGGTGGCGAGTGTGGCGCGCGGCTCCATCGGTGTCGCGCCACAACGGTGGCCGCGAAAGCGCTCCGCCACGATCAGATCGGCCGCCGCGAACGCGGCCGCGACATTGCCATTGGTGAACTGCTGCTGGTAAACAAGATTGTCGCGCCACGCGGGATACACGCGCGGCGCATCCGCGGCGAGCGCGAGTTCCGGATCGAGCAGTGCGGGCAGGGGCTCGTAGTCAACCTTGATTAAATTCCACGCGTCTTCGGCGATATAACGATTCTTCGCGATCACCACCGCCACCAAATCACCTGCGTAGAGCACTTCATCGACCGGCATCGGGCCGAATAGCGGACGCTGGGTGACGCCCGGCAGATTCGGCACGCTCAGGTCGGACAGAATCGGCCCGAGCGCGATGAAATCAGCCCCGGTGCGTATATCAACCACGCCGGGCAGCACGCGCGCGGCCCGTGTATCGATCCCGCGAATGCGCGCATGGGCATGCGGACTGCGCAGAAATACCGCTTCGAGCATGAACGGCAGCACGATATCGGCGACATACTGCCCCTCGCCGGTCAACAGCCGCCGGTCTTCTTTGCGCTTGACCGCCTGTCCCACCCAGCGCCGTGTGGTCATGCCTGCGGCCCGGATGGATACCAGCGCGCGCGCTCGGCGGGTGTCATTGCCAGCAGTTCAGCCGCCGCCTGGGCGACCGCCTCGACGATGTGCACATAGCCGGTGCAGCGACACAACACGCCCGTCATCGCCGCGCGGATGGTTGCCGGATCGGTGGACGGCGTGTTCAGGAAATCGACCATCGTCATCAAAAACCCCGGTGTGCAGAAGCCGCATTGCAGCCCATGACAATCGCGCATCGCCCGTTGCAGCGGATGCAATTCCTCGCCCTTCGCTAAGCCTTCAACGGTGAGAATCGACGCGCCATCGGCCTGTACCGCAAGGAGTAAACAGGATTTGATTGCGACGCCGTCATAGACCACCGTGCACACGCCGCAGCGTCCCTCAACCCCGCAGCCCACGTGAGTGCCAGTGAGACCCAAGGTTTCGCGCAGAAAATCATTCAACAGCAGGCGGTGATCGACGGTTTCGTGATGCACCGTACCGTTCACCGTCACCGTGATGTCTTTTCTCATGCCACATTCTCCGTACTGCGGTGCCAGGCGAGTTCGAGGGCGCGCGGCACATATACGCTGAGCAGTTGGCGGCGATACGCCGCCGAGGCCAGTTCGTCATCGTGAGTCGCGATCGTGGTGGCGGCCAGCTGCGCTATCTCGCGCAGCAAGTCAGCGTTAAGTGGCTGGTCGCGGAGCCGCGCTTCAAGCGCGAAAGCGCGACAAATCGGATGCTGGGCCAGACCGCCGATCGCGATGCGTGCCGCCGTGCAGGTACCATTGGCACTGCGCGTGAGACGCACGGCAACACCCACCGTCGCACGGTCCTGCGTGACCCGGCCGTGCTTGAGATAACCACTGCCAGTGTGCGGTGGGGGAGGCGGCAGTAACAGGCCCACCGCCAATTCGTGCGCAGCCAGTTGAACCAGTCGCGGCCCTCGCACAAACGATTCCACCGCCACCTCGCGCGTGCCCTGTGGTCCCGTCACGCACAGGCGCGCAGCGAGGACAGCGGCGGCGGGGGCGATGTCTCCCCAGTGCACAGCGAAGACGAGGCTGCCGACCACCGTGCCCCGATTGCGCACCTGGCGATCGCCAACCGCCGCGGCAGCCTCCGCCAAAGCCAACCAGTCGCGTCCAATATCCGGGTGATTCGCGGCTTCTGCCAGGCGCAGCAGTGCCCCGCAATACAGGCCTTGTGCAGTGCGCTGGCAACCGGCGAGTTCAGGCACACGATTGATATCGATCAGCGCGCGCGCAGGCAGGGTCCGCGCTTTCAGCAGTGGCAATAGACTCTGACCCCCGGCTAGAACATGTGCGCCGGCCCCGTGTTCCTGCAGCAGGCGCAGGGTTTCTGCCACTGTGGTTGGCTGAAAATACTGTTCGATCGGCGCCGGATACATCGGTTTTCTTCGACCCTGTCTGCTGTCCCTACCTACCTTACGCACAATTCTGAAACGCGACAAACCCCGCAGAAGCGGTGTCTGCGCACTTGGCGAGTGCGCTTGCCCGCCGCCTTTTGCAAACGTGGCGGGCACCCTCGGGAAATCCTCCGACAACCTACTGACGCGCTGGTTTTATAGCAGACTGAATTGGGATAACTTCCAGCTAGCTGGCGTGTCCGGCAAAGCGCCCACCACGAGATTTCGCGTTACAACCCGCTTCTGCGCGCATGGCTTACGCAGAGCATCAGGAGATCCCCCATGACCCAATTCGATACGTTGATCAAGAACGGGACTATCGTCGATGGCACGCGCGCACCGCGTTTTCAAGGCGACCTCGGTATTCGCGACGGTAAAGTGGTGGCGGTGTCGCGCACCAATCTCCCGGCGGAGCAAGCGCGGCGCGTGATCGACGCCAGTGGGCTCATTGTCGCGCCGGGCTTCATTGATCTGCATACCCATTACGACGCGCAAATCCAATGGGACCCCTACTGCACACTCTCCGGTTGGCACGGCGTAACGTCGCTCGCACTCGGCAATTGCGGTTTCGGCTTTGCACCGGTGGCGCCGGCGAACCGTGACCGCATGATGCTCAGCATGTCGCGTGTGGAAGCCATCCCGTTCAATGCGATGAAAAAGGGGATGCTCTGGGATTGGATAACCTTTCCCGAATGGCTCGATACGCTCGCGCGGATTCCGAAAGGCGTCAACGTCATTTCTTATGTCCCGATCGGACCTGTGATGATTTGGGTGATGGGCCTCGAAGAAGCGAAGCAACGGGAACCAACCCCGAGCGAACTCGCGGAGATGTGTCGCCTGATTGAAATTGGGATGGACGCCGGTGCCTGCGGCTGGTCAGTTCAACATCTCGGTGACGGCTTCACGTCCATCCAGCGCGATTACGACGGCACGCCGATGGTCACCGACATCATGAGCAATGCCACCTGTCTCGCGTTCGCGGAAGTGCTGCGCAAGCGCGGCAACGGTCATATTCAAATCACACAGGCGCAGGATGATATCCGCGAAGACCTGATATTCGTGGAAAAACTGGCGGAAGTCTCGGGCGCACGGGTATTGTTCAACGTCGTCAGCGCCAACAACTATCATCCACGGCAGAGTCGCCGGCTCATCGAATGGGCAGAAAAGGCGCAGGCGAAGGGCCACCAGGTCTATCTGCAGGCGGTTAGCGTCGGTAACGATTTGACCTATACGTTCGAAGATTTCAATCTCCTCGACGGCCATGACGATTGGCGCGCGGTGACGCTCGGGACTGTCGCGGAACGCATGCACAAGATGCAGGATCCGACGCGGCGTGAGGCATTGCGCCGCGACTACGACGTCGGTCGCATGCCGATCGCAACTGGCCCGATCAAGCATTTCATTATCAAGGAGACCGTTAAACCGGAGCATAAGCGCTGGGAGGGCATGACCTTACAGCAGCTCGGCGAGGCGCAGGGCCGTCACCCGATTGATGCGATGCTCGACCTGGTGATTGATGAGCAACTGCAAACGGTGATCTTTACGCCGTCCTTCAATGATGATGTCGAACTCAATCGCGAGATCTTCCAAAGCGAATACACCGTGCCCGGGGTTTCCGACGGTGGTGCGCATACGAAATTCGTGACGCTTGGCCGCTACACCACAGAGTTCCTGACCGATTTCGTGCGCAATAAGCACATTCTGGATCTCGAAGAAGCCCATTACCGTCTGTCCTGTCTGCCCGCGAAGATGGCCGGCTTCCTTGATCGTGGCGTGCTCACCGAAGGCCGCTCTGCAGATGTGGTGATCTACGATTTCGATGCGCTGCGCTCAACGCCAGCCGAGATTGCGCATGATTTCCCGGGTGGCGAATGGCGGCGCGTACAGCGCGCGGAAGGTTATCGCTACATTCTGGTTAATGGCGAAGTCACGTTTGAAGATGGGGTGTGCACCGGCGCCACGCCGGGCAAGCTGTTGCGGCACGGCCACGCCTGACCGATGCCGGCCATGCGGCGGAAGGCGCTACGCTTTTCCGCCCTATGAGGTCTAAATCTCGTCATCCCGGAAAGCGCGAAGCGCTTATAGACGTCACCCTGGAATTCGCAACGCGAATATCCGGGGCGGGATCCAACCTGAACATCGAGCGCCCATGGATCCCGGGTCTGCGCAGCGCCGCAGGCCATGCGGCGGAAGGCGCTACGCTTTTCCGCCCTATGACGCTGAGTAGGCCCAGAAACAAATTTATAGGGCGGATAAGCCCGTAGGGCGTCATCCGCCGACAAGTACTGTCGCCCGCATTTTGACCGCCATGCCAAATTGGGCTAGAAGGTGTGCTTCAGTCACGAAACCGGAGAACGCTGTGTCCGATCTACTCTTCGATACCCAAGACCATATCGCCACCTTAACCCTCAATCGGCCCGCTGCCCGCAATGCGCTGAGTCTGGAGATGCGCTCCCGCCTAAAGGAGGTGCTGCATGAAATCGAGCACGATGACGACGTGCGCTGTGTGGTGATCCGCGGGGCGGGCGATCACTTCATGGCAGGCGGCGACGTCAAATCAATGTCAACCATGCTTGATCAACCCCCAGCGGTGCTCCGCGCGCAATTCATCAATCGGATTCATGATTTGCACCCCATCATGTTTGCGATGCGACGGATGCCGAAGCCGATTATCGCGAGTGTCGCGGGGGCGGCCGCCGGCGCCGGCGTCAGCATGGCGCTGGCTGCCGATCTCGTGATCGCGGATGCGAATGCGTTCTTCACGCTCGCCTATTGCCGTATCGGCACCAGTCCGGATGGTTCGGCGAGTTTTCATTTGCCGCGCGCGGTCGGGATCAAAAAGGCGCTCGAAATGGCCTTGCTTGGTGATCGCGTGGATGCCGCCAGCGCGCTCGCGATGGGCATGATTAATTTCGTGGCACCTGCCGGCCAGCTTGCCGCGGAAACCGCCAAGCTTGCCGCGCGCTTGGCCGCCGGCCCAACCCACGTCTACGGCAATACCAAGCGGCTGTTTTATCGTTCGCTGGAAAACGAATTCGAGTCCCAACTGCAGATGGAGGCCGAGGTATTCGCCGATTGCGCCGCACGCGCAGATTTCCGCGAAGGCGTCACGGCGTTTGTCGAAAAGCGGCCCGCGCGGTTTAGCGGGAAGTAGGCACCGCCGACAATTTGGGGGGGGATTGATGTCCAGCATCGCGTTTGAATTACCGGCGGAAATTGTCGCGATACGCGATGCTATCGAAGTCTTCGTCAGGCGCGAGGTGCTCGTGCGTCACACGCGTCACGCGGCGTTACTGGATGACCCGCGCCGCCGCTACGCGCCCGACGGGCGCTACGCCGACGAAGTCCACGCGATCATCCGCGAAGTCCGCATGGCATCCGCCGAGGCAGGCTTCTTCAACATGTGCGTGCCGCAGGCGATCGGCGGCGGCGGCCTCGGTCATCTGGCCTACTTCGTCGCCTGGCAAACCGTCTACCACACCTGTGGCGCGCGCCATTTTCTCGCGCCCTATACCCTCGGCCATTGGGCTTTCGCGGCGAGCCCTGTCCTTGCACATGTAAGTGAAACCGTGCGCGAGCGCATTCTGCCGGGGCTGTTGAGCGGGCGCCAATCGATGTGCTTTGGTCTCTCCGAACCCGGCGCCGGCTCGGATGCCAGCATGATCAAAACGCGCGCAGTCGCTGAAGGCGATGGCTGGCGCATTACCGGGCGTAAGCTGTGGACCAGCAATTCGCCGCACGCGGATTACTGCGTGGTGTTCGCGGTGACCGATCCGGCGGCGGCCGCTGCGCACCAGGGCGGGATCTCTGCGTTTCTGGTGCCCACCGACGCACCCGGCTTCCAGCTTGAAAGCGTGGTCCGGCTCTTTGGTCACGCTGGTGGAGATGAAGGCGCGCTGGTGCTGGAGGACGTGCGGGTGGGGCCCGATCAGCTGATTGGTACGCTCAATCAGGGCTTCGCGACTGCGCTACTGGGCGTCTCCCTCGGGCGTGTGTATAACGCCGCGCGCGCGGTGGGCTTGGGACGTTGGGCGGTGGAACTCGCGCTCGGCTATGTGCAACAGCGCGAAGCCTTCGGTCATCGCCTGGCCGAATACCAGGGTGTGACTTTCCCGTTGGCTGAATCCGCGATGCAATTACACGCCGCCCATTTGATGGGACTCAACGCGGCGCTGCTGCTCGATCGCGGTGAGCGTGCGATCAAGGAACTGTCGATGGCGAAATGCTATGCAGTCGAAGTCGGCCTGCAGGCAGTCGATCGTTCAATGCAGGCGCACGGCGGCATGGGGCTCACCAATGAAGTGGGGTTGGCGGAGATCTGGCAAACCTTACGCATCATCAATATCGCGGACGGCACTAACGAGATCCTGCGGCGCACGATCCTCCAGCGGTTGCTCAAGGGCGATACTGATCTTTGAGTTGCTGGGCCTGCGCCGCAACTAACTTAACGCCCAGCCGCTGCGCGGGGGTGCTGACGTTGTTCGAGACCGGGAACAATGTCTCTGAGACGGCGCGCCGGTGCCATGCGCGCCGCGCGACGGTTCGCGAATGGCGGCAGTTGTATGAGACTGAGGGTGAAGCAGGTCTTATGCCGCGGAGTCGGGGTGGTGAAGATTATCGAGCGACCGACTTAATCTTGGCGCAGTTGAATGAGCTGGTACGTCAAGATCCGACAGACTTAGGGTATTTGCGGAGTCGTTGGAGCTCAGAGCTGTTGGCGCTGGAGCTAAGTCGTCAGGGCTGGGCGGAGGTCCACGCGACGACGGTACGACGTTGGTTAGCGCGCCTGTGCATTGTGTGGCGTCGACGGGCTGTGCGATCAGAAGGTGTTCTCCAAAGTCTATCTGGAGTACGGCGCGTTAACCTGGCCAGGTGGCATTGATTTGGCGCCGGACGCGATGTCTCTGCGCATTCGAGCGTCAGGCACCTCGGTTCTTGCGGCTAAGAACCAGCGAGTTGCGTGAACAGCGCAGCGAAGGGATTTGCGCCGACGCAGTGCTGCCCATAATGCTGGAGTACAACGAACAATCCATCGCGCAGGCGAATCCTGCTGAACTAATGGAACAGCCCGTATCCCGTAGGGTGGATGAGCCCGAAGGGCGTTATCCGCCGCAGGATGGCGGATAACGCGGCTGCGCCGCTCATCCGCCCTATAAATTTCCGTTGCGCCTCGCCGAAAAAACCCGAACGGGAGATGAACATGCAAGTCAGGAATTCTGTTTCCATCGTCACCGGCGCCAATCGCGGCCTTGGCCGCGAGCTGGTGATCGCACTGTTGAAGGCCGGCGCAGGAAAGGTCTATGCCGGCGCCCGCGACCCTGAGAGCCTTACATCGACGACGGCACTCGACCCGCTCAGAGTGATACCGCTGCGTATCGATGTCACCAACGCGGCCGGCATTGCGGAACTCTCTCGGCAGGCACCCGATGTGAATCTGCTGATCAACAACGCGGGGGTTATGTCCGTCGGCGGTATCCTCGACATCGCCCTCGAGACGATCGATCACGACCTTGAGGTCAACTATCTCGGCCCGCTTCGGATGACCCGTGCGTTCGTCCCTGTGATCGAGAGCAATGGGGGCGGCGCCATAGTGAACATACTCACGATCATCGCGCTCGCGAGTTTCCCGGGTTTCGCCGCCTACAACGCCTCGAAGGCGGCTGCATGGTCGATGACTCAGTCGCTCCGGGCATCGGTCGCATCCCGGCGCATCGCCGTACATGGTGTTTTTCCCGGCGGCATCGACACTGACATGCTCGCCGGCATCGACGTGCCCAAGACCGCCTCCGTCGAGGTTGCCACAGCCATAGTGGGCGGCATCGAGGCCGGGCAGGAAGACATCTTTCCCGACGCGATGTCGGCGCAGGTTTATGCGGCCTGGAGGCAAGACCACAAGGCCGTGGAGCGACAGTTGGCTGCGATGTAAGGCTTGGCTGCGCCGGTGGCTTTCACTCCCGGCGCGTTTTCGGAGCACGTCGCGTATGCGCTCCATCCGGTCTCGGTGGAGCACGACAAGGCGGGTGGTTAGAGGAACCGTCAGCGTTCAGCGCTTGTTTTTAGGATCATTCGTGACCGATTCTTTTTCTAAACCTGACCTCTGTTACATCGCGAAATTGTCTCGAATCGTCGCCCAGCATGTGCAAACCGCCATGCGCGACACGCCTGTGATCCTGCTCAACGGTGTGCGCCAGACGGGGAAAAGCACGCTCGCCAAAGAAGTTGCCGGAACGCTAGGCGGCGACTATGTCACCCTGGATGACGCCACACTGATCCGACGGGTTTTCTACGCGTTTTGGGGGGCATGACCGTAATCGACGAAATACAGAAGGCCCTCGGTCTATTCCCCGCCATCAAAAAGCAAGTCGATACCGATCCCTAACTGCGGCTAGAACACGCCCATGCGCGTTCTTTAGGATTACAGTCCGGCCGGCGCTCCGGGCCATGCGTTGGTTAACCAGGGCGCCAGTCTGGCTACCTCTTCTCCGGCCCTTTCAAGGGTTCGCCGAACACTCGATTAAAAAGCTCTTTTTGATGCAACCGGGCTTGCCACTGTCGATGGCGTTTGACCGAATCCGTACGTCTTTTTTTGGGTAAGGTTAAGAACCGACTTGCCTCGACGGGTCCGAGTTCCTTCATCAGGATCTCAACCGCTTTCGTAATTAGTTGCTCTTCATCGGTAAAGATGCTCGCTTTCACTTTAGGTCCTCTTCAATCGCAAACTCAACCGGGTTCATCGCTATCACCGAGACGTTTTCCCGTCGACACTTCCTCACCAATCTATCATCGCACGAGATGAAAACGTCGGTCGTTGCCTCAGCGAACGACGTGCGCAGCACATGATTTTCTGTCTTTCTTCCGCATCGCTAATTGCATTGGCTTCTTCGAAATGCACGGGCGAGACAATCATCGAATAGCGTACAGACTGAAGGGCTTGCAGGATCAGGTAATAGGCGTTTGTTTCAAGACGAACGCGCATCTGGACTTGCGCATCGAAGGGCATTTCTATCCCCCCATTCGACCGGATGCAAGACGTCGAGCACGCTCATCGCGCCAACACCATTGCAGCAGCGATCCGTGCGGCCTGCGCGGTCATGCCGAAGCGGGTGTAGCTGTCGAATGCGCGTTGTAGCGCGGCGACATTCTCAGGCTCGTGGCCTTCTCGCTCGGCGAGCTGCGCGCGGAGTTCGTACAGTTCGCCTTCGTAGAGGGCGAACGCCGTGCGCGCCAGGAGTGCCGCGTATTCGTCGAGTGTCGCTGTGATGTCGACCACCTGCTCTGCCAGTGCGAGCTGGGCACGTGTCAGCACCGCGTAGCAACGTGGCTCCCAGCTCGACCTTGATTCGCGCATGAGCGTAACCCCCTCCTGTGCAGCGGTGCGGCTGGCCTGGAAGTTACCGAGCGCAAACTGCGCGTCCCCGAGGTGCGCGAGGAAACAGGGTTCAAGCAACCACATGGACCCCGCCTCACGGAGCAGTTGTAGCCCTTCTCTGGACGCCTCCAGCAATGCCTGCCACTCGCGGTCTATCGCCAGCTTGTAGCAACGGATCAAGACCCCTACAACTTGATTCCCGGTGCCGAGAATCTCGACCTGCCGCGCGTCTGGCTCGAAGGCGCGAGCGCCAGTTGTCCCCAATGCGCAGTGCAGTTCCGACTCCAGCCACGAGCACCAGATTTCCGCGTCTGGATAACCGCTGTCCAATGCGATTTGGCGCAGGCGCGGCAACGCCCGGAGTGCTGCGGCGGGATCGCGCGTAAAGCCAATGACTCGATTGCGAATGTAGTGCGCACTCATACGTAGGATCTTTTAACGCATTGATTAATGAACTTTATTGATTTTCGTCGATCTGATCTCGCTGCCATAATTGCGGCGGTAAGCGGGAGAGCTCAGGTGAAACAGATCGACACGCGCACGGTGGTCAACCAATTTAAGCGCTC
>CAMATU010000062.1 GCA_945861225.1 Klebsiella pneumoniae
ATTCTGGAGCCCGCGAAATTTTCGCGGACTCGGGGACATCCACGATGGGCCACCAATCCGGGACATCCACCTTTACTTCAATCCGGGACATCCACCTTAACCAGAGGGACCCCTAATCCGGCGGACATCGGGGAATCGGGGACATCAGAATCTAAGGAATCGCAGGGAATCAGGGACATCCACCTTAACCAGAGAACTGGGGAATCTGGGACATCCACGAAATTGACACCCGCCCCGCCCCTCGATGGGGGAGTCTAATCCGGGACATCCATCCCGGGAATCTGGGACATCCACACGAAATCGGGGACATCCACGTTATCGGCGCGGAACCCCGAATCTGGTGCGGGGAATCGGGGAATCGGGGACATCCACCTTTACTTCCGTTGAAGAAGGCCTCCTCAATATCAATAGAGGGGCCTTCTTTTTTCGTAGGGATGATTCTGGAGCCCGCGAAATTTTCACTCGCCCCGCCGCGCGATTGACTTGAGACCATTGCCAGACCTGAGAATGAGCTAGGTCTGCCCCCGCAGTGGTAGTACACGAAGTCTCGCGCGGTTCGAATCAACAGTGAGCAACGCGCCTTCGTCCAAGTCCGAGGACATCTGTCGCAAAGCGACGATGATTTGTGCACCGATCGCACCAGGATTGACATCGTCGGCGCGGATTTGCACAACGCTTGGTTTATTGCCGTGGGTCACAGCGAGGATCGCGCTGAAGTCCAGATCGTTAGTGAGCACCACCCAATCGTGGGTACGGGCGTAGAGCATGATCTCCGCGTCAGCTGCATTATTCGCGCCGAGCGAAGACCAATGCATGGCCTCGAAGCCGGCGCCGACGAGCATATCCACCCAACGTGGCGACAGATTCATATCGACGATCAGCTTCATGCGATGGCTAACATGATCTCGCGTTCTTCAGATCGCCACGCCGCGTAACGCAGTGCCTGCATAACGTCTTCTCTTTCAAGGTAGGGGTAGTCGGCCAACACCTCATCGACGCTGTGGCCCGCTCCAATTTGGCCGACGACCATGCCGACCGTGACTCGCAATCCACGAATGCAGGCCTTTCCGCCCATCACTGCGGGATTTTGTGTGATGCGGGTTAGCTGTTCCATAGTCTGTCCTCATCGAAATTCAATGCCATGGTAGAGATTTGAGACTGTCGTTCCAAGGGCCCAGGAATCTTGGACCAAGCCAAGAAATCGGCGGAATCTCGGGAATCTGGGACATCCACGAAATGGGAGAATCTGGGACATCCACGAAATTGACACCCGCCCCGCCCCTCGATTAACTTGAAGCCAACGGCAAGGACACTCGGAATCGGGGACATCCACCTTTACTTCGACGCGGAATCGGCGTCAGGCGGAATCTGGGACATCCACGAAATTGACACCCGCCCCGCCCCTCGATGGGAGAATCTGGGACATCCACGAAATTGACACCCGCCCCGCCCCTCGATTAACTTGAAGCCAACGGCAAGGATGCCGTTCTAAACACCCCAATCAGGAGGTCAAGGATGACCAGACCCCGCTCCACCTTGGTGTCCGTTTCGGACACGCCCTACTATCACGTGATTGCTCGCTGTGTACGCCGCGCCTTCTTATGCGGCGAAGACAGGCTCACGGGCAAATCCTTCAGCCATCGCCGCGCCTGGTTGCTCGATCGATTGCGGCTTTTGACGGAGTCCTTCGCAATCGATCTCTGCGCCTACGCGCTCATGAGCAATCATTATCACTTGGTGTTACGCATCGATCCGGAACGCGCGAGGGAATGGTCGAATCACGACATTGTTGAACGTTGGTGTCGGGTGTTTTCAGGCCCGCTCTATGCGCAACGCTTTCTGCGTGGGGAGGTATTGTCTGAGATGGAACACACACTGCTCGACCGCGATATTCAGCGATGGTCTGGTCGCTTATGCGACTTGAGTTGGTTTATGCGCTGCCTGAATGAATGGCTGGCCCGGTTAGCCAATCAAGAAGACGATTGCACTGGTCGCTTCTGGGAGGGGCGATTCAAATCCCAGGCCTTGTTGGATGAAACCGCCGTGCTGACCGCAATGGCTTATGTGGACTTGAATCCGGTCCGGGCAGGGATCGCGAATTCCCTCATGGATTCCGATTTCACCTCGATTCAACAACGACTGTTTGAGGTTGCAAAACATCCTGGCGCTCGAGACCCCGAAAAAGTTGATGCGATTCCGACGTTATTGCCTTTTGCCGGCGCATTACAAGCACACGGCCGCCAGGGGATTCCATTTAATCTCCAAGACTACTGCGATCTGGTAGATACGAGTGGGCGCGTGATTCGATCAGACAAGCGTGGTGCAATCCCGAGCCATACCCCTCGATTGCTCACGGTGCTGGGTGTGGCCCCGGACGAATGGTTCAAAACGGTGACCCAGCTCCAAACGCGTTTCGAACTCTTTATCGGCTCGCCCCAACTGTTACGCCAACTTGCCGAGCGGCGCGGTTGGCGTTGGGTGCGCGGACAGGCAGCAGGCCGAAGGCTTTACGCGGCGACTGCACAATAAAACTGGATCTCTTCGCTCTTGAACGTGTCAACCATCATGCGACACAATGACTCATGATTCGAACCTGGCGACACAAGGGGCTGAAAGAGCTCTTCGAAATTGGGGCGAGTTCTAAAGTAAGGATCGATCAGCACAGAAGATGCTTGCGACTGCTGGACGCTTTGAATTCAGCGGAACGCCCCGAAGATATGAATGTGCCCGGTTGGAAATTTCACAGTTTGCGTGGAAAGCCACTGCGATGGGCGGCAGCCGTTAACGGACCATGGAGAATTACCTTTGAGTTCGAAGCCGGAGACGCGCGAAACGTTGACTTGGAACAGTACCACTAGGAGCATCGCGAAATGGGCAAATCGAAGTTAAGAATCTCTCGTTGTCCGACACATCCAGGAGAGATATTGCGCGAGGATGTTTTGCCGGCGTTGAATGTGTCGGTCACCGACGCGGCCAAGGAACTGGGAGTCTCGCGCCAGACCTTGCATCGGTTGCTAGCCGGAGAAATCGCTGTCTCTCCGGAAATGGCGGTGCGCCTTGGAAAATGGTGCGCAAACGGGCCGAAAATCTGGCTGAACATGCAGAGCGCCCATGATCTTTGGTATGCCGAGCGTCGTCTGGCGGGTGCCTTATCCGATATTCCGTCGCATGTAGCGGCGTAACAAAACGATAAAACGCCTAATCCAGGACATCCATCCACGGGGGGCAATTGGGGACATCCACCTTTTTTGGGGCAATTGGGGACATCCACCTTTTTTCGAAAGTGCCCTCGATAGTCTTCGGAATTGAGGAATTGAAGGACATCCATCCCTTTGCGACTTGTGCCGAACTCGGGGATCGGCTTGTTCCGAAATCCGCATTCAAGAGGGCGATATCTTCGACGTTGATTATCTCGATTACGGGAATCGGGGACACCCATCCTTTCTAAAATCAACGTCAAACCTTACGAAGCGCCAAACCCTTGCGACTTCCACAGAAATTCGCGTTGCATCGAAGACGGCTCAGAGCCTAGACTAAGTCACTAGACTAAGTTTATATCGAGAGCAGCGATGACCGAAATCGTAAACATCCATGAGGCGAAAACTCACTTGTCACGCCTCGTTGACCGGGCGCATGCGGGAGAAGAAATTATTCTCGCGAAAAGCGGGAAGCCGTACGCCAAGCTGGTGCCGCTGGGCGAACCAGGTGGCCGCCGTCCGGGTTTGGCGCGCGGTCGTCTAACTTCGCTTTTTTTTGATGACTTGCCTCCGGACGAGCTTCGAGCCTGGGACCAATGACCTTGCTGCTGGATACTCACGCATTACTGTGGTGGTTGTTCGACGATCCGAATCTATCGGAGCGTGCGCGAGCTGCGATCACTGATCGCGCCAATACCATCGTCGTTAGTAGTGCCTCCGCGTGGGAAATCGCGACCAAATGGAGATTAGGTCGCTTGCCGGAGGCCGAAGATGCTGTGCGACGTCTTCCGGAACTCATCGTTGATTGTGGCTTCGAAACTCTCTCTGTATCCGTCCTTCATGCGCTCACGGCTGGTGCGCTTAACGCCGCCCATCGCGATCCCTTCGATCGAATGCTGATCGCGCAGGCGACGCTTGAGCAGCTCACCCTGGTAACCAAAGACACGGCTATTGCAAATTCGTTTACGAACGTTCTCTGGTGAACTGGATGCGCAGTGTCTGAGCTTTAAGATTGGTTTTGCGTGGACGCCCCGGCAAGTTTGGCTAACTGCCGCGACCCGAATTTTTACCCTTTGTTCGGCGCGCGCAAATGACTAGGCGGACGGCATATTAGGAATCCGGGACATCCATCGGATGACGGCACATGGGAAACGCCGACGCAATGGCCCCAGTGAAAAGCACGCCCGCCGCGAGCGCGAGCCATGGTTGTTAGTCAGCAATCTACCGCCCCGACGCACCACGGCCGAACGCGTCGTCGCCCTCTACTGTCAGCGCATGACCATTGAGCAGGCCTTCCGCGATCTCAAAGCCTATCGCCATGGCTTCGCTTTGCGTGGCAATCTCGGCCGTCATCAAGACCGCATCGCGGATCTGCTACTCATCGCCGCGCTCGCCATGCTCGTGCTTTGGATTATCAGCCTGGTCGGGATTGCGCGCGGGCTCAGTCGAACGCTGCAAGCCAATACTGAACGTCGCAAGCGAGTCCTCTCGACCTTCTTCATCGGGGCTCGCTCGTTCAAGCAAGGCCTCTTGTCCGACCGCGACGAGATCGACGATGCGCTCACTCAGTTACGCCGAACCATCCTCGACAACGGCGCCGATACCGCGTGATTTTTGTGGGGATCCCTCAGAAACTGTCCCCGGAATTTCACGGAGACTATTCCTCGGGCAGTTGCAGGTTAATCCGTCGAAAACGTCGCCGCATTTTGTCTGTGATCTCGTACGGATTTTCGGTGTAGTAAATTCGCCAGTATTTCCGCGCGCCTGCGTAATCATGCATAAAGTACAAACTCTCGCCGAGGCGTCGGTACACCTGGAAATCGTGGCCAGTGTTGACTACCAACGCGCGCTGGAGATAGTCAACCGCCTGCGCGTGTCTGGAAGCGCGCTGGGCAATTTTCCCTGCCCGGTAAAGCGCCGCATAGCTTGTGGGATAAAGCTCGGTCATCCTGTGCCAATATGCAGCCGGACTGCGCCATGCGACGCTCGTGCTCAAAGTGACGCTAACGGCCCAGCCCAGGTAGGCGAGCACGAGCCCCAGTGATACGGCGCGCGCGGCCTTACCCCACCGCTGTTTCCCGCGCGTCAATCGAAGCGCGAAATCTGCGAGCAGAATTGCGCTGACCACGTGCGCCGACAAGGTATAGCGATACTCGAAAGCGCCTGCCAACCCGTGGCCCGGAATATTCATGGCGGGCAACAGGCTCACGAAGACCGCGGCCGCCCATAGCAGGGGCAACGACCAGCCGTGCCGGCGTTTGAGCACAAACACGATAAAACCGCCCGCGGCGATCATGATGACTGACGCCAAAGGGGCAAAGTTGATGGTCAGAATCGACGCGCTTCCAGGCGCACTCAGCCAACCATCAGGCACATTGAGCGGCGGCTCAAGACCCGTTGCCACCGGCATGAGCAAGGTGCGCGTGTATTCGACGAGCAGATTCGCGTCCATCAGCAGCGTATGGAAATAGCTGTCGCCGGGAGGTGCCGCGAAACGCGTACCGGGGCTGCTCAACAGGCGATATGCAGTCCAGGTCGCGAGCGCGAAGTACGGCGCTTTCTCGGCCAGCAAAACACGCCAGTCGCGACGTCGATCCCAGACATCGAAGACCACCAACCACAGTGGAAGATAGATGAACGTGGGTGGCGCCAGCAGCGCGAGCGCAAATAATCCAACACTGAGCGCCAACCATGCGGGTTTGTGGCGGGCCGCGCACCACCGGTATTCGAGGTAGATGACGCAGGAAGCGAGTGCAAAACAGAGGCCAAGCCATTGTCCGCGAGCGTTCATCCAGCACAAGGATTCAGCAACGACCGGCGTCGCTGCAAAAAACACTGCGGCGAGCGCCGCCCGCGTCGTACTGCCCGTCAGGCGCCAACTCAGGCGCGCCACGCAATAAAGGATGGGGATCAGCAGTAACCAGTTGCACAAATACCATAGCCAATACCGCTCACCCGCGAGAGCCCAGTTGAGGGCGGCGGTGACATACGTCAAGTGCTGGAAGGTACCGTGAAAGTCAGTCGCTGCGAGCGCGCGGAGGTTGGCGAACGACAAATGGATGACTAGCAGATCGTCTGCGATCAGGTGCTGGTCGTCGTTGATATCGAAGGTCCCGAGGAACCCAGCGATATGCAGCGCCATCCCCGCGAGGATCGCAGCCGCGACGTAATAACGCCGCGACGACCAGGAGTCGTAACAGTATTCATTCGACAGCCAGGGCATCCTGGGCAAGGCACGGGCCGCGATCGCGATGCCGCTCAAGATGGCGATGAAGATCCATTCCCACGTGATAGCCGGCAGGCTCAACCAGGTCATTGGCTGTACTGGGTTTGTCACCGATTCACCGCTCGGGCGCGTAACAGCGTGCGATGCAGGGATCGAGCCGACGATCCCTGCCGTGCGAACGCGCTTTCACACCCTCGCAAGTTCATGAGACGACATGCTATTACAAACAGAACAGGAAGAAGTGGATTGCGTCTTTCGTCGCAGCAGTCAACAGAACCTGTCCAAGGCATGAGGCGGCGACTCCATCGTTGCGTTGACGACGCTTTGCGACCAAATATCGACCACTTAGTCCAACAGTCACGGGCGAGGTGTCGTGCCGTTTGCCGGGCCGGATTCGCGTCCCGCTCCCACAGAATAAATCACCCCGCCGCAAGCAGCGGGGTATTGCGGATACGCTGGTCCAAGTTTTCTACGCCGCGAGAAAATCGGGGACATCCGCCTGCCTGAGATGGATTTAAAGGGCGATTTTCTTGGATGCCTGGTATTAATCTGCCGTCGTCAGAAATGACTATAGCCGTGATACGACACCTGCATCGGCCTACCTTCCTCATCCATGACGACGACTTCGCCAGCTTCCGCCGTATTGGTCATTGTGCCGATTCGGCACACGTTAAACTGTCGCCGCAACTCCACCTCCCACGCGATCAGCGCGGGAGCCGGTAAGGTAAAACAAAGCTCGTAGTCGTCCCCGCCCGCCAAGCCGAAATCGCGTGCGACCGCCGCCGTGCGACCGGCAAGAAGCGCCGCACTGGCCGGGACCATCGCTGCCTCTACCGTCGCCGTACAGGCGCTGCGCTTGGCGATATGCCCAAGATCCCCAAGCAGCCCATCCGAGATATCAATGCAACTCGAGGCAACTCCACGCAGCGCTTTGCCGAGCGCGACTCGCGCGGCGGGCCGTGCAAAACGTTTGATCAGGGTCGCCTCATCTTCGTTTGCAGCATGACCTCGCTGAAGGATGGCGAGGCCTGCTGCAGCATCGCCTACGGTGCCGGACACGAAGATTGCATCGCCGGGCCCTGCGCCGTGCCGCGTAAGCGCCTGACCGCACGGCACCGAGCCGATGAGTTGAACCGTAATCGTCAACGGCCCGCGCGTGGTATCCCCGCCAATCAACTGCACGCCGTGCTCCGTCATCGCTTCGTGCATGCCGCGCATGAACTCCGTCAGCCAATCACGATTTGCCTCCGGCAAAGTCAGGGCAAGCGTGGCCCAACGGGGTTCGGCACCCATCGCAGCGATATCGCTGAGATTCACCGCAACTGCGCGATAGCCGATATCAGCGGGGGACAATTGCGGCGGGAAATGCACCCCGGCGACCATGGTGTCGGCGACCACCACGAGCTCTTCGCCAAAGGGAGATGTGACTACCGCACCATCGTCACCGATGCCGAGTACCACATCTGCGCGGTGCCCAGCACGCGGGACAATAAGTTCTTCGATCAGCGCGAATTCGTCCACGGCAAGCGCGCGATACTGTCGGCAGATTTACGTCGCAGGCGTCGCGGCCCGCATACCAATTTCGCCAGCACGCAGCGCACGCGCGGTTTTGTCGAGCACCCCGTTAATGTACTTATGCGCTTCATCTGCGCCGAACATCTTGCACAGTTCCACTGCCTCGTTCACCACCACCCGCCACGGCACCTGCGGACTGAAGCGCAGCTCATACGCCCCCACGAGTAACACCCCCCGTTCAACCGGGCCGAGCTTATGCCACTCCCGGTCCAACGCCGGTTTGAGGTCGTCCTGCAAGGTTGCGAAATGACGCGGGATTTCGCGCGTGAGCGTGGAGAAGTATTCCATATCCACTTTCACGAGTTCGCGCTCAGCAACGAATTCGCGCAGGATTTCACTGGGTTCCTGGCCGGCCAGTTGCCATTGGTAGAGCGCCTGCACGGCGCAGCGGCGCGCGCGGACTCGACCAACATTGCCGCCCGCGCTACTCATTCAAAGCTGACGTAACACGGCGATCATCTCAATCGCGGTGAGCGCCGCATCGGCGCCCTTGTTGCCAGCCTTGGTACCTGCGCGTTCGATGGCTTGTTCGATCGAATCGACCGTGAGTACGCCGAAAACCACCGGCACGCCGCTGTCCGCCGCCGCCGCGAGGCCACTGGTACACGCACCAGCGACATGGTCGAAGTGCGGCGTCGAACCCCGGATCACGGCGCCGAGCGCAATCACCGCATCGCACTTGCCACTTTTCGCGAGCTTGCGTGCCACCACCGGCAGTTCGAAGGCGCCCGGCACCTTCACCACGGTAATATCTGCCTCGGCTACCCCGTGGCGACGCAAGGCGTCGATACAACCCGCTTCGAGTTGATCGACGATGAAATGATTGAAGCGACTGCAGATCACCGCGATCTTTACTGGAGTGGTGACGACCAGACTGCCTTCGATAACTTTGTAACTACTCATAAATGACTATCTGAGGTTGGAGAGTGCACGGTAAACATCCTTCCGATGTCCGACTTTGATGACTTCAACAACGAGCTTTCTCTCGTCTACTGAGTAGACTGCTCGATACATTCCCTGTCGGATTCAATAAAGCTCATGTCCTGCCAGCTTTGTAATCCCACTTGGGTAGGGGTCCTCTGCGAGGCGTTGTATTCGCTTAACGATTTGCTGCCGAATCTTCTTTTGAGGAATAGCTTCAAGCTCTTTCGCGGCAGCTGGCTTAATGAAAACGCTATAGCTTTCCACGACGCTTGAGGTCCGCCACAACGCTTGAAAAGGGAAGCGCCTTTTCCTTAGCCCGTTCCTTATGCGCGCGCAAATCCTCGGCGTCTTCAGCAAACGATTGTTGCACGGCCTCGTTCACCAAATCGGACAAAGAACGCTCCAACTCCGTCGCTTTCAAACGCAAGGCCTTATGCAATTCAGCATCGAAATAAACGGTGGCGCGTTTAAGGTCGGCGTTCATATGAAGAAGTATCGTTCCGGTATGTAAGGATGGCAAACTCAGGCGAACGCTCAGGTCACATATTCCACGACTTCGAGGCCGAATCCCGACAGTGCATGGTAGCGACGCGGATGGCTCATGACACGCATTTTGCGCACCCCGAGATCGCTCAAAATTTGCGCGCCGAGACCAATCTGGCGAAAATCTGCGGTGACGGCACCTGGTTTCGGCACCTTCTTTTCGTTGCTCGCATTGGTGGTAAAGCGAAAAATCTGGCGCACCAGCTCATCGTTATCCACTTGATTGCTGAGCACGATCACCACTCCCTCACCCGCTTCAGCCACCCGGCGCAGCGCATCACGGAGCGGCCAGCCGGCATCCTTGCGGATACTCGCGGTGAGGTCTTGGATCGGGTTGTAGATATGAACGCGCACTAAGGTCGGTCGTTCGGGGTCGATCTCCCCGCGCACCATGGCCAGATGCAGATCGCCATGGATGGCATCGCGGTAGCCGATTAAGCGGAAATCCCCGAATTCGGTGGGCAACACCGCTTCCGCCGCACGCGCCACGGTTTTTTCGTTTTCGATTCGATAGCGGATGAGATCGGCGATGGTGCCGATTTTCATTTGATGCTGCTTGGCGATTTTCTCAAGTTCCGGGCGACGCGCCATGGTCCCATCATCGTTCAGAATCTCGACAATCACCGAGGCCGCTTCGAGGCCGGCGAGGCCGGCGAGATCGCAGCCCGCTTCGGTATGTCCCGCGCGCGTTAGCACGCCGCCCGACTGCGCCATCAGCGGAAAAATATGCCCCGGCTGCACGATATCGCTGGGCCGCGCTTCCGCAGCCACCGCCGCCTGCACCGTACGCGCGCGATCAGCAGCCGAGATGCCAGTGGTCACCCCTTCGGCGGCTTCAATCGAGACCGTGAAGTTGGTGCGGTGGGTGTAGTACGTTTCCTGCACCATCAATGGCAGGTTGAGCCGGCGGCAACGGGCCTCGGTCATCGTCAGGCAGATGAGCCCCCGGCCAAAACGCGCCATGAAGTTCACGTGCTCGGCCGTGCAATGCGCAGCACCGATCACAAAATCGCCTTCGTTCTCGCGATCCTCGTCGTCCATCATGATCACCATGCGACCGGCGCGGAGATCATCAATAATTTCTTGAGTGGTATTCAGTCCCATGCAGGATTCCGTGTCATTTGGTTGGATAAAAGGTGCCGGCGTGGTTTATCCATCACGCTCCCTCCCGGCTCATCAGCCGCTCGAGATAGCGCGCAATCAGATCCACTTCCAGATTCACGCGGCTGTCGATTTCGAGCGTTCCCAACGTGGTTGCGCGCAGCGTATGCGGGATCAGTAATAAGTCAAATTCGGCGCCCTCCACGGCGTTGACGGTCAAGCTCACGCCTGCAACACAAATCGAGCCTTTGTGCGCGATGTAACGCGCGAGGCCAGCGGGCGCGCGGATTCGAAAGTACACATAGTCAGCGCGCAGTTCGCGCGCGACCACCGTGCCAACGCCATCCACATGCCCACTCACCAGGTGCCCACCGAGCCTGTCTGCCAAGGTCAACGCCTTTTCGAGATTCACCGCTGACCCGATCTGCAATTCTCCCAAGGTGGTGTGCGCCAGAGTTTCCGGCGAGACATCTACCGCGAAGGTGCCGTCCTCGAGCGTGGTGGCGGTCAAACACGTGCCAGACACCGCAATACTATCGCCTAGCTTGACGTCGGCGAGGGGTAGCGCGCCTGCCTCAATGGTCAAGCGCTGATGCTGAGCCCCTTGGGTAAGCGCGCTGACATGGCCGATGGCTTGAACGATTCCGGTAAACATCCAGCCACTATCGAGGATGGTCCGTAAGGCGTCAAGGTGAAGTCAGGCGCAGGGTCATCCGCTGGTCTGCACCTATCCTAACGGTCTCCTTAAGCAGTAAGCGCGGTGCTTCCGCAAGCGTGGCAGGATCTGGCCAATTGAAGGCGTTGCGCGCCTGCGCGCCTAGCAGGACCGGTGCCACATAGAGCACGAGTTCGTCCACCTCGCCGGTCGCGAGCAAGCTCCCCACCAGGGTAGGGCCCGCTTCAACCAACACTTCGTTGATTTCCAGTTCGCCGAGCCTGCGTAGTACCTCCTTTAACGCGACACCAGCGGCAGTGCTCCCGATGGTTTCAATAATCGCGCCCTGCGCCCGCAATTGCAGCGCCTCCGCACAAGTGCTCGTGCGCGTGGTAAAGATTCGCACCTCGCCCGGCACCTTGAACACCCGCGCCGCCAATGGAGACCGCAGGCGTGAATCGATGATCACCCGCGCCGGCGGGCGCTCACCCAAATCGAATTGCGGATCGCGCACATTCAGTTGCGGATTATCAGCGAGGAGCGTGCCACTGCCCGTCAGAATCGCGTCGGCCTGCGCGCGCAGCCGCTGCACATCGGCACGTGCGTCAGGGCCGGTGATCCACTGGCTTTGACCATTGGCGAGCGCGACTTTGCCATCGAGACTCATGCCCAGCTTTACGCTGACAAACGGGCGCCCCTGCTCATAGCGCATAAAAAAACCACGGTTGAGCTCACGTGCTTCGCTGGCCAGCAGGCCACTGGCACACGCAATGCCCGCAGCATTCAGCCGCGCCTCGCCACCGCCCGCAACGCGCGGATTCGGATCGCGCACGGCATAGACCACGCGCCCAATGCGGGCGTTGATTAGCGCCTCAGCGCAGGGCGGTGTGCGACCGAAATGGCTACAGGGTTCCAAAGTCACGTAAGCCGTGGCCCCAGTTGCGGCCAGCCCTGCGGCGCTCAATGCCGCAACTTCGGCGTGTGCCTCACCCGCGCGGTAGTGGAATCCTTCACTAACGACGCGCCCGTCATTCACGATGACGCAGCCAACGCGGGGATTAGGGCGCGTGGA
This sequence comes from Klebsiella pneumoniae, assembly GCA_945861225.1. Taxonomy (GTDB): domain Bacteria; phylum Pseudomonadota; class Gammaproteobacteria; genus CAIKBL01. The sequence continues at coordinate 12,294 of CAMATU010000062.1, forward strand.
ATACAGGCCACGGCGCGCGAGCCGCAGCGCCTGCGCCATGTGCGCATAATCCGCCTGAGAAAAGTCCGAGGGTTCCACGCGGCTATTCCGTCAGATTAACGGACAGCAATTCAGCGCTTACGCGGCGCACTTTCGCTGGGGATGAGATCAAGCTGCTGCGCGCGAAGATCGGGGGGTAGGTCATTTTCCAGGCGTTCGATTTCCTCGAGGAATGCCCGCACGTCTTCAAAGCTGCGATACACCGAGGCGAAGCGCACATAGGCCACTTGATCGAGCCCGCGCAGTGCATCCATCACATGCTCACCGATCCGGCGGGAATCAATCTCGCGCTCGCCGCTCTCGCGAATGCGTCGCTTCACCTGCGTGATCGCCGCTTCCACTCGCTCCATCGCCACGGGACGCTTTTCGAGGGCCTTCAGGATTCCGCCACGCAATTTGTCTTCGTTGAAGGTTTCGCGCCGGCCATCGCTCTTCACGATGCGCGGCAAGGTGAGCTCCGCTGTTTCGTAGGTCGTGAAGCGCACCTTGCATTCCATGCATTCGCGGCGCCGCCGAATTTGATCGCCTTCGCCCAACAGGCGCGAATCGATGACGCGCGTATCGTGATGGGCACAGAAGGGGCAGTGCATGGAGTTCGCGCTTAGGCCGCCGCGCGGTACACCGGGTATTGCCGACAAAGATCGATCACCTGCTGGCGCACCCGCGCGTGCACTTTTTCGTCCCCAATATGCTCCAGCAAGTCACACATCCAGCCCGCCAGGGCCTGGGCATCCGAGGTGCCGCAGCCACGCGTGGTCATGGCCGGGGAGCCCACTCGAATGCCGCTGGTGACGAACGGTGATTGCGGATCATTCGGCACCGCATTTTTGTTGACGGTGATATGCGCCGCACCGAGCGCGGCGTCAGCCGCTTTGCCAGTCAAGCCCTTGGCAACCAGATCCACCAGGAAGAGATGGTTATCCGTCCCCCCGGACACCACATTGAAACCCCGCGCCAGGAAAGTCTCTGCCATGGCACGCGCGTTCTTCAAGACTTGTTCCTGGTAGGTCCGGAACTCCGGTTCCATCGCTTCTTTGAAGGCGACTGCCTTGGCGGCAATGATGTGCATGAGCGGCCCGCCCTGGAGGCCCGGGAACACGGCCGAATTCACCTTCTTCGCCAGCGCTTCATTAGCCTTGCCAAGGATCAAGCCGCTACGCGGTCCGCGCAAAGTTTTGTGGGTAGTGGTGGTAGTCATGTCCGCGATTTGCACCGGGCTCGGATACAACCCAACTGCCACCAAGCCCGCCACATGCGCCATGTCCGAGACCAGATAGGCACCCACTTCATCGGCAATTTCGCGAAAGCGCACCCAGTCGACAATGCGCGAATAGGCTGAAAAGCCCGTCATGATCATGCGTGGCCGATGTTCACGCGCGAGCGTCCTTACCTGGTCATAATCGATGCGGCCGGTGGCGGGATCGAGCCCATACTGCACGCCGCGATAAGTCTTGCCCGAGAAATTCACACTCGCGCCGTGGGTCAGGTGGCCACCATGGGCCAGGCTCATGCCGAGCACGCAATCGCCGGCGTCCAGCATGGCCAGATAGACCGCGCCATTCGCCTGTGATCCGGAGTGGGGCTGGACATTCGCAAAATCGGCGCCGAACAGGGATTTGGCGCGCTCGATCGCCAGTTGCTCGATCACATCCACATGCTCGCAACCGCCGTAATAGCGCTTGCCGGGGTAACCTTCGGCGTACTTGTTGGTCAGCAAAGTCCCCGCGGCTTCGAGCACGCGGGGACTGGTGTAGTTTTCGGAGGCGATCAGCTCAATGTGATCTTCCTGGCGCTGTGTCTCGGCGGCGATCGCGTGCGCGAGTTCAGGGTCGAACCCTGCAATGCGCATGTCCTGACTAAACATGGCTCGGTCCTTTTTTTGAAACGCAACGACGGGCTTTGGGTCCCGTGCTGCTACACGCCGATTGCGCGTAGACGCTCCTTGCATTATTTCGTATTAACCCGAGAGACTCAATCTTAATCCTTTTATTTTTAGAGGCTTATCGGTGCTGCCGGGTGCAAGGCCGCACCTGCTTTGAGTTTGAGAAAGTCACTGCCTGGCCGCTAACCAAGACCATGACAAGCCCCGCGCCAGCACGTCCACTGCGCGAACCTCGTGTTCGCGATCTTGAAAACCGTTTCGCGGCAGTCACGCATGATCGGTTACGCCGCGCGTTCGACACCTTAGCGCCGCGCCAGCAGGATGTGGTGGCGATGATTCCGCTGCTGTTTCACCTGAATCATCCGCTGTTGCCCGGTTACTGCGGAGCCGACACGCCGTATGGCATTGCAGATTACACCCCTGCCCGCGCGGCGCTCACGGCCGCGCGCCGCGTGCTGAAATCGTTCACCCATGAGTCGCGTGTGTTGCGCGAATTTGGGATCCGCGGGATGTACCTGATGGGAAGCGCAGGAACTGTTGCCTATACCCGCGACAGCGATCTGGATGTGTGGATCTGCCACACGGCAGTACTCAACGCGGCGGCGATTGCATTGCTCAAGCGCAAGGCTTCGCTGATCGAGACCTTCGCGTTGAACCAGGGCGTCGAAGTTCACTTCTACGTTTTTGATCCAGAGCGCTTCAGGGGCGGTGAGACTTTGAGCCTCTCGGCTGAGAGCAGCGGCAGTTCGCAGCACTATCTGCTGCTCGACGAATTCTATCGCTCGGGACTGCTGCTCGCTGGACTGAAGCCGCTGTGGTGGTATGTGCCGCCGCAGGAGGAGGCAAACTACGACGCCTTTGTGGAAGGCGCGCTGCGGCAACGCCGGATCGCAGCGCGCGACTATGTGGATTTCGGGGGCGTGCCGGCAATTCCCGCCGCTGAGTTCTTCGGAGCGGCGCTGTGGCAGCTGTATAAGAGCATCGACTCACCCTACAAATCAGTGATGAAGCTGCTGCTGATGGAAAGCTATGCGGCGGACTATCCGAATGTCCGCCTGTTGAGTCATCAGTATAAAACCACCTTGGCGGCAGTCGAGGTGGGGTTGGACGATCTCGATCCCTATCTCGCGCTGTATCGTCGGCTCGAAACCTATCTGATGTCGAAACACGACACCGCACGCCTGAAGCTACTGCGACGCGCGTTCTATCTGAAGACCGATGAAATGCTGAGTGCGCCGACAGATCTTCGGCAACCGGGTTGGCGACGCGAAGTACTGGAGACCATGGTCCGTGCCTGGGATTGGTCACCGGCCGACATTCTGGCGCTCGACCAGCGCGCCCACTGGCGCATCGATACCGCCCGCGAAGAACGGCGGGAATTGGTGAAAGCGCTGCAGAAGAGCTATGCCGTGCTGTCAGATTTCGCCCGTAAACATGGTCGTGAGCAGCAAATCACCGACGCGGATCTCAATATTCTCGGGCGCAAGCTCTACGCAGCCTTCGAGAAAAAGCCCCACAAGATCGAATTAATCACCCGTGGCATTTGCCAGAATCCGGTGGAGACTGCCCTCTCTATCCACCAGGTAAGCGACCAGCATGCCGACAATTGGCTGCTCTATGCGGGCCGCGTAGAGGACAGCGCGTTGCGCCCGGAGGCGCTAAAGCGCGGTGCCTCGTTAGTTGAGATTGTCGCGTGGTGCTACTTCAATCGTCTCGCCGATGCGCGCACGGAGTGGCACCTTTTTAGCGCTGGCCGACGCCTCTCGTTAGCCGAGCTGCGCCGACTGCTGGAGGCGCTGGCGGAGGCCTTTCCTGGCGGTCAACCGGCTGCGCATGAAATGGCTGCGCTGGCACATTCGCCCAAAGTAACCACTGCGCTATTTCTGCTCAATATTGGTACCGACATTTCGCCCGCGCGTCTGGCGCAAGGCGACGTGCTCACGAGCAGTCACAGTGATGCCTTCCAGTTCGGTGGGAGTCGTACCTGCCTCATCGGCAGCGTGGATTTACTCTACGAGAACAGCTGGGGCGAACTCTATGCCCATCGTTACGCTGGCCCCGACGCGCTGCCGCAGGCGCTTTGCGAATATCTTGATCGCCTGCCGCGGAGCGCCGCGAATCCCGCCTCGGTGGTTGCCTTCACTGCCGACTACGGACATCTCATTCACCAGCGTGTCACTGCCTACTTGCAGGAGCTGACCCGTCATTTCAATAAGCCTGGACGCAAACATGCCATCCATCACATCGTGGGTGTCGGCGATGCTCACCATGAGATCTTCCGCCGCCAGGACCGGCTCGAATATCGCGTGCATACCAATGCGCTTTCGCTGTTTAAAAGCTTAGGCGAACCGAGCGCCTCTTTTCGGCAGGTGGCGTTCGATCCCAATTGCGCCGACACACTGCCGTTGGCCGCGATTTATGCGCATAACAAACCCGAGCGGATCCAGCTATTCGCCTATCAACGCGCCGCGAAGCTGGATATTTATGTGCTGGATGAAAATGGCGATCTGTATGTGGAGCGCCAGATTGGGCAGGACCTGCGAACCACCTTTGATCATTTCAGCCGGTTCTTTGCGGGCATCGGCGCGATCTCGGCCCAGAACCCGGGCGTAGATTCCGTCGCGTCGCTGCCCGTCGAGTGGTTTCAAATCACCGGCCATGTGGCCCAGGGGTGGCGTGCGCAGGTGATGAATATCAGCGCCATGCGGGGCATGGCATACGCCTCGCTCCGGGTCTTCGCCGATCTCAATCTCAACGGCCACGCAGAGTTCACCTGCTACTGCGATGAACAGGAGTTCAGTTCGCGCGAGCACGGCGCACAGCTCTTCACCGCCATGGCCGAGCACGTGTTAGCGACTCGCTCGAGCCAGGAAGGCTATCCGGTTTACATCACGCAGCTCGAATTGTCCGAAGGCTATGCGGTGCAGCGCGGCGGTTTCGCACGCCGCACCGTGCGCCTGCTGGAGTTCAAGAAGCGCATCGAATACCACTTGACCAAGGCACTGCGACTGCGGCTGGGTGGCTGACTAGGGTCGCTGCTATCGATAGGCGATTACCGCGCCTATCGCCGTCGTTGCGAGGAGCGCATACGCTCACAACGACGGCCTTGGCGGTCCGCTCCTCGCAACAACGGATCGTCACTTCCTGACACTCCATCGGTGCTCCGCTACAATATCAGCACTGTAAGTCGCAGTACGCCTGCAAGGTGCCAATGACTAGTGCCGATGAATTTTTCGCGCGCGCCGAGGCGCTGCTCGCGCGCCTCGAACGTGTGCTACCAGGCGCCGCAGCGGCGACGATTGAGGACGGCGTGGCCTGGCGTTGGCGCAAACGCAATGGCATCGGCGCGTTGCACGCCATCCGGCATTTCAATGCCGTTTCTCTCGCTGATCTGCAGCACATTGATTTTCAACGCGACGAACTCGATCGCAATACGCGGCAGTTTCTCGCTGGCCTGCCCGCCAACAACGCCCTGCTCTGGGGGCCGCGCGGCACCGGCAAGTCTTCTCTAATCAAAGCGCTATTCAATACCTACGTGCAAGCCGGTCTGCGGGTAGTTGAAGTGGAGCGCGGTGATCTCATCGACCTGCCACTCATTGCTGAATTACTCGCCGAGCGCCCGGGCCGTTACATTGTGTTCTGTGACGATCTTGCCTTTGACGAACACGACTCCACTTACCGCGCGCTGAAGACAGTGTTGGACGGCTCGCTCGCCGCCACGCCGGATAATTTGTTGATCTATGCGACTTCAAATCGGCGTCACCTGGTCCCCGAACGTTTGCGCGATAACCAGGATGCACAAGCGATGGAGGGCGAGATCCATCACAGCGAAGCCGTGGAAGAGAAGATTTCGCTGTCCGAGCGCTTCGGTCTGTGGCTGTCCTTCCATCCCTATACCCAGGATCGCTATCTCGACATCGTGCGCCATTGGCTGCGAACCTTCGGCATCGATGCCGCTAAAAATGCAGACGTTGAGCGCGCGGCGCTGCAATGGGCGCTGTTGCATGGATCACGCAGCGGACGTTCCGCCTTTCAATTTGCAAAGGATTGGGCCGGACGTACCGCCCTGTCCAAGCCGGAGACACGATGAGCGTGCCTGCACTCGACGAAATCCTGCGCGTGCACCAGCAGGCCGATCTGTTGTTCAGTCCGGCTGAAATCAACGCTGCCGTGGAAACTATGGCCGCCTCCATCACCGCCCGAATCGGCACCGCTCACCCGCTACTACTCGCAACGATGACGGGCGGCCTGGTCCCCACTGCGCTGCTGTTACCGCATCTGCATTTTCCGCTGCAGCTGGATTATCTGCATGTCACCCGCTACGGTTCTGCGCTCAGCGGTGGCGAAATCGAATGGATTAAACGCCCACCAGAGTCGGTGCGCGGGCGCACCGTGCTGATCATCGATGATTTGCTCGACCGCGGGCTCACCTTGCAGGAAGCGGCCGCAGAGTGCGCGCGCCTCGGTGCGCGTGAAACCTTGACCGCCGTCCTTGTGCACAAGGAGATGCCGACGCGCCCCGGCCTGGCCCGCACCGATTTCTGCGCCTTGGCTACCCCTGATCGCTACCTTTTCGGATACGGCATGGACTACAAAACTTACTGGCGCAACGGGCCCGGCATTTACGCGGTGCAGGGCACATGACGACGCTTGCGATCATCGGCGGTAGCGGGCTCGACCAACTCGGCGCGCTGTTGCCGCTGCGAGAACATCGGGTGACGACCACCTATGGGGCCCCTTCGGCCGCGCTGCTCGAAGGCACACTCGATGGCACACCGGTCATCTTCCTGCCGCGTCACGGACCCACGCACGCGCTGCCACCGCACGGAATTAACTATCGCGCCAATCTCGCCGCGCTACGCGATTTCGGGATTCGTGAAGTGCTGGCGGTCACTGCGGTGGGCGGCATTGCCCACAACGCCGGCCCTGGCGCGATCGTGATCCCGCATCAGCTCATCGACTACACCGCCGGGCGGGCACACACCTTCTACGATGGCTGCGACGGCACGCTTGAGCATATCGAGTTCGGCGATCCGTACTCAGCGGAATTGCGCACGTGCATGATCGACGCTGCGCGCGAGCTGGGCTTACCGGTCGTCGGCGCAGGGGTATACGGCGCAACCCAGGGTCCACGGCTCGAGACTGCGGCTGAGATCGCACGCTTGGCGCGCGATGGTTGCACGATAGTCGGCATGACTGGCATGCCAGAAGCAGCGCTGGCCCGCGAAGCCGGCCTGGCCTACGCTAACTGCGCGCTGGTGGTGAATTGGGCGGCAGGCCTCAGTGACGCGCCGATTTCATTGGCAGAAATCGGACGCGAATTGCGCGCAGGAATGGCGAGCGTAGTGCGTCTACTCAGCGCGACTTTGCGCAAGCGGCGAGCGCTGACCTAAGGGCCCGTGACAAAACAAATCGATCAGATCCAGCGTGCGTCAT
>CAMATU010000063.1 GCA_945861225.1 Klebsiella pneumoniae
GCTGGTATTTTCTCTGCCATTGCGCACGAAAGCATCTGGAGACGAAGTGCGGCTGAAGGTTCCGGCAACGCGACCGGCTGGCCGCCACGCCAGGCCAGAATCGCGGCAAGCGCAGCGGCACGTATTGCAGCCTGGGTCTCCTCGTCGAGACCACCACTGTCGTTGTCACTTAAGCCACGCGGACGCTGTGGCCGATACGGTGGCTCCAGCCAGTGTAGTTCACCAGTGAGCTGCACCAACACCATTAACAAGGTGGGAATATTCGCCTCGTCCAACGCCGCGTGAAAGCGGGTCTCGTCCGTGGCCTCAAAGTTAGCGCGCGTGTCGGTCATGAGTTTCCTTATGGCTGAGGGATTGCCGGTTGGTCTCCGCGCAGCTCTCGCTCCCAATGCGAGACGAGCACAGTGGCGACGCTATTGCCGATCACATTGGTCGCCGAACGCCCCATATCGAGGAAGTGATCGATGCCAAGTAATAACAATAAGCCGGCTTCAGGGATATTGAATTGGGCGAGCGTCGCCGCGATCACCACCAGTGAGGCGCGCGGTACGCCCGCGATTCCTTTCGAGGTCAGCATCAGGATCGCGAGCATCAGGATTTGCTGGCCAGCAGAGAGTTGGATGTCGTAAACCTGGGCGATAAACATCACAGCAAACGTGCAATACATCATCGAGCCATCGAGATTGAACGAATAGCCCATCGGTAACACGAAACTCGCGACTCGATTACTGCAGCCAAAGCGTTCGAGCTCCTCCAGGGTCTTCGGATAGGCCGCCTCGGAACTTGCGGTGGAGAAGGCCAGCAGTAACGGTTCGCGAATGCGGCGTACCAGGCGGAACACGCCCCGCCCGATCACCAGCGACACAATCCCGAGCAGCAGCAGCCACAACAGCACGAGTCCAAGATAAAACTCTCCCACAAACAAACCGTAGACACCGAGAATGCCCAAGCCGCGACTCGCGACCGTGCTCGCGAGCGCACCGAACACGGCCAGCGGCGCGAACAACATCACATAGGAAGTCACTTTAAGCATGATGTGTGCAAGCGCATCGAGCACATCCACTACTGTGCGACTGCGTTCGCCGATGGCGGCCATCGCGGTCCCAAAAAACAGTGCAAAGATCACTATTTGCAGGATCTCGTTACGCGCCATGGCGTCCACCACACTGCTCGGCACGGTGTGTTCGATGAAGCCGGTCAAGGTCAGGGCGCCAGCTTGAATGCCAGAACTCGCGGTGACCTCAGGCAGCGGTAATTGAAGCACCTGCCCCGGTTGCAGAAAATTCACGAGCGCGAGGCCGAGCGTCAGCGACATCAGCGACGCGAAAAAAAACCATGCGAGCGCCTTGCCCCCGACCCGCCCGACCGTCGCCACATCGCCCATGCGTCCTATACCGACTGCCAAGGTCGAGAACACCAGCGGTGCGATGATCATCTTGATCAAGCGCAGAAAAATCATTGGCAGCAATGCCGCATTGGTTGCGAAGGACTCGCTTGAGTTCGGGAACTGAGTGTTCACCAGCCAGCCGATCGCGGCACCCGCGACGAGCGCAAGCAAGATGAAGCGGGTGAGACGATTGGAAACCATAAGCCCATGATGCACGGATTAGGCGGCGCGCGACAGACGACATCACGCAGGTCCGTCAACGCTTCCGTCGTTGCACGCTGAACGTAAGAGTCGCATATCGAATTCCACGGTATAAAACGGCGCGTTCACCGTCTCGCCATTGGGCGCCGTGCCCGGTGCATGCCGCGCGAAGCGCCCCGCGAGTGCCTGTTTCGCACCAAACACGGCGTCGTTATCAAGATACACACTGTCGGCGACGAAGATCTGGGTGACCACTGGGGTATACCCGGCGGCTGAAACGATGAGATGCAAATGCCCGGGACGATTTGGTTCGCGGCCTTGTTGTTTGAGCAAGACGCCCACGGGACCATCCGTCGGCACCGGATAGTCGGCGGGTTTGATCGAGCGAAACCAGTAGTGTCCACCAGCGTCCGTTTTAATCTTGGCACGACCCTGCGCCTTGAACGGGCCCGGATTTTGGACGTCATAAACGCCGATACCATCGGACGACCAGATATCCAGCACCGCGCCCGCAATCGGCTGGCCATCGGTGTCGCAAATCGTGCCGGAATAAAACGTCGGTTCACCGGCCATGCCATCCGTGAGATCAGCACCCAGCGGACGCTCCGCCATGCCTTCCACATAGAACGGTCCGAGCACTGCCGATTCCAGCGAACCGGCGCGCGCCGGATGATTCACTTCAAGCACCAGACTCGAGATCCCCAAAGTATCCGAGAGCAGAATAAATTCCTGGCGCTGTTCGGTGCAGGCCTTGCCGACCGCAGTTAAGAACTGAATTGCCTGCATCCATTCGTCATCGGTCAGGCGCACGTCGCGCACGAACGCATGTAAATGAGAGATTAGCGAGGACATGACAGTCTTGAAGCGTGGATCGGTACAGTTGGCGAGGCGTTCGGTCACCGTTTGGGTGAGCGCATTCTCTGAGGCATGGGACATCTTTGGTACTCCTCGAAGGTGGGGGACTGCGCGTAGCGTAACGCCAGTGGTCTTGGCTGTCAGTGTCGATCAGCGCGAACGCGGATTACAATCGAACCCGGAATTGAACGAGGACTCCTCATGCCCATTGCACCGCAGGCGGCGAATGATCGCGCCGCTGTCTTGTCCGCGGCGGTGTCTGCCCTGCAGCCCACGCTCGCTGCAAACGCCGCCACGGGCCGCGCGGCACGGCGCCTCCCCGCAGCGAATACGCAGGCGCTGCGGGCAGCCGGCCTGTGCGGCGTGTATAGCCCGTGCCGCTTCGGCGGCGACGAACTGCACATGACGGACGTGTTACCGCTGGTGACGCAGGTTGCAGAGGTGTGCCCGGCCAGCGCCTGGGTCCTCGCCATCTATCAAATCCATAACTGGCTGATTGCGCTGTTTCCTGAACAGACCCAGCAGGACGTGTTTGCGCACCACCCGGATCCTTTGGTCTGCGCCTCGCTCAACCCTAGCAAGAATGCTGCACGCAAGGTGGCCGATGGGTATCTGATCGAGCGTGCCCGGTTTACTTTCTGCTCGGGCGCTGCGGCGCGCGAATGGGCACTCTGCGGCGTGGTGGTTAAGAACACACAGGAAGAAGTGGTCGATGTCGGGTGCCTGTTGGTCCCTGGTGAGACCTTGACCGAGCTCGATGACTGGCAGGTCTCGGGGCTCCAGGCAACCGGCAGCCTGAGCCTGCTTGCCGAGCAACTATGGGTGCCTGCCCACCGCTTTCTGTCCTATGCCCACGCGACACAGTCCAGCACGGCGGGCGCGCGGGTGAATCCGGGCGCGCTCTATCAAGCGGCCTTCGTGCCGATGCTGGTGTTAAATCTCGCCGGGCCGGCGCTAGGCGCAGCCGAGGCTGCGTGGCGTTATTTCGTATCGAATCTGACCGCCCTCGGTGCCCAGGCTGGCGCTTTTCCACTGCCCGGCCTCACGCGCATTGACGCGGCTGCGACGCACGCGATGCTGGCCACCACCCGGCTGCAAATCGATAGCGCGCGTTTGCTCCTGGGCCAGGCGGCACAGTCGATTCGCGCCCAGGCGGAAGCCGGTCACCCGCTGCCACCCGTGCAGGCGGCCAAGGTCAATCTTGAAACCAGTCATGCGGTGCGCGAGTGCTTGGCCGCCGTCCAGGCTTTGTTTCTGCAGGCCGGTGGCGCGGTACTGCATCCCGGTCATCCTTTGCAGGATGCCTATCAGGATGTCGCCGCCATCAATTGTCATGGCTTTCTCGCGCATGAGGCCAATCTGACGCTGTATGGATCATTGCTGACGGGGCATGCACACCCCAGTGCCTTTCTCTAGCCGCTGGCACTGATTCAAGCCGGCGGCTCTGTGGCCGCCATATTGCCGTACCGACCAAGGCCTGCGGCACGTGGAGAGCGATTCATGCATAAGCAATTTTTCTTGCTACTGGGACTGCTGTGCTGGGCGAGCCAGGCGTTGACGCGACCGCTGTGGCCAACGCCGGTGCAGGTGCGCGAAGATGCGGAACAATTCGCTTATGACCGAATCAGCGACGGGCGGCGGTTGGTGCTTGGTCCCTATCCGCCGCGCGTAGCACCCGTGCCACCCGCCCAAAACTGCCGTGATCTCTACGCGCAGCGCCTCGCGTTGATGCAAACCCAATACGACTACAAACCAAAATTCACCGATGATCCGCGCAATCGGGCCGCGGTGTTCATCGGCACGATTTTCACCCCGGCTTTCTACTATCTCGCCTTCAGCGGGATCCAGGCTTATGGTGACGCCACCTTTGATGCGCAAAATCAATCCCATCTGGATGCGCTCCGCTATGCCTCCGCCGAGCAGCAATGCTATGTCCGCTGAGGCCACGCAACCGACGTAACGATTCTCAAGTCGGGCGCTGCCCGATATCATGCGCGCCTTCGTTCCTCGCGGCAGAGATCCAATGTTCGAAACCCTCAAGGCCTTGCAAGCGGACCCGATCCTGGGCTTGATGGCGGCTTATCGCCAGGATCCCAACGCCCATAAAGTTGATCTGGGCGTCGGCGTCTATAAGGATGAAGTAGGCCACACGCCGATTATGGCGGTAGTGCAAAAAGCCGATGCGCTGCATCGTGCGACGGAGACCAGCAAGACCTATGTCGGTCCGCCGGGCGACGCCGAATTCAATCAGCAAATGCAGCAGTTGATTTTCGGCCCTGAGAGCCCCGCACTCGCGGCTAATCGCGTGCGCACCGTGCAAGCCCCCGGGGGCTGCGGCGCACTCCGCGTGGCGGCAGAACTGATCAACCGCGCGCGCCCGGGCGCCGCCATCTGGGTGAGCGATCCGACCTGGGCTAATCATGTCCCGCTGCTCGGCGACGCCGGGCTCGAGATCAAGATCTATCCCTATTACGACGCGAGCCAACAGGGCCTCAAGTTCGATGCAATGTGCGCCGCGCTCAACCAGATCAATCGCGGCGATCTGGTGCTGCTACACGGGTGCTGTCATAACCCCTGTGGCGTCGATCTAAATCCGGACCAATGGGATGCAGTGACCGCGATCGCGCTGCAGCGCGGCTTCACGCCCTTTGTCGATCTCGCCTACCTGGGTTTGGGCCTGGGCCTCACTGAAGATGCCTACGGCGTGCGCAAACTGGCCGCGAGTGTGCCGGAACTGATCGTCGCCAGTTCGTGTTCAAAGAACTTCGGGCTTTATCGCGAACGGGTTGGCGCACTTTCAGTGGTCTCGCCAACCGTCGCCGAGGCTGAAGTGGTGTACGGCCAGGTGCAAAACGTGGCGCGCGGAATCTATTCAATGCCGCCCAACTACGGCGGCGCGCTGGTCGGGCGCATTCTCGCCGATTCCGCCTTGCGGCATGCATGGAATACCGAACTCACCGAGATGCGTGATCGCATCAACACCTTGCGCACACAGCTCGCGGCAAAATTTCGCGAGCGCCTCGGCACTGCGCGCTTCGATTTTATTCCGCAACAGCGCGGCATGTTTTCCTTCCTGGGCTTGAACAAGGATCAGGTGCAATGTCTCAAGCAGGAAAACAGTATCTACATGGTGGATTCAAGCCGGATTAACGTGGCGGGGATCAATCAGCAGAATATTGATTACTTCTGTGATGCGGTGTGCGCGGTGTTGTGAGATCCGGTCATCTCGGGCGCAACTGTAGCGGAGAGCAGATCCGAGATCTCCGGGTTGCAGCTGCGTTATGTGGATCCCGGATAAGCGCGCTGCGCTTTCCGGGATGACGCCGCTAAAGTCTTCCTGGTTTACAGCGGTGGGAAGCTTTCCCATTCAACGTAAACGATGTGCCAGATCGACCCGCTCACCCAACCCCGTCATCCCGGGCGAGCTGCGGAGCAGCGGAGACCCGGGATCCATGGGCGCCGATGGTTGGCCGGCGCGGACACCAGGCAATGCCTTGGAAATCGCGAAGTGCGGCAAGCCATGCACAACGCCTGGCTGATCCTGCCCGATTTCGCGCTGATATTGCTCGGCGCTGCAGTTTATCGCTACGCGGGTTTCGGCCTCGAATTCTGGCGCGGACTCGAAAAGCTTGTGTACTTCGTGCTCTTTCCCGCGCTGCTGTTCACCGCAATCACGCGCGTTCCCTTCGCGGCGGGCGCCGGTCACTTCATCCTCATCGGCATCCTCACCACGGTGACAGGCGCACTCCTGGGATACCTTGCGAAAATCCGGCTGAAGGCAGAGCAGCGTTCGTTTGCATCCGCCGTACAGTGCGCGTTCCGCTTCAATTCCTTTCTCGCGCTTGCGCCTGCGGCCAAAATCGGCGGCGAGGCAGGAGTGGCGCTGATCAGTCTGCTCATCGGCGTTACCGTGCCCATCTGCAATATCATCTCAGTGTGGGGTCTCGCGCGCGCAGGGGATTTCAGAATCCTGCGCGAACTGAGTCGCAACCCACTCATCCTCGCCACACTCGGCGGTTTTCTGTTCAACGCGAGCGGCCTCGTCTTGCCTACACCACTAGTTGCCACCTTATCCCGCTTAGGCCAAGCCGCAGTCCCACTCGGCTTGCTCGCCGTCGGCGCCGGACTGCGTTTAAGCGGTGTACGCGAAGCGCCAGCGTTATCCGCTTGGATGATCGGAGTGAAGTTGCTGATGTTGCCAGCGGCTGCCTTGACGCTCGCGCGTGGCGCGAATTTGAGCGAATTACAAACCCAAATCGTCGTATTGTTCGCTGCACTGCCGAGCGCATCATCTTCCTATATTCTCGCCACGCGCATGGGCGGTAACGGGCCGCTGGTGGCGTTTATCGTGTCAGCCGCAACGATTGGCTCGATTTTTACCTTGCCGTTTTGGTTGGGGCAGGTGCTATAGGCGAAGTTCATGATATCGACGCTGAACTCGCTGCCGCTCAAGTTCCGGGTTCGCTGAAGACAGACTGCGGCAATGCCTATGATAAATTTTTCTGGCGACTATAAGCGCCCCTACTATCACCGAGGATGTTCGGATGACAATCGCTGTCTCTATTACCGATTTTCACAATCGCATGGATGAAACCACCCACCTGACTGCAACGACCGCCATCAAACGCAGTTGGGATGGACTGTCAGACTTTCCCGTAGACGAGCTTCCTTAAGCGCCTGCCTAAGAAGATCTAGCATTTGCGTACGGGCCAATAAATGGCGGCGGCGCGCTTCTTCCGCGACAGCCTCCATGAGCGCTGCCAATTCCTCGTCGCTCGGTTCGTTTTCTATGTCGTTCAAATCGAATCTGAGTTGTGACATATGCGCTCTCTGCGTCCAATTGCAACACTATTCTGGCGCATCCGGCATGCCCCCCTCCCGCAAACCAAGAATGAGGCGCAAGCGCCGCGTAACTTAAGGATCCGAGGGTGGTTTCGCCATACTGACTTGCGGATAGCGGGATGCGAGTTGTTCCCGGATCAACGCCTCTTCGATCGGCTCCCCCTCCATCGCCATCGACGTCGCCGTGTGATGCGGGATCCGCCGGAGATGGATTTCCGCACGCGTCGCCAGCGGAAGCTGGCGCCATTGCTGAATTGCTTTGATCCAGTTCATGGTCGGGATTGTCTTTGTTAGTGGGGGCATGGACGGGTAGCTCCGCGATTCGGCTCGCTTGGCAATTTAATGCCCGCAGCGACGTCTGCTGATAGCATTGGCCCAATCGCCACCTCAGCACGTGCTGGGTTAACGTGCTTCCCACCTATCTTGGAATACCCCCTCACGTGATGCTTAGCCAACCACCATCAAAATCCTTTGCTCAATTGCCGCAACAGATCTTCGACGCCATCTTGCATGGCCCGCGCCTGCGCCCTTGGCGCTGGCTGATGATCTTTTCGTTGCTGCTATCGTCAATCACCCGTGGCGCGTTGATGCTCCAGACCGGCAAGTTGCTTGATCCTACGTTGGGCAAGATCGTCCTCATG
The DNA here is from genome assembly GCA_945861225.1 of Klebsiella pneumoniae. Lineage (GTDB taxonomy): Bacteria > Pseudomonadota > Gammaproteobacteria > CAIKBL01. The sequence goes on from CAMATU010000063.1 coordinate 7,927, forward strand.
TTCGTCGCTGGGATTGGCTGGGATTTAGTTGCCGCGGGTTTCCTACTGCTCCCATTACTGCTAACGCTCGCGCTGTTTCCGCTGCGCTGGCGCCGCACGCGCCTCGGTCGTGCGCTGCTGCTCTTGGGAATGACCGTATGGGTGTTCTGGCTGGTCTTCATCGCCATCTCAGAATGGATTTTCTGGGAAGAATTCGGCACCCGCTTTAATTTTATTGCGGTCGACTATCTCGTTTACACGCATGAAGTCATCGCCAATATTTGGGAATCCTATCCAGTTGCGGTAATCCTTGCGTTGCTTTCTGCCTTCAGCATCGCGCTGGTGTGGTGGCAGCGCCGTGCGATTGATGACCGCGCAACGAATGGTGTTAATTGGCCCACAGAACTGCTCGCGATCGCGGTGCTTGTCGCGCTCTCTGTCGCGACCTGGCAGCTCTTCGATCGCACCGCACGCCCGTTATTTTCGAATCGCTATGCCAATGAAATTGTGGGCAACGGCATCTTCGAATTCGTGCGTGCATTTGAGATGGCCGAACTCGACTACGACAGTTTCTACCCGAAAATCGCGCGCCCCGAGGCTTACGCGCGCGTTCGCCGTCTGCTGCCGGCAGCAGCAGATGGCCACTTTGCTGATGACGGTGCGTTCACTTTGACGCGCGAAATCACCGCCAGCGCGCCGCCGCGCGCACTTAATGTGGTATTGATTTCGGTGGAGAGTTTATCGGCGGACTACTTCAGTCGCTTCGGCAATCAGCAGGGCATTACGCCCAATCTCGATCGGCTGGCCAAAGAAGGACTTTTCTATTCCAACCTCTATGCGACCGGCACCCGCACCGTGCGCGGCCTCGAGGCGCTGACTTTGTCCGTGCCGCCCACCCCTGGCGAATCGATTGTTAAGCGGCCCAAGAATACAGGCCTGGTCAGTTTGGGCAGCGTGCTTGGCGCGCAGGGCTACGACGTGCGCTTCTTGTACGGCGGTTACGGCAGATTCGACAACATGGAACAGTTCTTCGCCGGCAATGGCTACCAGGTGGTGGATCGCACGGCGATTCCCCCTGACAAAATTCATCACGAAAATGCCTGGGGGGTGGCCGATGAGGACGTTTATACCCAGGCGCTGCTGGAGATCGGGCGTTCCGCGGCGGCGAAGCGGCTCTCCTTTACGCACATCATGACCACCTCGAATCACCGGCCTTACACGTATCCGGAGGGACGGATCGATCTGCCTTCTGGTCAGGCCGGGAGAGACGGCGGGGTTAAGTACACGGATTGGGCGATCGGGGATTTCATCGCGCGTGCGCAAGGAGAGCCTTGGTTTAAGCACACGGTTTTTGTGATTGTCGCTGATCACTGCGCCTCCAGCGCGGGCAAAACCCAGCTGCCGCTGCGGCGCTATCACATCCCGCTGATCATCTATGCGCCGGGTCTGGTGACCCCTGACGAAAGCAGCGTGCTGGCGAGCCAGATAGACGTCGCACCGACGGTGCTCGGACTGCTGAATATCTCCTATCGCGCGCCTTTCTTTGGCCGTGATTTGCGTGGTCCGTTAACCCGCTCGCCCTACGCCTTGGTCAGCACTTATCAGGAGTTGGGATTTCTGCGCGATGGGCAACTCGTGGAGCTGGCGCCGAATAGGGCACCCAAGTTAATCACAGTTGATCGAAAACGTCCTGTAGCAACGGCAGCGGCGAACGCAGAACTGACGGATGACACCATCGCGCTTTATCAAGTTGCCGCAGACGCGTTTAGAGTCGGTGCCTTACGCCAGCCCGACTAAGGCCCCGGGTGCTAAAGGGCACCTCTAAAAATTCGATCAAGGCGATGATGGCAAGGCGCAAGCGGGCGAAAAAGCGCAGTTTACAGGGAGTAAATGAGCATTTTGAGCCCGCTTGCAACGCCGCCAGCGCGCCTTCAGCGGATTTTTAGAGGTGCCCTAAACGAAAACGCGGCCCGCAGGCCGCGTATCGCCAACAAGGCCCGCGCCGCTAGGCGGTCTTTACCCCTACCCCTTCCAGCTTGTGCAGGGCTTCCTCTTGCCAGCCGCCCAGCTTCATGTCGCGCTCGGTATCGGAGTCATCGACATGCGAATTCATGATGAAACGCGGCTTGAAGATGCGCACCAGGAGCGGGATCAGCGTAATGGCACCGATCATGTTGCTGGTGAGCAGCAGGCACAGGAGCAACGACATTTCGCTGTTAAAGCGCAGTGAAGAGCCCGGAATCCAGTACACGATGCCGGACAGAATGGTCACCGCCGTAAAGAGAATGGCAGCACCGGTGGTCCGCATGGAAGTGACGATGCCATCAACCAGGGTCCGATGGCGCATCTCTTCCTTCAGACGGTCCAGCATGTAAATCGCGTAATCGACGCCAACGCCGATCCCGACGGCGGTCACTGGCAAGGTATTTACGTTCAAACCGATATCGCGAATGGTCATGAAGGCCCGATTGGTCATCACGCACAGCACCAAAATCACAAACACCATCAAGCCCGCCACGAGTGACTGATAGGCCAAGGAGATCGCGAACACCACGGCAACGATAATCGCCAAGGTCATCTTGAAATCCGACACCTCGGTCTCCTGGTTGGCCGCCGCCGTGGTGCCGATGATGCCACCTGCGAAACGGGGGGTAACGCCTTCGATCGGATGTTCCTTCAGAAACTTCTCCGCGGCAGCGACTGCCGTCTCCACGGTGCGGCCGGTGGCATCCTTGTAGAAGACGACGAAGTTAGCGGTCTTTCCTTCGAGATCCATGTACTCCAGGATGACGCCAGGGATCGATGCGCCCGCTTCGTACATGAATAACGTATTGCCGATGTCCTTCTGCTCCTTGGGGATGATTGACCAGCGCGGATCGTCATAGTGATAGAGACGGTTAATCGAGCGCACCAGCTGTGGAATGTCGCGCGTGCCACCGTAATTGTAGGTATTGGCCATGTAGCGACCAAATTCCTCCATCACGGCAACCACCTTCGGATCCTTCATGCGGTGTGGCTTATCACCCTCGAAGAAGATACTGAACTGGTTGGCCCCGGCAAAGCTGTCTGCAATGTGCGCGGCAGCAGTGTTGTAATCGGAATCCGGGAAGAGGATCGGTGAGCCCGGTTTGCTTTCACCAATCTGCACTGTCCAGCCGAAATAGAAGGCCCAGGCGGTGATCAGCAGCGCGCCGCCCATGATGACGGAGGAGGCTTTCGGCCCTACCAGAAACACGCCCAGGTTGTGCATCAAGCGCGACGGCAGATGCTTATGTTCCTCTTGTCGGGTCACGGTTGGCGTCGGCAGCAAGGACATGATGAGTGGCACGAACACCGCCACCGTCACCAAATTGCTCGCCCCCCAGAACGCGCAGTAGTAGCCGAGTTTCGAAATCATCGGCATAGAGGACATGGTCAGCACCAGCAGCGCAAAGGCGTCGGCCAAAATACCCAAGGTGGCCGGCAGCAACAATTCACCCATGGCCACCCGCACCGCTGCTTCGCGCTGGCGCCCAAGGCGGATCTCATCGTAGTAACGTTCCATCAACTGCACACAGTGGCTGGCGGTGCGGGCTGAAATGAGAATCGGCACGACCAAAATCAGTGGATCAAGGTTGAAACCCATCCAGCCTACAAACCCCAGGCCCCACACCGCCGATAGAAAGGTCCCGATGGCCGGCACGAGCACGCCCACAATGGAGCCGAAGTGGAACCACAACAGCAGAATCATGACTGCGCCGGTGACGCCAAAAATTACCTTCAACTCTTTGGAGTAGAAATAGATCCCGCCTTTGAGCATCGGCTCACCGGCAATGAAGAGCTTGGTAGCGCCATCCTTCTCCACCTCATTCTTTAATTCGATGAGGCGCGTATGGATTTCCGTGTAATTGAGGCGTTCTTCGTCAAAGCCCGCGAGAATCAACGCGGACCGGCCATCCGTGGAGACATAGGTCCCGTACACGATGTCGTTGTTGAAGGATTCCTCACGCAATTGTTTAAGACCCGCTTCGTCCGCCGGCAGGTCTTTCGGAAGCACAGGTTCGGATTTAATCAAGCCGCCGGCAGTGGTGAGAATCCGGCGGATCTTGGGGTGCGCGATGCTGGCAACCTGGTAGTGATTGACCCCGGTAATCAAATCCACTTCTTCAGTGAGCATCTTGATTTTCTTCAGCGTGTCTAACGTGAAGATGTCCTTCTTGGGATCGGTCGTCTCCAGCGCCATGGAGACGACATTCGCACCGCCAAAGGTCTGCTTCATGCGGTTGTAGTTTTGGATGTACTCATGCTTTTCGGGAAGCAAATCTGCAAATCGCGAATACACCTCGATTTTCGAGATGTGCAGCGCGAGCATGATGGTCGGCACGCAAATAATGAGGAACGAAATCCACTTGCGGTCCATCAACCAGTTGGCGATTACCTGACCGCGCGTAGTTCGTATATTCAAGTCGTTTGATTCCATCGAAATACCTGCTTTTCTGCCACCGACAGTTCCGGGTTAGCCTTTGAAGCGTAAGCGGCTGCGCAGTCCTCGCAGCCAGTTACACGGAAAGTGCGCACGTTGCGCATCAGCGCCGCAATTATTTCCTATTTTGGGAATTAATTGGAATACTTTTACGGTCCGCCGGAGTTCCACCCCGAACCGCCGGTCCCCGCCCCTGGCCTGTCAGATTGCTAGTCATGAAGTGACGGCCAACTCAGCGCATCTTACCCCGCGCCAACGAGCACCAAATCGCCGGCAAACATAGCCCGGCGGCGAGCACGAAGCTCAGGTGCAGCGCGCGCGCCAATTGCGGATAGTTCGCGGGGACGATCTCCACCCTGCCCATAGTGAGCGCGAACGCCATCGCCACCAAGCCCATGCTGCACAACTGGCCAAGCACGCGCATCGTCGCGACCACCGCACCGGCCGTACCATACAGGCGCTTATCAATGCCGCTCATGATCGCGTTCGCATTGGGGGATGAGAATAAACTGAACCCTATCCCCGTGGTCACTAAACAGGCCGTCACGTAGACCAGCGGCGACAGCGGCGTGAGCCGCGCCAGCATGCAGAGCCCAAGTCCCGTGATCACCACACCCAAAGTCGCAATGACGCGCGGCTCGATGCGATCGGATAGCCGCCCTGCCACCGGCGATAACAGTGCAGACATCAACGGCTGCGCCAGGATCACCAGACCGGTCTGGGTGGGCGTCAAGCCTTTAAGGTATTGCAGGTACAGGCTTACCAGCACCAGGGTCGAGTAGGTCGTGGCATACATCAGCAAGGAGGCCAATGACGACCACGCGAACACCCGATTGGTGTAGAACAGGTTCACCTCAAAGAGCGGATCGGTGCGCTGGCGCTGATGGCGGAAAAACACCACCAAGCCGAGCGCGCCAACCAGCAACCCACTGAATCCACTCCGTTGCGGCAAATTCGCGCCGCCCCACATCAAGCACACAATCGACCCTGCGTAGAGCAACGCACCGGTCACATCGAAGCGGCCAGGCTTGTCCGCCTTCCATTCCCCTTTGATGCGCGGAATGCCGACGAGCAACACCAGCAAGGTGAGCGGAAGATGGGCGACGAAGGCGGCGCGCCAGCTAAAGTGTTCGATCAGCCAGCCGCCCAGCAATGGTCCGCAGGTCAAGCCAAAATACACCGCAGAAACCAGCATGCCAATCGCCTGCCCGCGCTGTTCTGGCGGATAAACGGAAGTCAGAATCGCGAGCTGGGTCGCGTAGATCATCGCGGCACTGGCGCCCTGCAACACGCGACACGTGAGCAGCATCTCGGCGCTCTGTGCGCCAGCCGCGAGCACCGAGGACACCAGTAACGCGAGGGTGCCCAGCGCATAAATTCGCTTGCGTCCGACGAGATCGGCCAGCCGCCCAAAGGCCAGCACGGTGGCCGCGCTGGTGGTCAGAAACGTGAGTTGGACCCAGCTTAATTGGATCGCGTCCATGCGCAGTGCACGCGCGACCGACGGCAGCGCAACGGTGATCGACGACAGTAACAGCGGCAGCGCGAACGAACTGATGACTAGCGTGATCAGCGCGATGCGCTGGCTTTGCTGCTGACCAGGAGGCGCTTCAGCGATGCCCAAGCGCTAGGGATTCCATTCTCGTTCGCGTAATTCAATGCGCCGAATCTTGCCGCTCACGGTCTTCGGCAGCGCCGTCACAAACTCAATCTTGCGCGGATATTTATAAGGCGCGGTTACCGCCTTCACATGCTCCTGCAGAACTTTCACGAGCGCGGCGTCACCCACCACGCCCGCTTTCAGCACCACAAACGCTTTGACAACTTCGCCGCGCATGTCATCAGGGCTGGAAACTACTGCAGATTCGGCCACTGCCGGGTGTTCGAGCAGTGCGCTTTCCACCTCGAAGGGTCCGATGCGGTAGCCGGCGGAATTGATCACATCATCGGCGCGGCCAACGAACCAGAAATAACCGTCCGCATCGACTGTCGCACGGTCACCCGTTAGATACCAGCCGTGCCGGAACGACTTGCGGGTACGCTCCACATCGCCGCGATATTCTTTGAACAGGCCCGGTGGCCAATGGGGCTCGACCCGCACTGCCACGTCGCCTTCGCGCCCGGCCGGCAGCGGCACGCCATCGTCGTCAATCACCGCGAGATCAATCCCGGGCGAAGGTTTCCCCATCGAGCCGAAGCGCGGCGTGAGGCACGGGAAACTCGCGCACAGCAGCACGGATTCGGTCTGGCCATAGCCATCGCGAATCGTCAGACCGGTGGCCGCCTGCCAGGTTTCGATCACTTCCGGGTTCAGTGGTTCGCCCGCGCCTACCACATGGCGCAGATGTGCGAACGTGTACGCCCCCAAATCCTGCAGCACCAACATGCGATAGATGGTGGGGGCGCCACAGAAGGTGGTGATGGGATAGCGCGCCAGAATTTCCAACGTACGCTGCGCGTCGAAGGTTTCGCTGTGATGGATGAACAGCGTGGCACCGCAGTTCCACGGCGCGAAATAGCTGCTCCAGGCGGCCTTCGCCCAGCCCGTATCACTCAAGTTCCAATGCAGATCCGCTGGTGTGAGATCGAGCCAGTACTCGCCCGTGATGCGATGGGCTAACCCATAGCCCTGGGTCTGGATCGCCATTTTTGGGTAACCGGTGGTGCCCGAGGTGAAGTAACACAAGGCATCATCAGTGGGCGCGGTGTCCGCAGCCGTGAAATCAGCGTTGGCGGCGGCGACTGCAGTTTCGTAGTCAAGCCAGCCAGGCGGCGCGGCATCCACGCATAGCCGCAGCTTCAGGCGCGCCGCGACGTCGGCAATCACGGTCAGTTTGGCGACTTGTTTTTCCTCGGTGATAAAGGCTGTGGCTTGCGCGGCCTCGATACGATACGCCAGGTCTTTTGGCGCGAGTTGGCCGGTGCCAGGCGAGACGATTACCCCCATGCGCAGGCACGCCGTCACCACTTCCCACCAGGCAACCAGGCGCGGCAGCATCACAATGATCGTGTCACCGCGCTTGATGCCGGCGTTCGCCAGCACATTACACAACTGGCGTGATCGCGCGCTCATTTCACGGTAGGTGATGCGGCGTTCGTGGCCGTCATCATCGATCCACCACATCGCCAACTTCTGCGGATCCTGGTCACCCCAGCGATCGATCACGTCACGCGCGAAATTGAACCGTGCTGGCGGCTGCCAGCGGAAACTGGCGCGCTCTGCGGCGTAATCGGTCATGTTCATGCGTCGCTCCTTAAATCTAGAACCAGGTATCTGCCATGGCGAGGCAGGTGTCATCGCCGGCCGCGAGGAGCACCAGACGTTCCGGCACCTTGGCGAGTTCATAGCGATAAAAGTACTGGCAAGCTTGTAACTTGCCACGGTAAAAAGCCGCGTCGGCCGGCCCTGCTGCGGGCAGCGCAGCCACCGCGACCAGCGCCTGTCGTAGCCACAGCCAGGCGATCACGACATGCCCGAAGGTATCCAGGTACACCCCTGCGTTGGCCAACGCGCGCGTCCCCTCGCCATGTTCCTTCAAGTGGGTAAGCGCGGCTGTCGTGCCCAGCAGAAGCGCTACGACTTGCGCGAGCTGGGTGCGGAACTCCGCAAGCCGCGCGTGCGCGTCCGCTTCTTCCAAGGTGCGCGTCACTTCCACTTGCAAGGCGCGTATTGCCGCACCGCTTTGCATTGAGACTTTGCGCCCGAGCAGGTCAAGCCCATGAATGCCATGTGCGCCTTCATGGATGGGATTGAGCCGATTGTCGCGGTAAAAGCGCTCAACCGGATAATCGCGGGTGTAACCCGCGCCACCATGGATTTGAATGGCGTGCTTGTTAGCCTCCAGACAAAACTCGCCCGGCCAGGATTTGGCAATCGGCGTGAGGAGATCGAGCAGCAGTCCGATCCGCGCACTTTCAGCCGCGTCCACGCTCGTGCGCTGCAGGTCAAGTAGTTGTGAACAATACAGCACGAGCGCGAGGCTGCCCTCCACCGCCGCTTTCTGCGCCAGCAGCAGGCGCCGTATATCCGCATGCTGAATAATCGGCACCTGCGGACTGGCGGGATCTTTGTTCCCGGGCAGGCGACCCTGTGGACGTTCACGCGCGTACTTCAACGCATATAAATACCCGGTATAGCCGAGCGCAACCCCGCCGAGACCTACGCCAATCCGCGCCTCGTTCATCATGTGGAACATGTAGTTGAGGCCCTGGTTCGGCGCACCGATCAAAAATCCGACGCACTGCCCGTGATCGCCCAAATTGAATACCGTGTTGACGGTGCCGCGATAGCCCATTTTGTGATTGAGCCCGACGATATGGGCATCATTCCGCGTGCCCAGCGAACCGTCTTCGTTGACCATGAATTTAGGGACCAGGAACAGCGAAATCCCCTTGACACCCGCTGGGCCGCCGGGGATTTTCGCGAGCACCATGTGGATGATGTTCTCGGAAAGATCATGCTCCGCCGCCGAAGTCCACATCTTGCTTCCAGTGATGAGGTAGTGACCTGCGGGCTGCGGCACCGCCCGGGTGCGGATGTCGGCTAACGACGATCCGGCCTGTGGTTCAGATAAACACATCGTGCCGTAGAACCGCCCGCTGACCAGCGGGACCAGATATTTCTGCTTCTGCTCTGCAGTGCCGAAGCTGTTCAACAAATTCGCGGCAGCAATGGTGATGAAGGGATAAGCGGTAGTGGAAATATTCGCTGCATTAAAATACAGCGCGCAACACTGGGCGATGGTCCATGGCAGTTGCATGCCGCCCACTGCGCTGTCAAACGACGCGCCCATAAAGCCGGCCTCGATATAAGCATCCAGCGCATCTTTCATTTCCGGAATGAGATGCACACGCTGGCCATCGAAAGTTGGCTCTTCCGCGTCCGCTTTGGCCGCGTGGGTCGCGAATTTCTCGGTGGCAATCGCCTCTGCAGCGTCGAGCGTGGCATCAAAAATCGCGCGGTCCTGGCCCGCATAGCGCGCACAGCGCGTGAGATCGTCGATCTTCAGCAATTCGTAGAGCAGGAATTCCAGGTCACGGCGATTGACTAGCAGGCTCATGCGGATCTTCAACTCGGAAAGTTTGCGGTGCCGGCATTGTAGCCAGGAATCGCGGCTGAAGCCGCTCCTACGAACCACGTCAACGCTCTCTTCGTAGGAGCGCCTTTAGGCGCGATTGCCGCCTTCCAAACGCCGTCATCCCAGCGGCTTAGCGCTGCCTGGTACTCTGCTTGACGCAGCTTAATGCTTACGCCAGATACCCCCCATCCACCGTCACAAAACTCCCCGTCGTGTAAGACGCGGCGCCGGACACCAAATAGAGCACCGCACCCGCCATTTCCGACGGCTCCGCCGAACGCTTGAGCGGCGTGCGGGCGCGTGCCGGGGCCAGAAACACTTCGTCATCGTGCAAGGCCTGCGCGAATCTGGTCTTGGTCACGCCGGGAATCAACGCGTTTACCCGCACATTGAACTCCCCGCATTCATTGGCGAAGGCCCGGGTCATGTTGAGAATGCCGGCCTTGGTGATGGAGTACACCGCTTGTTTGTCGCCCGGCGTAATACCATTCGCCGAGGCCACATTCACAATCGCGCCACCACCGCTTTCACGCATGCGCTTCGCCGCGTGCACCGACATATAAAAATATCCCCGCAAATTCACTTCGAGGGTTTTTTCAAACGCGGAAACCGGCGTATCCAGCACATGACCGTAATAGGGATTCGCGACCCCATTGTTGACCAGAATATCGATCCGGCCGTGAGTCTCATCAACATGCCTGAAGGCCTGTTCGATCTGACTCAGATCGCCGAGATGACAGGCATAGGCCTCAGCCTTGCCACCCTCGGCGAGAATGGAATCCACCACCGTCTGGCAGCCTTCCACTTTGCGGCTGGTGACGATGACGTGCGCGCCGTACTCGGCCAGGATTCGCGCGATAGCTTCACCGATGCCGCGACTGCCTCCGGCGACCAGCGCGACCTTACCATCGAGATCAAAGTGATTGCGTGGCATAGGTGTTCCTCAGTCGATCCGACCGCCGCGTTCGATGATTCGGCGCGCGACTGCCAGCTTGTGAACTTCATCCGGGCCGTCATAAATGCGTGAACCGCGATCTTCTCGATAGAAAAAGGACAGTGGGGTGTAATCCGTGATCCCCAGCGCGCCGTGCACCTGCATCGCGCGATCGACGACCTTCATCAGGACTTCTGCCACGTGGTACTTGATCATGCTGATGTCGTTGCGGGCTTCCTTGGTACCGACCTGTTCGATTCGCCAGGCGGTGAAGAGTGTCATCAGGCGTGCGGCGCGAATTTCAGCCGCACATTCCGCGATCCAGGTTTTGATAATGTCACTGTCTGCCAGCCGTCGATCCCCTTCGCCAATCACGCGGGTGGCGGCGCGCTGCGTCATGAGTTCGAGCGAGCGCGCACAGATTCCAAGCCAGCGCATGCAATGGTGGATGCGCCCGGGTCCCAGACGGGCCTGCGCCATGCGAAAGCCCTCGCCTTCACGACCGAGCAGATTGTCATACGGCACCCGGCAATTCGTGAAACTGACTTCGCAATGCCCGTACGGCCCACCGTTGGCGTGGCCCATGATGGGCGTCGCTTTATCGATCGAATAACCCGGCGTATTCGAGGGCACGATGATGATGCTTTGCCGACCATGTGCGCCCGCCTGAGGATCGGTACACACCATGACTAAATTGACCACCGCGCCTTGCGCCCCTGTGATGAACCATTTCTTGCCGTTCAATACCCACTCGTCTCCCTCGCGCACCGCCTGGGTCGACAGAAAAATAGGATTCGCGCCTGAGTTGTCACGCTCGGTCATCACGAACGCACTGCGTTCGCCGCCGACAATTCGCGGCAGCCACTCGGCCTTCTGCGCTGGATTGCCGAAGAGGTGCAGGGTTTCGATGTTGCCGGCATCCGGCGCATTGCAGCCGAAGCTGTAATGCCCGAGAGGGCTGCGCCCCAGCACTTCGGACACCAGCCCGTGGTCCACCAGATCAAGCCCCATCCCGCCGTATTCCGGCGGGTGATTCGGCGCCCATAAGCCAGCCGCCTTAATCTTCTTGCGCACGCCCTGCAGCGCCTCGTACACCGCATCGAATCCTTCGGTCAAAAAGGTCGGCTCAATCGCGATAACGTCCTGATCGATGATCT
>CAMATU010000064.1 GCA_945861225.1 Klebsiella pneumoniae
CCAGCGGCGCCGTAAATTAGCAACGCCGATTTAGGCTGCTCGCCGCGGACGAATCGGCTTAAACCAAACTCGGATACGCCCATGACAGCCACTATCGCCGCGCGCGACTCACGCCAATTTATTCTCGCCTTCGATGCCGGTGGCACCATGACTGACGCCATTCTGGTCAAACCTGACGGCAGCTTCACGGTCGGCAAATCGATCAGCCGCAAGGAAGACGAACCCCGCAGCTATCGCGAATCGGTCACTGACGCCGCCCACAATCTGGGTCTCACTGCCGAAGAAGTGCACGTCCAATGCGGCGCAAATATCTACTGCGGCACCGGCATGCTGAACACGGTGTTGACCGGTAATGGGCGCAAAGTCGGCCTTCTCGTGACGCGCGGCTTTGAAGACATCACGGTCATGGAGGGCGGACTCAGTTATCTCGGTCAAAGCCAGAATGAATCGCTGCATCAACAGTTACACAAGCACACGCGCGCGTTAGTGAATCCTAAGAATGTGTACGGCATCAGCGAACGCCTTACCGGCGGCTGTTACCAGGGCAATATTCATCTTGAAGCCGGCCATGAACTGATTCCGGTGCACGAGAAGCAAGTCGTCACAGCAGTGCACAAGATGCTCGACAAGGGCACGGAGGTTATTGGCATCCTGTTTCTGTATTCGTTTGTCGATCCTCGGCACGAGCACCAGGCTAAAGCGATTGCCGAACGCATCTGTGCTGAGCGCGGCATCAATATTCCGGTGGTGTGTTCGGCGGACGTGGCGCCGGTCTCGAAAGAAAACAATCGATTAAAAAGCCTGCTGTTCCAGTGTTTCGCCGCCGAACTCGTGCGCGATTCATTGATGGCGGTCGAGACTCAGGCCAAGGCCTATGGCTATCAGGGGCGGTTGCTGACCTTGCTGTCCTATGGCGGCGCAGTCAACATGGAATATCCGCGCCTGTACGAAACGATGATCTCAGGCCCGATTGGCGGCTTGCTGGGCGCGCAGTTCATTGGCGAGAAACTTGGTATTCCGAATATTGTGACCGCCGACATGGGCGGCACCAGCTTCGACGTGGGCTTGTTGGTCGAAGGTCGGATTGGCATCACCAAGAGTGCGGACATCGCGGGTCACCGTCTGGCCTTGCAGATGGTGGAACTCGATTCGGTCGGCAGCGGCGCGGGTTCGGTGGTGTGGGTTGACGAATACAAGCGGCTGCATGTCGGCCCGGATAGCGCAGGAGCGAAAGTCGGCCGCTGCCTCAATTTTGATCGCTTAACGGTGACCGACATCAATGTGGTGCTGGGCTATGTCGATCCCGATTATTTTCTGGGCGGTCAGGTCAAGCTCGATCGCGAAGGCGCCATGCGCGCCCTGGACGAGGCCGTGGCCAAGCCGCTCGGCCTCAGCGTGTATGAAGCCGGTGCGGGCGTGCTGGACATCGTGAACACCCAGATGAACGACTTACTGCGCACGATGATCGCGTCCAAAGGGTATGACACCCACGATTTCACCCTGCTCTACTACGGCGGCGCCGGCCCGGTACACATGTATGGTTTTGCGGAGGGCATCGAATTCGCGGATGTCATCACTCTGCCCTGGGCCGCAGGCTTTTCGGCATTTGGCGCGGCCTGCGCCGAATACATGCACCGCTACGATCGCGGACTGCGCATCCTCATTCCGAATGGACTCTCTGATCCAGAGCGCACCCTTGTCGCGCAACAGATCCGCAGGACCTGGGCCGAGCTGGAAGCGGAAGCGCGCGCAGAAATGACTGCGGAAGGCGTCGATCCCACCCAGGTGACCTTCCGCTACGGAATCGCCGCCCGCTATATCGGGCAGCTCGAAAGTTTCGATACCCAATTAACGCATGGCGAGATGGCCACTCCCGCTGACATCCAGCGCATGATCGATGCGTTTGAAACGATGTACACCAAAGTTTATCCGGATGGTGCGCGCTTTCCTGACGCGGGATATTCGATCACTGCGGCGCACCTCGAAGCGATTGCGCCGAAGCCGCAACCCGTGCTGGCCGAATACCCACTGGCGTCAGCCACACCCAGTGCACAGGCCTTCGTCGGTAGCCGCAATGTGTATCACGCCGGGGTATGGACGCCGTTTAACGTCTACGAGATGGCGGCCCTTGAAGCCGGCAATGTGGTGCTCGGGCCGGCGATTATTCGCGATCCCATGACCACCGTGGTGATCCCGCCGCAGCGAAAAATCAGTTTCGATAAGTACCGCGTGCTTCACTACCAATAACGGAAAATCCCCCACTATGAAACTCGCCACCTTTAGTCTCAAAGACGCGGTACCGCGACTCGGCAGAGTCGAGGGGAGTGAAATCGTCGAACTCGCGGACGCTGGCTTACCAGCAGAAATGAGCGCCTTGCTGGCGAGTGCCGATGGCCTGCAGCGCGCGAAATCCGCGACCGGACCACGGCATGGCCTGTCCACTGTCACGGTGCACGCGCCGGTGCTGCGCCCACCAAAGATTCTCGCGATTGGCCTTAACTACCAGGACCACATCGAAGAGACCAAGCTTGAAACGCCAACCTTCCCGCTGTTTTTCAACAAACAGTCCACTGCTGCCCACGGTCCGTACGCGCCGATTCATCTCCCACGCGTATCCGACAAACTCGACTACGAAGGTGAACTCGGCTTTGTGATCGGTCGCCGTTGCCGCCATGTGCCGCGTGAACGCGCGCATGAAGTGATTGCCGGCTTCGTGGTGTGCAACGATGTGAGCGTGCGGGACTGGCAGATGCGCGCGCAAACTTTCACCCTCGGCAAGTCCTTTGATACGCATGCGCCTTTCGGGCCTTATCTGGTGACTGCGGACGAAGTGGGCGATCCGCATGCCCTGGCCTTGAAAACCTATGTGAACGGCGAACTCCGGCAGAATTCGAACACCCGCCACCTGGTCTTCGACTGCTATCAACAGATCGAAACCTTAACTGCTGCCTTTACCTTGGAACCCGGCGACTTAATCCTCACCGGCACACCGAGCGGCGTTGGGATCGGTTTTAAACCGCCGAAATACCTGCAGCTCGGCGACAAGGTTCGAATCGAAATTGAAAAATTGGGTTACATCGAAAACGAAGTCGTCGCTGAACCTGCCACCACCGATTTGATTTAAGAGGCTCGCATGCACGCCTGGCAATTTGAATCCTACGGCAATTACAAAGACGTCCTGCACTGGGTGGAACGTCCAGCGCCGACGCCTGGTCGCGATCAGGCATTAATCCGGACTGCGGCCGTGTCGCTGAATTTTCCCGATTTACTGATTATCCAAGGCATGTATCAACACAAGGCTCCGCTGCCCGCAGTACCCGGGGTTGAGGCGGTTGGGGTGGTGGAAGCAGCGGGGCCGGCGAGCAAATTCAAGGTTGGCGAGCGCGTCGTCGGTTTCAGTCATTCGGGCGGCACCTTGGCTGATCTCTTTCTGGTCAACAATACTTCGGCCTGGACCGTGCCGGCCCATGTGAGCGATGAACAGGCGGCCGCCTTGTCCGTGGTCTACGGCACGTCCTACTTCGGACTCGAACATCGCGCACAACTGAAGGCTGGCGAAAATCTGCTGGTACTCGGGGCCGCAGGCGGCGTGGGCTTGGCGGCCATCCAGCTTGGCCGTTTAATGGGCGCGAATGTGATCGCCTGCGCAGGTGACGCGAAGAAGCTCGAGATCTGCGCGCAACAAGGCGCGCATCATTTGATTAATTACAAAACCGAGGATCTGGTTGAGCGCGTGAAAGCCCTCACCAACGGCCATGGCGCGGATGTGGTCTACGATCCGGTCGGCGGCGAAATCTTCGATGCTGTTAAACGCTGCGTTGCGTGGGGCAGCCGGTTGCTGGTGATCGGTTTCGCCGGCGGCAAGATCCCGTCGATCGAACTGAATCGCATCCTGCTCAAGAACATGTCGGTGGTCGGGCTGGCGTGGGGGCAATATCTCGATCGCGGCTCTGAGCTACCCGGCCAGGCGCAGGCCTTGTTCTACGAGCTCATCGCGCGCAAACAAATCGATCCGGTGATTTATAAGGTCCTGCCATTCGCAGACACAAAAGAAGGCCTACGGTTGATCGAATCACGTGAGGTTTACGGCAAGGTGGTGATTAAGCGCTAAAGACTCCTCCGCCTCTCACCACGATGGGCGACCAACAGAGGATCTTCACGCCAGCTCAGCCGTGCACGGCACAGACTCACTGCCGAGTTTCTGAATTTGCGAATGCGCCTTACGACCCTAAAGCCACGCCCCAAGGAAGGCGCGCAAATTTTCATTGACCAACCTCCCTAAATCGCTTCGAATCGGGTTTCGAAAATTTGCATTCGTTATCCAGGAGATTCGCCATGGCCAGTCCACAAGCTATCAAGCTCAAAGAAGCTTTTCGCATGTTCCGTGACCAGAGTTTAAACAAACCGCAGGCCAGCATGGCGGAAATGCGCACAAACGCCGTGGCCTTCAGCAATCTGACGGCGGAACCCACCGGGGTGGACTGCGTCGCGGTCGACGCTGGCGGCGTTCCCGCCCAATGGCTGACGCCGCAGGGCGCGGCCATGGATCGCGTAATCCTGTACGTCCACGGTGGTGGCTACGTGATGATGTCAGCCGAGACCCATCGTAAAATGGTCAGCCATATTGCCAAGGCCACGGGTTGCCGTGCGCTGAATGTCGATTACCGTCTCGCGCCTGAATATCCGCATCCGGCACCGGTGAACGACGCGGTGACCGCCTACCAGTGGCTGTTAGGGCAAGGCATTAAACCCTCGGCCATTGCGATTGCTGGCGACTCGGCCGGCGGCGGGCTCTGCTTGGCGACCGCGCTTAAACTCCGCGACCTCGGCGTGGCCTTACCTGCCGCGTTGGTGCCCATTTCGCCGTGGACCGACATGGAAAGCAGTGGTGAGTCGATGCGCACGCGCGCGGCGCTCGACATGATCGTTTCGCCAGCGGCGATCAGCCAAATTTCTGCGATGTTCCTGCAGGGCGGCAGTGCGCGCGATCCCTACGCCTCACCGCTGTACGCCAATCTCAAGGGTCTGCCGCCGACCTACATCCAGGTGGGCGATGAAGAGGTGCTGCTTGATGATTCGGTTCGTTTTGCTGATCTAGCCAAAAAAGCTGGCGTCGATATCACGCTCGAAATTTTTCCGGAGATGCAGCATGTCTTCCAGATTGCGGCCGGCACCATGCCGGAAGCCGATGCTGCGATCAGCAAAATCGGCGCCTGGCTAAAAGTCCGTCTCGCGCTGTAATCCTCTGTGGCTGTTTTGAACCTGGAGTTACATGAGTCCTATGCTCGATAATCCCTACTACTCGCAAGCGCTGCACGGTCCCTACCAGACTTATGCGCTCGGCGATTTCGTGCTGGAGGAAGGCGGCACCTTGCGCGGGGCGACGCTTGCCTACGCGACCCACGGCAAACTCAACAAGGCCAAGGACAACGCCATCCTGATTCCGTCGTGGTACTCCGGCACCAGTAAGGTCTTCGAGCAGGCCTACATCGGCAAAGGTCACGCCCTGGATCCCGCGAAATACTTCATCGTATGCGTGAACCAGTTCGGCGGTGGACTCTCCAGTTCGCCGCACAACACTCCCGGTAACGGCGGCCGGGGTAATTTTCCCAAGGTACGAATCGGCGACGATGTCCGCGCGCAACACCAACTGGTGACGGCGCATTTCGGGCTCAAGCAATTGGCCCTGGTGATGGGTGGCTCGATGGGTGCCCAGCAAACTTTTGAGTGGGCCGTGCGCTATCCCGCGTTGGTGCAACGTGCAGCGCCAATTGCCGGGACTGCCCAGAATACCGCGCACGATTTTCTGTATACCCAGAGCCTGATGGATGCGATCACCAGCGATCCGGGATTCCGCCAAGGTTGGTACGACTCCCACACCGAAGTCCACACCGGGCTTACACGCCATGCGTTATTGTGGGCGGTGATGGGCTTGAGCAGCGAGTTCTTCAAGCAGGAGGTGTGGCGCACCCTTGGCTTCAGTTCAGTGCCGGATTTCATGACAAACTTTCTCGAAGCGTATTTCACGGCGATGGATCCGAATGATCTGCTGTGCCAAGCCTGGAAATGGCAGCGCGGCGATGTGAGCCGGCACACGGGTGGCGATCTTAAAAAAGCGCTGGCGCGGATCACGGCCAAAACGTTTGTGATGCCCATCGACGAAGACATGTTCTTTCCACCACGCGATTGTCGCCATGAGCAGAAAATGATTAAGGGCAGCGAGTTCAAGGTGCTCAACAGCGTCTGTGGGCATCTGGTGCTAACCGGCTTTGAGCCGCAGTTCATTGCCCAGGTCGATGCGCATCTCAAGGAACTGCTGGCGATCCCCTGTTAAGCATCCGCTTCTAAATTCGAGTAACCCCCTATGCACGATCCGAAGCATACCGCTCACGTTCACGGCCCAGGCTGCCAGCACGATCACGACCACAGTACGCACCAGCACCAGCCCGCTGCCGATCCGGCCCGCAACCCGCTGCGCAAGGTGGGACGTAACGATCCCTGCCCCTGTGGCAGCGGCCAGAAGTTCAAGAAATGCCATGGCGCCGCGCAGGCATGAAGCACTGACGGATGTGCAGCGTTCACCTGCATTTGATTTAAGGTAAGGAATATTTATGCCCTGGTCAGCCATCGGACACACCTCCTTCACGCGCATCGTCGAAATCAACGAGCCCTTCCTCGCACCAGACAAAATGTTTGCGGAGGCGACCCCGGAAGCGATTGCGCCTTATCTTGAGTGGCTAGTGCCTCAAGCCATGTGCCCACAGACTGGCAAGTTGATCTTGCCAATCCAGAGCTATTTGATCCGCACCCCGCACCATCTTGCCCTGGTCGATACCTGCGTCGGCAATCACAAATCCATGGCCGGCTTTAAGCGCTGGGCGGGACGCGATGACAGCACATTTCTCGACAACCTCCTGGCCGCCGGCGTCCATCCGGAAGAAATAGATTTCGTGTTCTGCACCCACTTGCATCTCGATCACTGTGGCTGGAATACGCGCCAGCAGGATGGTCGCTGGGTGCCAACCTTCCCTAATGCGCGCTACCTCTTTGCGAAGGAGGAATACGCTTACGCCGAACGCGAGTACCGCACCAAACAGGATCCGGTATTCATTGAGAATGTCGTGCCGGTGATGGAAGCAGGCCGCGGCGTGTTGGTGGATACCGACTACGCCGTCGATGACTGCCTGTTCCTGGAATCCACCCCTGGCCACACCCCGGGACATTGCGCGATCAAAATTGCCTCCGGTGGCGCCTCTGGGGTCGTGACCGGGGATCTGATCCATAGCCCATTACAGTGTGAGCACCCCGAGTGGAATTTCATGTACGACGACCAACCAGAACTTGCACGCCGCACGCGGCGCGCCTTCCTGGCCCGCTACGCGGATACCGATACGCTGGTGCTGGGCACGCATTTCCCGGCGCCTTCGGTGGGTTCGGTGATCAGTCGGGGGGCTGCGTTCCACTTTAAATACCGAGACGTCGGTTTGCACGCATGATCGTTCTGACTGACGTTCATGCTCACGGGCCTCGTGATTCAAGGCAAAAAATACACCTGCCGCCGCTAATTCTTCGTAGGGTGGATGAGCGGCGAAGCCGCGTTATCCACCATCATTCGGCGGATAACGCCCTGCGGGCTCATCCGCCCTAGGCTTGCTCATTCGCTCAGGCGAACATTCTGCGTCCAAAATTCAGCGCGGCGCTTGGTGCGGAGTGTCCCCGGTCTCCGCCCGCAACGACTGGGCCCCACTGGGGGATGAGAGTCGTGAGGACGGAGACCAGGGACACTCCGCTTACCGCCGTAATGGACGAAGCACTCAGACAAACTTTCCTGCGCCCCCGAAAATAATGCTGGCGTGAGCACAATCTTTATGTAAGATGCAAGCTAACAACTTTTTAACCTTATTCGTACTAACCCTTTAGATCTGCACTTGAGTAAGGTCCTACCCGGCCGAATTTTCCGACAATCAGTACAACTCAGAGCAGTTTTAGAATTCGCCGCCTGCGGCGATTCATTGGCGAGAAATTTGTGTGGCTGGTTTCTCACCAACGCGATTGAAGACAACCCACGATCAATTGAGAGAGACTGATGAATATATATGTTGGAAATCTGGCCTATGGCGTGACCGATGCAGATCTGTCGCAGGCCTTCTCGGCCTATGGTGCGGTCGCAAACGCGAGCGTCATCAAAGACAAATTTTCTGGTCAATCCAAGGGATTCGGCTTCGTTGAGATGCCGAATAACTCAGAGGCCAATGAGGCGATCAAAAACCTCAATGAAAAGCCGCTCAAAGGCCGCAATATGCGCGTCAATGAGGCTAAGCCACGCGAAGACCGGCCGGCGCGTCCCCCGCGTCGCACTGGTGGTTATGATCGGTAATCGTTTGTTTTAGTCTTGTGCCAAGCGACCGTTCCGTTGAACGGTCGCTTGGCGTCTGTTAATGCTGTTTTGCCCACTCGAACCCTCGCGCCTTCCACGCGATCCCTTCAAAGGTTGCGTATGGATCCTGCCAAAGACCTCTTCAGCTACCGCAAGTTCTGGGCGCATCGCCTAGGGCCTGCCCCGTTTCTGCCGACTACCCGCGCCGAAATGGAGGCGCTCGGTTGGGACGCCTGCGATGTGATCGTGATCACCGGCGACGCCTACATCGATCACCCCAGTTTCGGCATGGCGATTATTGGTCGCATGCTCGAGGCCCAAGGCTTCCGCGTCGGGATCATCGCGCAACCAGATTGGCGCACGACGGCAGATTTCACCCGCCTTGGACTACCGCAATTATTTTTCGGCATCACTGCCGGCAATATGGATTCGCTGGTGAATCGCTACACGGCCGACCGTCGCATCCGCAGTGATGATGCCTACACGCCCGGTGCCGAGCCCGGCAAGCGCCCCGACCGTTCGGTCATCGTCTACACCCAACGCACCCGTGAAGCCTTTCCCGACGTGCCGGTGGTGATCGGCGGCATTGAAGCCAGCCTGCGTAGGGTCGCACATTTTGATTACTGGTCGGAGAAAGTGCGGCGTTCTGTGCTGCTCGATGCGAAGGCGGACTTACTGGTCTACGGCAATGGCGAGCGGCAAATTGTCGAGATCGCCCACCGGCTTGCTGCCGGAGAATCAATTAGTGCACTGACCAACATTCGTGGTACTGCGCTCGTGCGCACTACGCCAGCAGATTGGATCGAAATCGACTCGACCGATATCGACACGCCAGGGGTGTTAAGCGCTGTGATCGATCCCTACGCGATGGAGCCTGGACCGCAGACCAACAGTGCGGCCACCACCAGCACTGCTAACACCACGGTTGCCATTCCCCTGAAAGTCGTGCGCGCTGCCCGCCTGGTCCGCAATGCGGATCGCACGCGCTCCGTATTGCGGCTGCCGGCATTCGAGCAAGTGCGTGATGATCCCGTGCTCTATGCCCACGCCTCGCGCGCCGTCCACCTCGAATCCAATCCAGGAAATGCGCGCGCGCTGGTGCAACGTCATGGGGATCTCGAGGTGTGGATTAATCCGCCGCCCATTCCACTAACCACCCGGGAGATGGATGGGATCTACGAACTCCCTTACTGCCGACTCCCTCACCCCAGTTACGGCGCAGCCAAAATTCCGGCCTACGAGATGATTCGTTTCTCGATTCCGATCCAGCGCGGCTGTTTTGGTGGCTGCACTTTTTGTTCGATCACCGAACATGAGGGGCGCATTATTCAGAACCGCTCGGAAGATTCCGTGATCCGCGAGATCGAGAACATCCGCGACAATGTGCCGGGCTTCACTGGCGTGATCTCCGATCTCGGTGGCCCTACCGCGAACATGTATCGCATCGCGTGCAAGAGCCCGGAGATCGAATCCGCCTGCCGACGTCCGGCTTGCGTCTATCCAGACATCTGCCCGAATCTGAATACCGATCACAGCGCGTTAATCAATCTTTATCGCCGTGCCCGCGCCCTGCCTGGCATCAAGAAAATTCTTATCGCCTCAGGCGTGCGTTACGACCTGGCGATCCAATCGCCGGAATACGTGCAGGAACTCGCAACGCATCATGTAGGGGGCTATCTCAAAATCGCGCCGGAACATGTGCAGGAAGGGCCCCTCTCGAAAATGATGAAACCCGGGGTCGGCACCTACTACCGGTTCAAGCAATTATTCGACAAATACTCACGCGCCGCCGGCAAAGAACAGTACCTGATCCCCTACTTCATCGCCGCCCATCCCGGCACCCGCGACGAGGACATGCTCGAACTCGCGCTATGGCTGAAGAAACATAAATATCGCGCGGACCAGGTGCAGGCCTTTCTGCCCTCGCCCATGGCGCTCGCCACCGCGATGTATCACTCCGGTCGTAATCCCTTGCGCAAGGTCACCCGCACCAGCGAAGAGGTGCCCATCCCCAAAGGCCTCAAAGTGCGGCGCCTGCACAAGGCTTTTCTGCGCTATCACGATCCCAACAACTGGCCAATGCTGCGCGCAGCGCTGCAACGCATGGGCCGCGCGGATCTCATCGGTAACGGGCCAGATCATCTGATTCCACATTTCCAGCCGGCAGGCACCGGGCATGCCGCCGAGGGCGCGCGTGCGCAACGCTTCGTAACCCAGCACCTCGGGTTACCCACCATGCCTCATCCGCCGCGCGCACGTATCAAGGCCACCCGCGCGAAACCCGCCACGTCTGGACCTGATCGCTCGCGCCGTTCCTAGCGCGCCTTGCTTAATGACTCAGGCGTGCAATTGAGCGAACATAAACTTGGTAAAAACCACGCGGGAGAGGGCCAGTGAAGCTCAAAGTCGGCTATGAAGAATTGGTGCGGCGCGCCGAGGCGGAGATTACAACCTTAAGCGCGGAGGAGGTCATGCAGCGACGCGACGATCCGAACGTGCAGATTGTCGATCTGCGTGATCTCCGCGAACTGCAGCGTGAAGGCAAAATTCCCGGTGCGCTGCATGTGCCGCGCGGGATGCTGGAATTCTGGATCGATCCCGCAAGCCCCTACTACAAGCCGATCTTTGAATCGGGCAAGCAATTTATTTTTCATTGCAGCAAGGGCTGGCGTTCAGCGCTATCCACCCAAACCGCGCAAATGATGGGGCTCCCCAATGTCGCGCACATTGGCGGTGGGCTAGAAGCGTGGCTCGCGGCAGGTGGGCCGATTGAGAAGCCGGAGCCAAAGTAATCCGAGTGCATGAGAATTTTTTTCGAGCTGAATGTTGTCAGCCCGAATTTCCATTGCTACATTCAATGCTAGTCCTGGCATGACGAAGCCGTCGCCATGGCGAATGCAAACGAGCACAGACTCGTCATCAGCGCCCGGAACGCGTGCCCTCTCGAGCCCTGATCGCACCCCTTAGCCCAAAGCACGCGGAGGAAATCGATGTCTATCAATATCTACGTTGGCAATTTGCCCTACACCATGCAGGAGGAAGACTTGCGAGAGACCTTCGAGCGCTATGGCGAGGTCAGCTCCGCGAAAATTGTGATTGATCGGGAAACCAATCGCTCGAAGGGTTTTGGCTTCGTTGAGATGCCCAATCAGGGTGAGGGTGAAGCGGCGATTAAGGCACTCGACGGGCAGGCACTCAATGGCCGTCCATTACGTGTGAACCCTGCGAAACCTCGTGAGGGTGGCGGTGGCGGTGGTGGTGCCGGTGGTCCGCGGGGTGATCGGCCGCGTTCACCGCGTTACTGAACCTTAAGCAGGCCGCGAACGTGGACCGCAGGCGAGCGGTACGCGTTCCCTGCGGGTGAAGCGCGGAAATCTCCCCAGTCACCTCCGACCTCCGACATCGCAACATCCCTGAGCGCGGGGAGGACACCCTATGAATCGACTGATGCGCCTGAGCGCCACCGAACAGGCCCGGCTGGTGCAGCGTGGCGAAGTTTCTCCGCGCGAATTGGTCGACGCTGCCATCGCCGCCATTGAACGCCTGAATCCCCAACTCAACGCGGTAATCCTGCCGCTGTATGAGCGCGCCCAAGAAACCCTCCTCACACTTGATCGCAACGCCCCCTTTGCAGGCGTCCCGCTGTTGCTCAAAGACATGCTCGCGGAATACGCCGGCACGCGCATGACCGAAGGGTCGCGCTTCTTACGGGACTATATTTCCCCGCGCGATAGCGAGCTCGTTGCGCGTTATCGCCGCGCGGGTTTTGTCATTGTGGGCAAAACCAATACGCCAGAGTTCGCTTCCAAGCCCACCACCGAGCCGGAGTTCTTTGGGAAGACCGGTAACCCGTGGAATCCAGACTACTCGGCGGGCGGTTCCTCCGGCGGATCTGCCGCTGCCGTGGCCGCCGGCATGACTGCCGTTGCGCATGCGAACGACGGCGGTGGCTCGATTCGCGGTCCCGCGGGTTGGTGTGGCTTAGTGGGGCTGAAACCTACCCGAGGTCGCAATCCGTTAGGTCCTGATTACGGCGACCTGGGCGCGGGTCTGATCTGCGAACATGTGGTGACGCATACCGTACTCGATAGTGCGGCGATCCTGGATGTGACAGCCGGCGCCGATCCTGGTGCGCCGTACTACCCGCCACCACCAGCGCGCCCGTTCGCGCTGGAAGTCGGCGCACCCCCCGGCCAATTGCGGATCGCAGTGAGCACGGTACCGCTCACCGGGACGCCGGTGCATCCCGCATGTAAACAGGCCGCACTCGTTGCTGCGGCCCACTGTGAAGCGCTCGGTCATATCGTTGAGGAAGCATCCCCTCAGGTCTCTGCCGAACATTTCTACGAGATGTTCACTACGGTCTGGCTCGGCACGGTCGCGTGGACCATCCGCGACTGGGCGCGGCGCACTGGCCGCGAACCAACCCCCGATCAATT
Source organism: Klebsiella pneumoniae (assembly GCA_945861225.1). GTDB lineage: Bacteria > Pseudomonadota > Gammaproteobacteria > CAIKBL01. The sequence goes on from CAMATU010000064.1 coordinate 12,817, forward strand.
CGAAGCCCATACCTGGAAAATGTATTCTTATGATGCGCAGCGCCGGCCTTCAGATCTGCTGCTCGCGATCCAGGACATGCAGCGCATGGCGCGTGAACTCGCCCCCTTCTTCACTAAGTACGATGTCTGGCTCACCCCGACCAGCCCCCAACCGCCCCAACCGCTCGGGTGGTTCGATTTCGATCCGACGCAGCCAAAACAAGCCACCGCACGGATGGCCGATATTCCGCGCTTCACGGCAATCGCGAATATCACGGGCCAGCCAGCGATCAGCCTGCCACTCCATTGGACTGCTGATGGGTTGCCGGTAGGCGTGCAGCTCATTGGTCGCTACGCGGATGAAGCAACCCTGTTCCGCTTGGCCGCCCAACTCGAGCAGCGCAGTCCATGGCGCAGCAGAGTGCCGCCGGTGAGTTGAACATGACCATCGATCTCCGCTCCGATACGGTCACCCGTCCGACTCTGGGCATGCACCGCGCGATGACTGAGGCCGCAGTCGGCGACGATGTATTCGGCGACGATCCCTCGGTAAATCGCCTGCAGGCCTTTGCGGCGGAGCTGGTTGGTTGCGAAGCGATGCTGTGGTTCCCCAGCGGCACCCAATCAAATCTCGCCGCGCTTATGAGCCATTGCGGGCGCGGTGACGAATACTTGGTAGGACAGGAAGCCCACACTTATCGTTATGAAGGGGGCGGTGCCGCGGTTCTTGGCTCGATTCAACCGCAACCGTTGCCGAACTGCGCCGATGGCAGTATCGCGTTAAGTGAGCTTGCAGCGGCGATCAAACCGGACGATGCGCATTTCGCGCGTACCCGACTCATCGCTTTGGAGAATACGATTTCGGGTCGTGTGCTGGCGCCAGACTACGTGCATCAGGTATTAGCGTTAGCAGTCCGTTACGGGCTCAAAACACACCTTGACGGTGCCCGCGTGTGCAACGCCGCGGTGGCGCAAGGCCTGCCCGTCAGCGTGCTTTGCGCAGGATTTGATTCGGTCTCGATTTGTCTCTCTAAGGGCCTGGGGGCGCCCGCCGGCACCTTGCTTGGCGGCGACCGCGAGTTCATCAGACGCGCGCATCGGTGCCGTAAAATTCTTGGGGGCGGCATGCGGCAAGTCGGAAGTCTGGCCGCTGCAGGGCTTTACGCGCTCACCCATCATGTCGCTCGTTTGGCGGACGACCATGCCAATGCTGCGCGGTTGTCCCAGGGGCTTGCCGCTGCCGGGTTCGACGTCACCGCATGCCACACGAATATGGTGTTCATGCGCGCGCCGGCAGGTTTCGCAGCCTACCTCGCGCAGCAGGACATTAAGGTTCTGGCAGGCGAACAGTTGCGCTTGGTCACGCACCTGGATGTTGATGAAGCAGGAATTGAGCGGGTCTTGCGCGCAGCGCGGGGCTTTCAAGCCACTCCGCGCGGGTGAGCAAACCTGGATCTCGGCAACTAGCCGGTGAAATCCTCAAGACGGATATCAACATTGCCATCAGCGGCGAAGGCTTTGCGCTGAATGAGGCCGGTCGCTGCTGCTTCGATGACGCGACGATTGGCGGAAACCTGGGCGGTCGGTCCGCCTTCGGCCGCGTCAAAGCGCTTCTTGAGGACCGTTTCCGGGATACGGCAGAGCACGCGCCGCCCGTTAACATCGGCCGCAATGCTCACGCACTTGGTCACGGGATTCCAGCATTCTAAGATTGGGAAGTGAATCAACCCGTCCGCGGAATTCCGCGGGGTATAGCCTGAGAGCTTCATGGAGAATTCCGGACAGTAAAAAAGAACGGGGCAAATTATGCCCGATCAGAGGGGATAAAGCCCGTAGTTTTTAGGGGAATTCGCCGCGCTGCGCGCTTTTTCGGCCGCCTTCCAGTCACAGGAAATCCGGAAAATCGTGCGCCACCCGCATTTGGAAATTCGGCGCGCGTTTCTCCAGGAAGCTCGCCACACCCTCTTTCGAATCCGCCCCCTTACCCATGTACCACAGCGCTTTGGACTCCAACCGCAGCGCCTCACGCGGATGCTCAGCACCCAGCATCTGCCACAACAGGCGGCGCACGATGGCCACCGAGACCTGACTGGTGTCATCCACAAATTGACGGGCAATGGCACGCGCCCGAATCAACAGTTGATCAGGGGCGGCGAGCTCGCTCACCAAGCCAGCGCGCAACGCCTCCTCGGCTTCGAACACCCGCCCACTCATGAACCACTGCGCCGCTTGGCTGATACCGACCACTCTGGGTGCAAACCACGAACTACAGGCATCGGGGGCAATCCCGCGCCGGGCGAACACGAAACCCATGCGCGCGGCGGTGGAGGCAATCCGCACGTCACAGGGCAGGGTCATGGTGATGCCGATGCCAGTCGCCGGACCGTTGATCGCGGCGATCACCGGTTTACGCAAATCAAAAATCTTCAACGTGAGCACGCCACCCGCGTCGCGGTGATCATCGATATTCGCCGTCTTTGAGTTGCCGAAGGTGTCGGCACCGCCCGACAAATCGGTGCCTGCGCAATAGCCGCGCCCAGCGCCGGTGAAAATCACCGCGCGCACCCCGTCATCCTGATCGGCGCGATCGAGTTCCAGCAATAAGGCATCCAGCATGGCATAGCTCATCGCGTTCAGCTTGTCCGGCCGATTCAATGTAATCGTAAGGATGCCGTCCTGCAGATCCGTCAGTATTGGGCTATCTGTCATGCTCTACGATCCTCAATGGCCGGCAGGATTTCCTCACAGGCGCGGCGGGTTTGGTCGAATACATCGCGGTCCCCCATCGCGATCGGGAGCAACACGAATTTAGTCGCACCGGCGGCCTTGTATTCCTCAATGCGCGCGATGATCTCTTTGACGCTGCCGATAGCGAGCAGTGGTCGCAAGTCCACCTCGTCGCCAATCCCGGCGCGACGCACCAACGGAAACTCGCTCACCACCGGATCATCGCGGGAGCCGATGCGATACGCGAGTGAGGTCCCGAAATGATCGGGATCGATACGCCGCCCGGCGAGTTCGGCTTCGCTGCGAATGGTGGTGATCGCATGCGCGACCTGGGCGGGGGTCGTAATCCCGCCAATCCACCCCGTGCCGAGTCGCGCGGTGCGCTTTAGCGCTGCCTCGGCGTTACCGCCAATCCATAAAGGTAGCGGTTGCTGGATCGGACGGGGTGCAATACACGCATCCTTGTACTGATAAAACTTGCCTTCGAAAGTGACGGATTCCTGACTCCACAGCAAGGTCAGCAATTTGAAGATCTCGCTCGAACGCGCGCCACGATCGGACGAGGTCTGCCCCGTGGCGCGCCATTCGCCCGCATTGGGATAACCCACGCCGAACATGGGTAGTAAACGGCCATTACTCAGAAAGTCGATCGTCGCGCATTGTTTGGCGAGCACCAGGGGATCCCGCAGCGGCGCCACGATAGCGTTCATCCCAAACTTGATTTTCTCGGTGCAGCCCGCAAGCGTCGCCATCACACTGATCGTTTCGAGATAAGGATCCTTGGACACCAGGCGATCGGTCTGCCACACCGAATCGACTTTGTAGCGCTCAAGTAGTTGCACCCATTCGAACCAGCTGCGTGGCCCGTCGAACGGAAAATTGGCGATACCGAAACCGGCCCGAACAGCCATAATCTATCCTTCGTAGACGGGGAGAAAGTATGCGGTATCCTACGCTGAACGGTGTCACGCGGTCGAGGCAGCGCGCTATGCAGAGCGACCAAACCAGCGCGTTGAGGTTGCGGTGAGCGCAGCCCCCATGACAACGCTGAAACAACAAGTCCACGCATTACGCCGCGCGCTCACCGTACTCCCCGCGCGTAGCGTGATCGTCGCTGAAGCCTGGTGCGAACTGCCCGGCAATCAACCACCGTGGCAACCCACCGGCCTATCCATTAAACGCGGCCAGTCTTTCAGCCTCTTCGCAGAAGGCCGTATTCAATGGTCGGCCACTCATGCGGAGCGCTACGGCGGACCGCGCTTTCATCTCTGGGCGAGGGTCTCGCCCGGTGGCCGCATCGTGAATCTCAGCGCCGACAGCGGCACTTTCACCGCGGATGTCACCGGCGAAATCGAGCTCGGGATCTACATGGGCGTGTGGGACGATGCCTATGGCACGCTGGCGACGTCAACCAAGCTCTACCACCGACTGTCGGGGGAGTTGGGATGCTGGGTCGTCGTGTGGCGAGACTCTGCGCTGGAGAATCTCACCGCCCTGCTTGCGCACCCTGCGGGCGAATTTTTACAGTCCGAACGCCGGCGTCTTGCCCACCCCAGCAAGCCTCCGCGCGGCTGGGAGTACCTGCTGGAAACCGGTATTTCAGAAATCTATCGCGAGGAGGAACACGCGGGTCACCGGGTAATTACGCTCGCTGCCCACGATGATCAGGGCATCATCACGACGGCAGTCGATCTACCGCTGACGCCGACCACGACCTTGCACTGGTCCTGGCGCGCGGCGCAGCTACCAAGCGACGTCGCCGAGGACTGCACGCACACCCATGATTATTTTTCAGTGGCCACTGAGTTCAACGATGGCCGTGACCTGACGTGGATTTGGAGTGCGGCGCTCCCGCTTGGGACACACTTCCGGTGCCCCGTCCCGGCTTGGTCCGCGCGCGAAACTCATTACGTGGTGCGCCAGGGGCTCGCCGATCTCGGCACCTGGCAGCATGAGCAACGCGCGGTGTATACCGACGTGACCAGCGCCATGGGGCCGCCGCCCGCGCGCATCGTGCGCGTGTGGTTGATTGCCGTCGCGAGTTTTCAGCATGGCCATGCCCGTGCGCAGTTTGCGGACATTTGGCTGGAGGACACCGACCGCCAGGTTAGAGTCCTCTGAGGCTGTGAATAGCATGTGGAGCGCGGCGGCAAACGGCCACTATTTCGGTATAGTGTGCGGCCATCTCAACCCTGGCTCGGAGCTCTCATGAACGCCTACACCCGCAAGCCCTGGCTCAGTCTTTACCGTCCGGGCACGCCCGCCGAAATGGTGCCCGAATTTCCGCATGCGCTCGCCATGTTCAAGGCAGCGGCGGCACGCGCACCGAACCAAACCCTGATTTACTATTTCGAGCAGGCAATCACCACTGCCGAGATTGATCGCCTGAGTGATGCATTCGCGTGTGCGCTCATTGCGCGCGGCTTGAGTAAAGGAGATCGCGTCGCCGCCTATTTGCAGAATGTGCCGCAATTCGTAATCGCGATGCTCGGCGCCTGGAAGGCCGGCGGCATCCTGGTCTCGGTCAACCCGATGCTCCGGCACAAGGAAGTGGCGCTAATCCTGAACGATTCCGGCGCACGCTTTTTGGTCACCCTTGAATCGCTGTACCACGAAGTTGCCGAACGCGTGGTGCCGGAATCCAAGGTCGAGCATGTCTTTACGACCTCTGAGCTTGAGTTCTTGGGCGATAGCCGCCCGGCGCTGTTGAAAGACTCGCGGCGCATGGCGTGCAACGGGACCAGCGATTTACTGAGCACTCTCCAGGAATTTCTGGGCAATGCCCCACGCCCGGTAGACATTGTGAGCAGCGACACCGCGCTCCTCACCTACACCTCCGGCACCACCGGTCCGCCGAAGGGCGCCATGAACACCCACGCGAATATCGTCTACAACACCCAGACCTATCGTGCGTGGATGGATTTAAGTTCCAAGGATGTGATTCTTGGTGTCGCGCCGTTGTTTCATATCACGGGTTTGATCGCCCAGATCACGACCTCCTTCCTGTTACCCTGCCCGCTGATCCTCTACTACCGATTCGATCCCGCAACGACTGCGGAGCTGATCGAGCGGCATGGCGCGACCTTTGTAGTTGCCTCGATCACGGTTTACATCGCACTCATGAACAGTGATGAGGCCAAGCGCCACAGTTTTGCGACGCTCACCAAAGTCTATAGCGGCGGTGCGCCAGTCGCGCCGGCCACAGTGGCCGCCTACCAGCAACAATTCGGGGCCTACATCCACAACATTTATGGCATGACCGAAACCACCAGTCCCACCCATGCAGTGCCCTTGGGCGGTGATGCGCCGGTGGATCCGAATACCGGCGCGCTCGCCGTCGGCATACCCGTGTGTGGCGCTGTGGTGCACATCGTGGACGATGAGGGGAATGTGCTACCGGTTGGCGAAGTGGGCGAGCTCGTCAGTGGTGGACCGATGGTCGCACCGGGTTACTGGCAAAAGCCGGAAGAAACCGCCAAGTCCTTCGAAGCGCGTGGCATTCACACCGGCGATGTGGGCTTCATGGATGAAAAGGGCTGGTTTTATATCGTTGATCGAAAAAAGGATTTGATCATCGCCTCCGGCTACAAGGTGTGGCCGCGCGAAGTCGAAGATGTGCTCTACACGCATCCCGCGGTGCGCGAAGCCGCCGTAATCGGGGTCGTCGATGCGTATCGCGGTGAAACCGTTAAAGCCTTTGTCAGTTTGAAAGCCGGCAT
>CAMATU010000065.1 GCA_945861225.1 Klebsiella pneumoniae
TGGCGCGCGCTGGAGGCGCGCATTACCAAGGTGCTAGTCGGCTACGGCTATCGTGAAATTCGTTTCCCGGTGCTTGAATCGACGCAGGTATTTTCCCGTTCGATCGGCGATACCACCGATATTGTGCAGAAGGAGATGTACACCTTCACTGATCGCAACGGCGACAGCCTGACCTTGCGCCCCGAGGGCACTGCCAGCTGTGTGCGTGCGGCGCTTGAAAATGGGCTGATCCAACAAAACACGCAGCGCCTGTTCTATCTGGGCCCGATGTTCCGTCACGAGCGTCCACAAAAAGGACGCTATCGCCAGTTCCATCAAGTGGGCGTCGAAGCCTTCGGCATGGCCGGCCCGGACATTGACGCCGAGCTTATCCTGATGACGGCCCGTCTGTGGCAGGTCCTGGGTCTCGGCAATCTCAGACTCGAACTCAACAGTCTTGGCACCCCACAGGCACGCGAACACTATCGCGAACGCCTGACCGATTATTTCAATGCGCACCTTGATGCACTCGATGCAGAGAGCCTGGGCCGTCTGCAGCGCAACCCGCTGCGCATCCTGGATTCCAAAAATCCCGCGCTACGGGAATTGATTGCGGGTGCCCCACGCCTCGCGGATTGCCTGGATCCCGAGTCTGCCGCGCATTTCGCGGCCGTCTGTGGCGTGCTGGATACCGCCAGAATCCCCTATCAGATCAACCCGCACCTGGTGCGCGGTTTGGATTACTACTCGAAAACCGTGTTTGAGTGGATTACGGATGAACTTGGTGCGCAAGGCACGGTCTGTGCCGGAGGGCGCTACGATGGTTTGGTGGCGCAGATGGGCGGTCGCCCGACACCCGCCATCGGCTTCGCGCTTGGCCTCGAGCGCTTGCTGGAACTCCTGCCACCAGACCCCGCGGAGAATTTCGCAGAGGCAGAAATTTATGTTATCGGCATTGAACTCGCGCAACGTGCCGCTGCGTTGGCGCTGGCGGAAGAGCTGCGCGATACCTGCGACTCCCTCCGTACGGTGTGCGACTGTGGCACTGCCAGCCTGAAAGCACAGATGAAGCGCGCTGATCGCAGCGGTGCGGCGCTCGCCGTCATCGTCGGCGCGGATGAACTGGCGGCGGACGAAGTCACGCTCAAACCGCTGCGCGGGCAAGGCGAGCAGCAACGAATCCCACGCCATCAAATGCTGCAAGCGCTGCGTGCCATCGTCAGCCCAGCGTCAGCATCAAGCAAATAATCAGGAGATCCCAACGTGGAGACGAATGCTTCGGAACGCGAACAACTGGATGAAATCCGTAAATGGTGGAATGCCAATGGCAAAGCGATCCTGGTCGGCTTAACGATCGGGCTGGCGGCACTGTTTGGTTACCGCTATTGGCAGGGCGTGCAGGAATCCACTGCCGAGAGTGCCTCGATTAATTATCAGCACTTTTTGCAGATAGCGGCTGCCGGCCCGAGTGACGAGGTGCGCACCACCGCCAAGGCGATCATGGAAGGCTATCAGAATAGCGTTTATGCGCGGTTGACTGCACTGCTGCTGGCGCGCCTCGAAGTCGATGATCAGAAGCTGGCGGCGGCGAAGCCCCCGTTGCAATGGGTGATCGATAACGGCAAAAACTCTGAACTCGCAGCTATCGCACGCAGTCGTTTGGCACAGGTGCTACTCGCCGAGGGCGATGCCAAGGCCGCGATGAGCGAAATCTCCAAACTCCCCCAACCAGGCGAACACCCGCTGTTCGCGGAAATTCGCGGCGATATCTTTGCTGCCCTCAACCAACGCACGGACGCGCTCGCGATGTACACCCAGGCGATTGCCGAAGTCAGCGCAGTCGGCGGTGAGGTGGGGTATCTCGAAATTAAACGTGACGCCCTGGGCTTGCCGGCAGACAGTCAATCGGCCAACTGAATGATGCGCGATTTTCCGCTGATCATACTGGCCCTCTGCGCGCTCCTCACTGGCTGCGCGGAAACCTGGACGACGGTCCGCGATACCACCACGGGCTGGGTAAGCGATAAAGGCAAGGCAGGTAAAGAAACGCAACCCACTGAACTCAGCGAAGAGTTCACGCCGACGCTCAAAGTCACAGAGTTGTGGTCGGAGCGCGCGGGCAAAGGCGCCGAAGATCTTTATCTAAAACTCCTGCCTGCAGCGGCCGACGGTTACGTCTACACCGCAGATCGTGACGGTCATGTGATCGCCTTGGATGCCAGTAACGGCGACCAGCGCTGGGCGGAACACGACGATGATCGCCTGATTTCCGGCGGGCCTGGGGTAGGCGACGGCAAGGTCTTCGTCGGCACCTCCGAAGCCGAAGTGGTGGCGCGCGATGCCGTAAGCGGCAAGAAATTGTGGGTGGCGAAGGTCTCGAGTGAGGTGTTGGCGGCACCGCGCGCGGCGGATGGCGTGGTGGTCGTGCGCACCGGTGACGGCAATATCTACGCACTGGATGCCAACACCGGTCTCGAGAAGTGGGTGTATGACCGCACGATCCCGAACCTCACGTTGCGCGGCACCGCCGCGCCGACCTTGCACGACGGCGTACTCTATGCCGGCTTCGACAACGGTCGCCTGGTGGCGCTTGAACTCGCCACCGGCCAGCAGCTGTGGGAAACCCAACTCGCGCAGCCGTCTGGCCGTTCTGATCTTGAACGACTGGTCGATCTCGACGGCGAGCCGGTGGTAAAGGACGACACCGCCTTCGTCGGTAGCTTTCAAGGCAGGGTCGCGGCGCTCGCGATCGCGACCGGCAGTATCGACTGGACGCGGGATATGTCGACTTACGACGATCTCGCGGTCGATGACAAGCGGGTCTATATCACTGATGAACGCGGCGTGGTGTGGGCGCTCGATCGCTTCGACGGCAGCGCAGTGTGGCGCCAGAAGGATTTGAAATACCGCCGCCTCACCGGCCCCACTTACTTCAAGAATACTGTGGTGGTCGGCGATTTCGAAGGGTATCTGCACTGGTTGGACGCCGAAACCGGTGCCATTGTCGCGCGCGAAAGAGTCGACAAGGAACGCATCCTCACGCCGCCGCTGGATATTGGCGACGCGCTGCTGGGCTACAGCTCTTCCGGCAAAATCGCCGCGTTTCGCGTCGATTAACTTTACGACAGCCGCGCCGTGGCGCTCGACATTCGACGTGACGTAAAACCTGCCCTGGCTTTGCTGGGGCGGCCAAATGTCGGCAAGTCCACTTTATTTAATCGCTTAACACGCACCCGCGACGCCCTGGTCGCCGATGTGCCGGGCGTGACCCGCGATATTAAAGTTGGCGTTGGCCGAGTAGGCGCCGGGTCCTATCTGGTGGTCGATACGGGGGGAATCGACGATTCAACTGATCCGCTTTCGATCAAAGTGAGCCAGCAGGCGCTACTGGCGTTAGAGGAGTGTGCCGTTGGCGTATTGTTGATCGATGGTCGCGCGGGCCTAACTGCAGCAGACCGCACGCTCGCCCAGGCGCTGCGCAAAAGTAACAAACCGTTGGTCCTCGCCGTCAACAAAACCGAAGGGCAGGATCCGTTCGAGGTGTGTGCCGAATTCGCGGAGCTGGGGCTGAATCCGGTGTTCGCGATCTCCTCTACTCACGGCACCGGGGTCGCCTCCATGGTCGAGGCGATCACGTCCGCCTGGCAGGATCCCCCAGACGCGGTATCCGAACCTGATCGCACTGTGCGGGTCGCGATTTGCGGACGACCGAATGTCGGCAAGTCAACCCTCACCAATCGGATGCTTGGTGAACAACGCATGATCACCGCTGATCTGCCCGGGACCACGCATGACAGCGTGGCGATACCCTTGCAGCGACATGGCCGTGACTACACCTTGATCGACACCGCCGGGCTGCGCCGTAAAGGCAAGGTCACCGATGTGGTCGAGAAATTCAGCGCGATAAAATCCTTGCAGGCGATCGATCTCGCACATGTGGCGTTGGTCGTGCTGGATGCCCGCGAAGGGTTAAGTGAGCAGGATCTCAGTGTGCTGGGTGACGTACTCGAGTGCGGTCGCTCGCTGGTTATCGCGGTGAACAAGTGGGATGGTTTGGCGCCCGAGCTGCGCGAAGAAATGCGCCGCCAGATTGATCGCCGTCTGGAGTTTGTCGATTTCGCCAAAACGCACTACATCTCGGCGCTCCACGGCACCGGCGTAGGCGATCTGTTCGAGACGATCGATGCCGCTTATGCCTCCGCGCACGTCGATGTGCCGACCAGGTTGTTAACAGACTTGCTGGAACGCGCGCTGGAGCGGCACAGTCCGCCGCTGGTGCGCGGGCGTCGGATCAAATTGCGCTATGCCCATTTCGGCGGCAAGAATCCCCCCACCATTGTGATTCACGGCACGCAAACGGACGAAGTGCCTGAACACTACCGGCGCTACCTCGCGAATTTCTTTCGTCAGTCCCTAAAACTGGTCGGCACACCGGTGCGGATCGAATTCAAGTTCGGCGAGAATCCCTTCGAAGGGAAACGCAACCCGCTCACCCGCCGGCAAGTTCAGAAGCGGCGCCGGCTGGTCAAACACATCAAGGGCAGCTGAGCCTTCACACCTCAAACCACGGCAACACCTGATCCTGCGCCGCAATCGACCACTCAAAAGGTGAATACTGAGCAGCCTGCATAAGGCATTCGGCGACAATGTCGGGGCGGTTGGTGCGCTCGCTGAGGTGCGCGGCAACTACACGCTTAAGATCTTTCGCCTGCATCGCTTTCAATAACCCTAACGACTGGCCATTACTGAAATGTCCGTAGGCGCCGGCAATGCGCCGCTTCAAGCGTGCCGGATACGCTGCAGCGGCAAGTAGTGTGGGGTCGTGATTGAACTCCAGCACCAGCGCCTGACAGCTTTGATACTGCCCAACCACATGCGAAGTTAAGCTGCCCACATCGGTCAGCACGCCCAGCCTAATGGCACCTTGATTGAAAATGAACTGGCTGGGTTCGCGGGCATCATGTGGCACCGGCACTGGCTGGATTTCGAGATCACCGATTTGGAAGGTTTGGTGTGCAGAGATCTGGTGCCAGTGGGCGAGTGAGCCGCCGCGCGCCTCAGTCGCAACCCGCGTCCCGCGAGTCGCATACACCGGAATGGCATATTTGCGGGCGAGCGCATCAACTCCGCCCACGTGATCGTCGTGTTCATGCGTGACGAGAATGCCACTCAGAGTGGCGGGATCGAAGTCCAGTGCTTGGGCGCGTTCCTCGAACGCGCGAATCGAATAGCCGCAATCAATGAGTAGCGTGGTGGTCTCGCTGGCGACCAGCGTTGCGTTGCCCGCGCTGCCGCTGCCAATCATCGCACAGCGCATTCGGCGGCCTGCGCTAACTGTCGAGCTTGTTCAACTCGCGATTGAGTCTGTCTAAGATCCGTTTGGAAACACTTCCGGTCTCCCAACGACCTTCCTTATCGAGCACCACCACCTCAGTCTTCTCGCCGACGCCGGTGAGATTGATCTGCAGCTCGTGCTCGTCGTCGTCGCCCCAGAATTTCATCTTCGCCAGCATGCCGCGTTTGGTCGCCTCGCCTTCGCGGGCTGGCACGCGGATGTAATAGATCCCGCGATCCTTATCCGATTGATCGACATCATAACCAGCGCGTTCCAGCGCGACCCCAGTGCTGCGCCACGCCGCCGAGAAATCTTCGCGCAGCGATAAATACACCTTGCCTCCGCCGGCACTGATGATTTCGGCGCGTCCATCGGTCACGCCTGCCGTGTCGCCGGCATCTTCTGCCTCCCCTGCGTCGCTAGCGCTTTCTTCGGTGGAGCGCTCGGTCGCGATGGTCTGCGGCTTGGTATCACCCACTCCGAATTTAGCCTGCACCTTTTCGACCAGCACATTTTCACGCGTGGCATCACGCGTCAGCGCCTGCCAGGTCATCTTGCCGTCTTTCTGCAGCAATTCCTCGGCGCGGTTCGATACGTACAACACCGTGGTGCCGGCCTCTTCACCAGGCTCGGCGAAAATCTTGAACTTCTCGCGATGCAGTTCCTCTTCGTTCTCGACCCAGATGGTTTCGATAATGCCGAGCTCTTCGTCGTTCAGCTCGAGCTCGTATCCCTGCTCTTCCATGAGGGCAACGAGTTGCGGCCAAATTTGCGCGGTGGCGCCGGACACCGCGATCACATGCTCGTTATCCAACACGCGCACCGCTTCATTGGCAGTGCGTTCCAGTTCTTCATCACGTTTGCGATCTGCCACCCGTTCCTGGTAGGTGGAATACTTGGCGGTATCACCACCTTCGGGAATCGCCATGCGATCTTTGATGGCGTCGGTGGTTAAATCGGGAGGTACTTCCAGATCCGGGAGAGTTTTGCTTTTGCGATATTCGACCCGATTATCCGGCAGGACTTCATCCAGTTTGGGTACGAGTTTGCTGCAGCCAGTAAGCGCAAGGACCACGCTCAACACGATCAATAAAACCTGAACCATAAGGGTGTGACCTCGAAGCGGAAACTGGAACCTGAGCTTAAACCGCGGGCGTTTAACTAGGCGTGAATGGAAACCCCGGCGTGCAGCATCGCCGCACGGACTATTTGCTGACCCTCGGCGGTGAGCCAGGTCATTGGTAGACGAATGCCCACATCCAAGTGACCTTGGGCATGCACTGCCCATTTGACTGGAATCGGATTTGCCTCACAAAACAAATCGCGATGCAGTGGCGCGAGTGCCGCGTCAAGCTTCGCCGCCTGCGCGGCGTCCCCCGCCAACGCTGCCGCGCACATGTTGTGCATGGCAGCCGGCGTGACATTGGCAGTGACCGAGATCACCCCATCGCCGCCAGCCAGGATGAATTCGCGCGCGCTCGCGTCATCGCCGCTCACTAGGACAAAATCGCTGCCACACAATTCGCGCAAACGCGCCACTCTCGCCACTTCGCCGGTAGCTTCCTTGATCCCGATAATATTTGGAATCTTGGCCAGGCGGCCCACGGTTTCTACCTGCATGTCGCACGCGGTACGTCCCGGCACGTTGTAGAGAATTTGCGGGATTGCGACGGCCTCGGCAATCGCCTTGTGATGCAGATACAAACCTTCCTGGGTTGGCTTGTTGTAGTAGGGCGTGACGAGCAGGCAGGCATCTGCTCCGGCATCCTTGGCCGCGGCGGTGAGTGCGATCGCCTCGGTAGTGGAATTGGCGCCAGTCCCCGCGATGACCGGCACTCGGCCGCGCACCCAGTCCACCGTGCGGCGGATGATTTCGCAATGCTCCGCTTCATTCAATGTGGCGGACTCGCCGGTGGTGCCGACTGCCACAATGCCATCGGTGTGCGCACTGATATGGAACTCAAGCAGCGCCGCATAGCGCTCCCAATCAATCGCCGCCTCACAGGTGACGCCACCCTTCATGGGAGTCACGATGGCCACCATGCTGCCGCGAAATTGAGCCATGCCAGGACCCCGAAAAAACGGTCGTGCATAGTAGCCTCCCACTTCCCCTAACTCAATACAGATTGGCCCTGCGTGCGCCCAATGCGACCCGCCGTTGGCGTTTGCTTCGCGTCCTTTCTGCTTGCGGTGGACGCGCGTTCGCAGGCACAATTGCTCGCCTCCATGAAGACCCCGACCAAGTCGCCACCAGAAATCACCCACAACTCCATCGCAATCTCGCTGATGGGGGCAAACCGTGTCGGGTTGATCGAGAGCTTTGCCAAGGCAGTCCGCGATTGCGGCTGCAGCATCGGTGACAGCCGCATGACGGTGCTTGGTGATCGCTTCGCGCTGTTGCTGCTGCTCACTGGCACCTGGGATTCGATCGCGAAAATCGAAAGCATGCTGCCGCGACTGGAGAATCAGCTGCAAATCAAGTCCCTGTCGCAACGCTCCGAGCCGCGCAAACGACACAACAACATGATGCCGTACGCGATTGAAGTGGTGGCCGTTGATCGGCTGGGCATCGTGCATGAGATCACCCAGTTCTTCACCCAGCGCGAGATCGGGGTGGAGGATATGTATTCCGGCACCTACACCGCCGCCCACACCGGCACCCCGATGTTCTCGCTGCACATGACGATCAGCGTGCCGACGGATGTCTCGATCGCGGGCTTACGGGGTGAATTCATGGATTTCTGCGATCACCTGAATCTCGATGCAATCATGGAGCCCGTGAAGTAACGGCGAGTATGAAGAGCACCGCCGCCGCGGCCCCAACTTCCCCCACCAAGCAATCCAGCAAGCGTCTTTTCGTGCTGGATACCAACGTTCTCCTGCATGATCCCAGTGCCGTGTTCCGCTTCAAGGAACACGATATCTATCTCCCCATGATGGTGCTCGAAGAGCTCGACGCCGCCAAAAAGGGCGTCTCGGAAGTCGCGCGGAACGCGCGCCAGGTCAGTCGCTTTTTGGATCAATTGCTGGACGCAGCAGACCGCACGGTGATCGAGGCGGGGCTGACGCTGCCAGGGCCCAGCAATGGCATGAGTGGCATCCCGCCCTCTGGCCGCTTGTTCCTGCAAACTTCCCCACTGCCGACCACCATCCTGCTGGACCTGCCCGGGAAGACGCCGGACAACAGCATTCTCAGCACCACCCTGGCGCTCAAGAATCAGCATCCCTTGACCGACGTCACGTTGGTCTCGAAAGACATCAACCTGCGGATCAAGTCGCGGGTGCTGGGGATTTCCGCCGAAGACTATTTCAATGACCGGGTCCTCGACGACATCAACTTGCTCTATACGGGGACGCGCGAACTGCCCGGGAATTTCTGGGAACAGCAAGGCGATGATTTGAAATGCTGGCAGGCCGAAGCCCGCACTTTGTATTCACTTGCCGCCACCAAGTTCGAACATTTCTACCCCAACGAATTCCTCTACAGCGCAGGTGACGACGCGCTCGAACTGGTGGCACGCCGGATCGAGGATTCGCGCGTAATTCTTGAACGCACTCGCGACTATCGTCAGCCACGGCATGCGGTGTGGGGTCTGACCGCACGCAATCGCGAACAGAGTTTTGCCCTTAACCTGTTGCTCGATCCAGAAATTGATTTCGTGACCTTGCTGGGTGCCGCGGGCACCGGCAAAACGCTCCTGGCGCTGGCCGCCGGGCTAGCCCAGTCACTTGATGCCAAACGCTACCGCGAGATCATCGTGACCCGCGAAACGGTGCCGTTAGGCGAAGATATTGGCTTTCTGCCGGGTACCGAAGAAGAAAAAATGAATCCGTGGATGGGCGCGTTGATGGACAACCTTGAAGTACTCGCCGAGACCCAGGAGGGCGGAGAATGGGGTCGCGCTGCAACTGCCGATCTACTGCAAACCAAGGTGAAAGTGCGTTCCATGAATTTCATGCGCGGACGTACTTTTTTCAATCGCTATTTGATTATCGACGAAGCGCAGAACCTCACCGCCAAACAAATGCGCACGTTGATCACACGCGCTGGGCTCGGCACCAAGATCGTGTGCTGCGGCAATATTGCGCAAATCGATACGCCCTACCTAAGTGAAACGACCTCCGGGTTGACTTACATCGTGGATCGTTTCAAGGGCTGGCGGCACAGCGGTCATATCACATTGATGCGCGGTGAACGTTCGCGCCTGGCGGACTACGCGGTCCAGAATTTATAGGTACGCACCCAGCGCGGATCTCCATGCCCGAACTCACGCGCTCAGCGCTGGATACGCTCGCACAGGATTTGAAGATCGCGGCGCGCGCGCTCGGCTTCACTGCGGTTGGCATCACCCATACTGAGCTGGCTGCCGATGAAGCATTGCTTGAGGCTTGGCTGGCCGCTGGTTATCACGGCGAGATGACGTATCTTGAGAAGCACGATCACAAGCGCGGCCGACCGGCCCAGCTGGTACCGGGCACGTTAAGTGTGGTGAGTGTAGCCCTGAACTATTTGCCCGCCGAGGCGCGTCCCATGACCGAGGTGCTCGCCGAGCCGACCCGCGGGTATGTCGCGCGCTACGCGCTAGGCCGCGACTATCACAAGGTGATGCGTGGTCGCCTGCGTGCGCTGGCACGCAAGATGGAAGCGCTGGTCGGGCCCTTCGGCTATCGCGTGTTCAGCGACAGTGCGCCAGTGCTGGAAAAGGCGCTGGCGCGCAACGCCGGCCTCGGGTGGATTGGTAAACACACTAACCTGTTGAACCGCGCCCACGGCTCGTGGTTTTTTCTCGGTGAAATCTTCACCGATCTCGCGCTACCGGCAGACCCTGCGCACACCGAGAACTACTGTGGCAGCTGCACGCGCTGCATCGAAGTCTGTCCGACCCAGGCGATCATCGCACCCTACACGCTGGATGCGCGCCGCTGCATCGCCTATCTCACTATCGAATCCCACGCCGCAATTCCGCATGAGATGCGCGCGTTGATCGGCAATCGCATTTTTGGTTGTGATGACTGCCAGACTTTCTGCCCCTGGAATCGTTATGCCGCCACCTCGGCTGAAGCGGACTTCGCAGTCCGCCATGGGCTGGATGATTGCGCGTTATTGGCGCTCTGGCAGTGGGACGAGGCGAGCTTCCTGGCGCACACCGAAGGCAGCGCAATGCGTCGCATCAATTTTGAACAATGGCGCCGGAATCTGGCAGTCGCGCTCGGCAACGCACCCCCGGAGTCCGCGATTGCGGAAGCACTGCGCGCCGGCCTCGCGGGCGCCACTGCACTGGTGCGCGAACATATCGAATGGGCGCTCGCGCGCCAGTCAGCCGTCGCTGATCTGGTAGGTTAAACTTGCATGCATTCCAAGCCGCTAGCCCCTCACTACCCTGACAGGATGCATCGGTGTCCAAGCGCGCACCAATTGACGAGCCGAGACCGTTCGCAATGAACGGCTACTTCGATTTGAATGAGCAAACCTACGACTGGTGCGTGCGTGTCTTCGACCGCGCAAAAAACCTGCTCGGGGTGCGCATCATGATGCATCACGATTCGCGCCAGCTCCATGAAGGCGATGTGTTCCTGTTCAACCATTTCGCGCGCGCTGAAACCTTTATCCCTCAGTACTGCATTTATCAGGAAACTGGCGCGCTCTGTCGCTCTATCGCTGCCGGTGAATTCTTCAGGGGCGGTGATCGAATTACCAGTCTGTTGCGCGATCTGGGCGCGGTGCCGAATGATCATCCAGAACTTATGACCTTGCTCGCGATCGATATTCTTAAAGGTCGCAAAATTATCATTTTTCCCGAAGGCGGCATGGTCAAGGATCGCCAGGTGCTCGATGATCAAGGCGAGTTCAGTGTTTACTCGCGCTCCTCCGGAAATCGCCGCAAACATCACTCGGGAGCCGCCCGGCTGGCCGTGGGTCTGCAAGTCTTCAAACAAGCAGTGATGCACAAAGTGACGCGCAGCAAGCATCGCGACTTGGAGCTGTGGGCCGAGCAGTTGGGGTTACCATCGGCTGCGATCCTGATTGAACGCGCGCGCAAGCCCGTGACGGTGGTGCCGGCTAACATTACGTTCTATCCCCTGCGCGCCCAGGATAATTTTCTGCGCCGGGGCGCGGATCTCGTGCTCGGCAATTTGAGTCCGCGGGCCGTGGAGGAGCTAATCGTCGAAGGAAATTTATTTTTCAAAGCAACTGACATGGACATTCGCTGTGGGACCGCAATCCGGGCCCACGAACGCTGGGAGTGGTGGGAGCGACTGGTCGCCAGCTACATGGCACGCAGCGTGCCGAATCTCGAGGCAATCTTTGCGCATGAGTATCTGCAGGAGAACCCCATTCGAAAAATCGCGGCGAAAGGTCTCCATGCGAGTATCGATACACTTCGCGATCACTACATGCATGAAATCTATCAGCAGGTGACTGTCAATCTGAGTCATCTCGCGGCGCTCGCGATTCAACGCCTGGTCGCCATTGGCAGGCGTGATTTTTCGCTTAAAGAGCTGGCGATGATTCTCTATATTGCCGTGAAGCGTCTGCAACCGCATGCTGCGGTGCATCTGCACCGCAGCTTGATCAATCCGCATAACTACCGCCGCTTGCTCGATGGCGGTTCGCCGGATCTGCAGCAATTTCTGGATTCGGCGGTCGCTGCGCAGCTGCTCACGATAGATGGCGATCGCGCGCACTGTCTGGACAAGCTGTCGCTGGATCACACGTTTGATCACATTCGCCTCGAGAACCCCATCGAGGTATACGCCAATGAAGTGGCGCCACTCAGCGCGGTGGATGACGCGGTAGGCGCGGCACTCGCCGAAGGGTCACATCTTACGGCGCGGGCGCGCGCCGAATTTGCGTTTGCTGATGAGCTGCAAATGCTCGACTGGGACAAGCATCTCTACAGCAAAGAGAAGCATCGCGAAATCAATGCGCGCGAAACTGCCACCGAGGACCCCGCGCCGTTCCTGTTCCTGCCCGCAGCCCCACGCCCGCTCGGCGTGCTGCTCGTGCACGGCTTCCTGGCCGCACCCGGCGAGACACGTCCTTTCGGCACCGCGCTGCAGACAGCGGGATATCCCGTGCTAGGTGTGCGCCTGAAAGGTCACGGCACATCGCCGTGGGATCTACGCGAACGCGCATGGGAGGACTGGTTGGAATCCGTGCAGCGGGGTTATGAAATTCTGCGCGCGTATTGCGAGCAGGTTTGTGTGGTCGGGTTTTCAACCGGCGGCGCGCTGACCTTGATTCACGCGGCGACCGCGCCGCTCAAACTCGCCGGTGTCGTCGCCATTGCGCCGCCGATGAAATTTCGGAACCGCAATATGCGTTTCGTGCCGCTGGTGCACGGCGCAAATCAAATCCTGGAATGGGTTTCCCGCCAGGAAGGTGTGCTGCCATTTCGCCCCACCGATACCGAACATCCGCAAATCAATTATCGCAACATGCCGATCAGAGGTTTGTACGAATTAACGCGCATGGTCACCTCCCTCAAAAAAACCCTGCCCTCGATTACCTGCCCCACCCTCGTGATACAAGGCACGGAAGATCATGTGGTGGAACCCGCTGGCGCGGAACTCATCATGGAAAAGCTCACCACTGGCGACAAGCGGCTGGCCTGGGTCACCTCCAAGCGCCACGGCATTCTGTTCGAAAACGTGGGCGAGACACATCAGCTGGTGCGTGATTTTTTGACGCGGCTTGAGTGATTCCGTGGCAGGTGAGTGATTGCGTGTCAGGTGTGCAAGATTGCACGACGCTCAGTCATGCCGACCAGAATTTTGCGCGTACAGCGCGCTGTTCGTTTACCCGCCCAGGGGCGGCATCTTTGGGTATTTCGGCAGATTCGGATCCATGTAATCCCACGGCTGCGCACTTGCCGTGAAAATATTCATCTGCGGTTTGAACAGCGCCGGATCGTCGAGACTCCCGGCGTTTATGAGAAAAATGCCTGCGAGCGCCTCTGCCTGTGCAAATAGGTTCGCACCACACTCCGCACAGAAGCCCTCGGACACCGCCGCCCCAGAATCACCTTTCCGCTGAAAATTCTTGACCGCACCGGTCACATGCACGGCATCCTGCGGGAAGCCGGCGACCGGCATAAAAGCACTGCCGGTCGCTCGCTGGCAGTCCCGACAGTGGCAATTCGAACTGAAGAGCGGTTCACAATCAGTTGCATATCGCACGGCGCCGCACTTACATCCACCCGTCATTTTGTTGCTCATAGCTACCTCCGCAACGCGATAAATTGAACAATACCCACTCGAAACAGCCGCTTGAGCATCACCCCTACGCAACCTGCGGGTCGTCATCCCGCCACACAGTGCGCAGTATTTCGATAATAGCCGGTAAGAGCCTTTTGTCATCCTGACATTCAGTCAGGAATTTCTCGACAAACCCGCGATCCCAATGTGGCGCGACTCCTTTCAGTTCAAGCACCACTGCCCTAGCTTCCTCAAACCTTCCCTGACCGCCAAGGGCGATCATCAGGAACGCCCAGCTCCAGGCATTGTGACCTCCGGAAGCCGCGAGCGACGCACGCGCGGCTTCCTCCGCTTCTGCCCATCGCTGAAGGAAGGCCAGCGCGATCGAGTGATACATGCCGGCCATATGGGCGCCGGGATCGGCCGGATTAAGTCGCTTGAATCTTTCGAAGTGAGCGATAGCGAGAACGGGCTTGCCGGAAAACGTCAGCCCCCGACCGTAATAAAGATGTGTGAGCACATCGCTGGGATTCAGGCGCAAACTATGGTGCAGATATTCCATCGATTCAGTCGCGCGACCGCCATACTGAAGGGCCACTGCCTTGGCGAGGAGACTGAAGGGATCTCCGGGGTCTAATGTCAGCGCTTTGGCGGTTTGCCGGAGTGATTCATCGATATCCGCTTGATGATCATCGCTCGCACCCATGGGAAACTTGAAAGCGGTCAGATGACCCAGTACCGCCCATGCGTACGCATATTCCGGGTCGATCTCGACCGCCCGCCGCGCTAACAACAGCGAGTCCTTAAGGGTTGTCACCCCGCGGTTCGCGAGCGCCCGTGTCGCTAGCTCCCAGGCACCTAATTGCCCCGGCGGTTTACGGCGGAACCGCGTTTGTTCGGCCAGCTTCAGGTGAGATCCAAGGGCGGTCACGATTGCTTCAATCAGTTCATCGAAGACCTCAAAAATTTCGGTTACCGCGCGATCAAATCGCTCGCCCCACATTTCACGCCGGGTTTCAACGTCGATCAGTGCCGTAGATACCCGCAGGCGTGGGCCAAGGCGGCGAACCGAACCCTCCACTACATAGCGAGCACCCAGCACCCTACCCACCTCCTTGAGGTCCGCAACCTTACCTTTGAACTGCATAACCGAGTTGTACGAGATAAGCGAGAACCGTTTGTCGCAGGATAGTCCGGTGATGATGTCGGCGGTCATGCCGTCTGCCAAGTATTCCTGTTCGACATCGGCCGACAGGTTGGAAAATGGGAGAACCGCAATGCTGGGGATACCAGACAGGACGTTCCTGCCCCGTATCCCCTTGCCCTGCGGTTTGTGGGGTATCGGAGATTCAGCGCTGCCACTGAGCACCCGTGCTGGGATGAGATAGGCGTGCACGGGGTATGGGATGTTCTTGAGCATCCGCTCGCCAAGATCTACATGATCAATATCGATCTGACCGCTGACCTGATCGAGGATCTGCCGCGACACACAGATACCTCCCACTTCGGAGAGTGCTTCGAGCCGTGCCGCAATATTCACTGCGTCACCGTAAATTCGCTCGCCATCGATACGGACACCGCCGACATGCGCTCCCAGTCGAAAGTTCATCCGGCGCTCGACAGGAATGTTTACGGACTTGGTATGTATCGCGCGCTGAATCTCCAGTGCACAGAATACTGCGTGCGTTGCGCTGCCAAACTCTGCGAGAAAATTGTCCCCGGAGAAATCCACCAGCCTGCCGTGATTGGCAAGCACAGTGCCTCCAATCGCGTCCCGATAAGCGGCGAGCATGCTGATAGTTGCATCCTCGTCGTCAGCCATGAGTCGGCTATAGCCGGCAACATCCCCGTTCAAAATGGCCAGCGATTTTCGTTCGCTTAAATCCATGATTATTTTGGCACTGTGTCAGGTGCGCAAGATTGCAAGATTACCGATTGCTGAATCGTACGCGCTCCACTGTAATTTGCACCACCCAGGGAGGCGATCGGACCGCCCGCGATCTGCTACACCCGCAGACCCTTCAAGGTTTCCGCGCAGTAAAGCGCGCCACCCCCCAACGCAATAAACCAGAAAATTATCGAAACAACTCCCCACTCGGGTAACGCCAGCGAAGCGGCAAAATGGCAAGCATAGCCGATGATCAGCGCAGTAAGTCCGAGCCTTCGTTGCTGCAGGGAAGTGGCGACTTGGGACATACGAAGTACTGCCTTGCACTACGGGCGCGCGGCGTTATTATTTTCGGGGCACCCAGCTTGAGCTTTCGGGAGCACACTGTCACCCCGCTGTGACATTTATTTTGGGTCCGCCGAACTGCGCGTGATTTTTCGGTAACAGTTCACAGAGTTGGTACCCGCGCTGCCGGCTTTCGCGCACGCAATGGAGGTTACCCGATGGAACCGGAGTTCTGGCTTAAAAAATGGCAGGCCGATGAAATCGGCTTCCATCAAACCGAGATTCATCCACTGCTAATTGCGCACTGGTCGAAGCTCGGGATCCTACCTGGCCAACGCGTGCTGGTGCCGTTGTGCGGTAAGTCGCATGACCTGCGCTGGCTGGCTGATCGTGGCTATGAAGTGATTGGATTTGAACTCAGCGAACTTGCCGTGCAGGCGTTCTTTCGCGAGCAGTCGCTTGCGCCAAGCGTGACAGAAATCCCACCGTTCACGCGTTTCAGTACGCCCAACGTCACCATTTTTTGTGGCGACTTCTGGCAGGCAAGCCCTGCACTGTGTGCGCCTTGCGATGCAGTTTATGATCGCGCGGCGCTAATCGCGTTGGCGCCGCCGCAACGGCCGCACTATCTAGACGTGGTACGTCGTCTGTGTCTGCCGCAGAGTCGGGGTCTACTCATCACGGTGGAGTATCCGGCGGAGGTGGTAAGCCCGCCGCCTTTCAGCATCCCACGTGCGGAGGTTAACGCCCTTTATCAGGCGTGGGCCGACGTGCGGGAGCTTGAGCGGCGTGTGAGCGAGGTGAAAGGGCGTCCCGCGCTTGAAGTGGCCTACGCCTGGGGCTTGCGCGGCAACTGATTCAGCCAGCCTCGCAGCCGCTTGGCAATTTCCTGTTCTGCGCCGTCAAAGCGTTCGTCCAGCGCATCAATTGGAATTTGGCGATACGTGCTTTGCGCGCGCGTGGCGGCTTTGGCGGCGCGTTGGTGTGCTGCCCGCAACGCGACGGGATCCGCCGTAGGCGGGATGTCGAGCAGTGACGTTTGCGCTGCAGTCAACTCGCCCTGCCAACGGCCTAGCCCCACCCAACCCGCTATTTCCGCCGGCGTCTGGTCGGCGAAGCACGCGCGACTAAGCTCGAAGCTGCGTCCAACCCCGACCAGCACAATAGGCAGCGCGCCGCGCGCCTGCAGGAATTTCAAGCTGGCCGTGATGCGCGCGCACAACACATTCTTCGCGTCCACAGGCATGCTCGCCGCACCGGCTGGCGGCTGCATCACCATGGTCAACCAGCCGCTAGCGGGTGGCGCGGCGGCGAGCGCGAGGACCAGCGGATCTGAGACTGCACCTTGCACGTGTGGCAGCAGTAATACCGCTCCGTGTGGCGCTATCGATTTTGGAGGTGCGGTCAGCAACGCCAGAAAGGTCTGATCGCCGCTCGCCACACTGACAACCTCGCCGGCAATCCCGCGGTGTGTGAGCACCTTAGCAATGGCTGCTTCGCGAGCCTCACTGAATTTCGCGCCCCCTCGGGCGCGGCTGCTGCGGCCTTCGTCGGCGTCTTCGGCGTTGCGGCAGCGGCCGGTGGCACAGCAGTCTTTGCCGTGGGCTCGGCTGCACGCAGTGGCAGCGCACAGATAATGCAGAGCCACCACACAATTCTCGGCAACCGGGCTGGCGCTGGGAGTTTCATGTACGGAGATAGCGGCGTCGCGGCCAGGCAAGTTGAACGCGGCGCTGGGCAAGAGACAGGAGATTCCATTACAGTTCGCGCGGATCTTAAACGCCCAGGTTCGCTCCGCATGCTGCCAACTTTCATTGCACCCTCAATTCTCTCCGCCGATTTCGCACGACTTGGTCAGGAAGTGGATGCGGTGCTCGCGGCAGGTGCCGATTTGATTCATTTCGATGTGATGGATAATCACTATGTGCCGAATCTCACCATCGGGCCCATGGTCTGCGCCGCGCTGCGTAAATACGGTATCAAGGCGCCGATCGACGTGCACTTGATGGTTGATCCGGTCGATCAATTAATCGGCGATTTTGCGGCGGCCGGCGCCTCCTATATCACCTTTCATCCCGAGGCGACTCGTCACCTCGATCGCAGTCTAAACCTGATCCGTGATGCCGGCTGTAAGGCTGGTCTGGTGTTTAATCCCGGGACCTCACTGGAAGCACTGCGTTACGTCTTGGATAAAATTGACATGGTGCTGCTGATGTCGGTTAATCCGGGCTTCGGCGGGCAGGCCTTCATTCCCGGCACACTCGCTAAGCTGCGTGAAGCACGCCAATTGATCGACGCGAGTGGTCGCGCGATTCGGCTTGAGATCGATGGCGGGGTGAAGCTTGAGAATATCCGCGCAATTGCCGCCGCTGGTGCCGATACTTTCGTAGCAGGTTCAGCTATTTTCAACAGCACCGACTATGTAGAGACGATCGCCGAAATGCGGCGCGCGATCAGCGCAGTGCGTAACCCTTGAGCACGGCGCTTGCGCGCCTGGTGCTGTTTGATTTGGACGGCACTTTGGTGGACAGCGCACCCGATATCGCAAGTGCAGCCAACCAGGCATTGCGCGACGTAGGTTGCGCGCCACGTCCCTTGGCCGAGATCCGGGCCTTTATCGGGAACGGCGCGGAACGCCTGATTCATCGCTGTTTGTCTGGCGCGCCCGAGACCGACGCCGAGCTGACTTTGCATCGCGCAACTTATCAGAGATTCCAAGTGCACTATGCGGCCTGCTTATTGGACCAAACCCGCCTCTACCCTGGCGTGCTCGAAACGCTCGATGCCTTGGCCGCACATGACGTGTTACTGGGTTGTGTCACGAATAAACCGCAACGATTTACCGTACCCCTGCTTGAGGGCCTCGGGCTCACGCGTTACTTTGCGATCACTTTGGCCGGCGATTCGCTGCCGTACAAAAAGCCCCATCCGGCGCCCTTGCTCAAGGCCGCCCACGACTGTGCGGTTAGCGTCGCGAGCACGGTGATGGTCGGGGATTCGCTGGCTGATCTCGCGGCCGCGCGCAGTGCCGGCATGCAGATATTTTGCGTAAGTTACGGCTATGCGGCCGGCGTCGATCTGAGCCAGCACCATCCCGACGCCTATGTCGATCAGATGCGCGACATTCTGGCGTTGTTAATTCAGTGAGGCTGCTTTAACGCCTGCGACTGGCGCTGTGAGATAAGACTGCAGCATTGCGTCCAAGCGGGCGGTCAGCGCAGGTGGGTAACAGCGCGCGCGCGCAAACGCGAGCAAGCCATAGACTGCGTTCAGTTCACGCGCAAATTCTGCACTGGGCGAAGCCTCTTCAGCATACATCTGCATGGTCGTGCGCCTTTTCTGTTTGGATTGACGCCGACAGGTTACCTGCAAATTCTTACGGTTCTGCGACAGCCACGCGACCCATGCGCAGCATACTCAAGCAGGATTTC
>CAMATU010000066.1 GCA_945861225.1 Klebsiella pneumoniae
CGACTACACCGTGGCGGCTCTGCGCCATGTGCCGGACGTTGAGGTGCATCTGGTCGCGAGCGCGCTCGAGCATCCGACGGGTGTCGGCGAAGTCGGTGTGCCGCCGTTCATTCCGGCCTTGGCCGAAGCCATCTTCCAGGCGACCGGACGGGAAGTGGAGGTCTTTCCGCTTCAGTTAGAGGGCTATAGCTTCCTCGACGGGTGAGCCCCCCTCACCCAGGCCAGGAACAGCGCGCAGCCGAGCAGGCCGATGCCGGCATGGGTGCGACGGTGACGTTCGCCGTGTGACGCGAACCGCGGCATCCCATGGGCGCGCTCAGGTCCGAGAACTGTTGGCGCCGGCCTCAAATGGAGCCATGGCGCCGACGGGGCAATGAGCCAGCCATTAAGGCCGAAACACTAGCAGCGGCGTTGTTTCTGACCCGGTCGAGCTGGCTCACCGAAGGATCGGCAGACACCTCTGAAATGGCTCAATTCAGGATCGGCGGCAACAGCGTGCTGGCATTCGGTGGCGAGATCGAGGTCGCGGTCGTGGGTGGGGGTGACCATGGTGGCACCTTGCACGCTGCGCCGATTGTAGCCGCGATGGCCGAGAGCTGACCGACGGAGAGCCCACAGACTGCGCAATCACGCTTGGGGATAGGGCGTGCATGGGTGAAACCATGCGACCCCGGCTGAGTGATCAGCGGCGCCTGAGCAGGCTCCGGCTCAAAATTCTGACGGTATCGTTGACGGTATAGATCCTGGATTTCAGCGTCATGGCTTTATGAATTATTTGGTTACGGCCATTCGCACTGTCAAGTATGTGAAGTACGATTGAGGGACAGTCATTGCAGGGCGGAAAAGTACATTCACCATAGGGCGGAAAAGCGTAGCGCCTTCCGCCGAATTTTCTCGACAAGTGCGCGAGACTCGAGTCGAGGAGGATTGGCATTCGGCGGAAGGCGCTGCGCTTTTCCGCCCTATGTGTTTTTGCGGCGGCAGAGAGCGCCAGATTCATTGATCCCCGAACCGACCAAAGCGATGGAGCAGTGCCGGCATCACCAGCAGGTTCAGCAAGGTCGAGGAAATCAATCCGCCGATGATGATGGCGGCCATCGGCCCCATGATTTCACGGCCGGGATTGTCGCTGTCGATGGTCAGCGGGAGCATCGCCAATGCAGTGACAAGCGCGGTCATCATGATTGCGGGCAGGCGTTCGCGCGCGCCGCGTAAGACAGTTTCAAGATTCCACTGGCAGCCCTCGATGCGCACCAGATGATCATAGTGCGACACCAGCATGATGCTGTTGCGCACAGTGATGCCGAACAAGGTGACGAAGCCGACGATCGAGCCGACGGAAACCACCCCGCCTGTGAGCAGCACGGCAATCACGCCGCCCACCAACGAGAACGGCAGGTTCAGCAGAATCAGGATGAGGTAGCGCAGGCGATTCACCGCGAGGTAGATCAACACCATTACGCCAAGTCCGGTGATGAGGGCGTGCGCGAGAAGTTCGCGCCGCGCCACCGCCTGTTCAACAGCTGCACCAGTGAACTCGGGGTGCATGCCGGGGAAACGAATTTCGGCGAATACGCGCGCGCGCAGTTCGCGCAGAAAGCCATCAAGATCCCGCCCGACCACTTCCGCAGTAATCACCTGCAGGCGCTGCGCATTACGGTGCAAAATGTTGTAACGCCCGGTGCTCTGCGTGAGGGTGGCGACCTGGTCGAGACGGACAGGCGCGCTGTCGCCGCGCGCAATCACGAGTTGCGCGAGCAAGGTAGCGTCGCGCCGCGCGCTTGCCTTGAGCAGCACGGTGACGGGGACTCGCCGGTTGCCGATCTCGACTTCGTTAACCGCCAGCCCGCTGTACGCGCTTTGGAGCGCCCGCAACACCCCGCGCGCATTGAGTCCCAGCTTGGCCATGCGCACCGGATCGAGCGTGATACTCAAGGTCGGCGTGGCGTGCGAGGCGCGCACGCGAACATTCGCGGCGCCGCGCACGCCGCGCATCAAACGCGCGAGTTCCAGTGCCTTGGCATCGAGCAGGTCGAGATCATTGCCGAATAAGTTGATCACCACGGGTGCGGTGTAGCCTGAAATGGTTTCGTCGATTCGCTCGGTCAGAAAAGTGTTCGCTTCAAACGTGATGCCGGGGTAGGTCGCGAGGGTGGCGCGCAGGGCTTCGAGCACGCGCTGCTGGGCCGTGCCACTTAGGCGAGTGAGTGCCACTTCGTATTCACTGTAGTGACTGCCATAGGTATCCGCACCGCGTGCCGCGCGCCCGGCCCATTGCGACACCGAACGCACGCCGTCGATGGCCAGGAAGCGCTTGGTTAATTGGCTGCCGAGGTGAATCGACTCAGCAAGACTGGTCCCGGGTAACCCGGTGGTGTGCACGATGAAATGTCCCTCGCGCAAATCCGGCAGAAAACGCGCGCCGAAACCCGGGATAACCGCCACTACGAACGCCAGGCATCCGGTGCTGATACTGAGCGCGAGCACGGGACGTCGGGCGAGCGCACTGACGGCTGCTGTGTACAGCGGATTGAGCTTGCGAAATACCGGCGATTCCGGGTGCGCGAGCCGCGCGTTGCCGAGCAGGCTCACGCACAAAGCCGGCGTAATAGTCACTGCCACGACCAGCGATGCAATCACGGCAAGAATGTAGGCCAGCCCAAGCGGCGCGAACAAGCGGCCGCTTACGCCACCCAAAGTCAGCAACGGCACGAACACCAGTGCCACAATGAAGGTGGCGTATACCACCGCGCCGCGTACCTCGAGTGAAGCTGCCAGTGCGACGGCGGCGAGATCCGCGCCCGGCCCCGCCGTGCGCAGCCGCCGGAAAATATTCTCGGTATCGATGATTGCGTCATCGACCACCTCGCCGAGGGCGATGGCGAGCCCGCCGATCACGAGCACATTAAGGTTTACGCCGCAGTCGATCAGCACAATTACCGCGGTCAGCAGCGACAGCGGAATGGCGAGCGCGGAGATCAATGCCGTGCGCAGGTTATATAGACCAACCACGAGCACTAACAGCACCAGCGCGCCGCCGATCAGTAGATGTCGCGCAATGTCGCCAAGCGCCGTAGTGATGTAATTGGCGGGAACGAACAACTGCGTGTGCAATTTAATGTGTTGCTGCGCCAGCATTGGCACGAGATCAGCGAAGACTTCGTTCAACTTATTCGAGACCGTCAACGTGTTCGCGCCGAGTTGGCCGATGACCATCATTAACACCGCCGGGCGCCCCATAATCTGCGCGGCGCTCACGCGCGGCAGCGCGCCCCAGCGTACTTTGGCGACATCGCCAAGGGCGATGCTGCTGATGCCATCGAAGCGCACCACGGCAGCGGCGAGGCGCGCGGGTGTGAGTTCGCCGAGACCGCCGGTGATGGCGATTTGTTGGTTCGAATTTTCGATTACGCCAAGCGCGAGATTGGCGGTGGCGGCGCGCGCGGCGGCGACGAGATCCGTGAGATCGAGGCCATGGCGGGCGAGTGCGTTCAGTCGCGGCTCGATCAGTAGTGCACGCGCCTCGCCGCCGAACACGTTGACATCGGCGACACCCGCGACGCCGAGCAACCGCGGGACGATCACGCCCTCTGTGAGATCGCGCAGCCGCATCAAATCATTGTCATCGGCCACCAAACCGATGGTGCGCACAGTGGCCGACGAGGAGGCGAGCGGCGCAATTATGGGTTCGCCGACACCGGCGGGGAGCAGCACTCTGGCACCCGCGAGGCGCTCGCTCACCTGGTTGCGATTGCGGAAGGTATCGCTGTCTTCAGCGAACACTAACGTCACGATCGAAAGCCCGGCGATCGACTCCGAGCGCAGATGATCGAGCCCCAGCAGACCACCGAGTACACCTTCTAAGGGTTGGGTTACCAAGACTTCAACCTGCTCGCTCGTCAGGCCGGGTGCTTCGGTTTGCACGACGACGAGCTGCGGAGAGAACTCCGGAAAAATGTCGAGGCCGGTGTTGGTGAGTGTGTAGATTCCATAGGCGACGAGGGTGAACGCCGCGACCAGCACTACGCCACGCCGCGCGATCGCGAAGCGTACCAGTGCGCTCAGCATGCTAGCCGCCGGCCGCGGGTGGGGGCCTTAGTCGTCATCCTCTTCCGGAATTTGCTGCTGGAATTCTGCGGCCAGTAAGGTCTGTGCGCCACGTGTCACGACGGCGGTGTCCGGCGCAATGCCGGGCACGAGGATTCCGTGGGCGTGTGCGATCGCCTGACGCAAGCGGTGCCGTTCAAACACGCCTGGCGTGCGCTCGACAAAGAACCATTGCGCGCCGGCGTGCCAGACCAAGGCCGTCGATGGCAGCAGCACACCGTGTACTTCCGCAGCCTGGGCGAGCCACACACTCAAACGCATGCCGACGCGCAACTCGGCATCCCTTAGCAGGCCGAAGAAGGTTTGGGTCTGGGCGTTGCCGAGCACACTCGGAGCGGGCCCCAATACCTGCACCTCACGCGCCCGCGCCCGCCGACCTGCGGGATCGACATAGACTTCTGCGACTGGCGCTGAGGTTGCTCCGAATTCGATCAACTGTGCACGGCCGGCTTCGAGTGGTGAGAGCAGCGCGCGATCGCGCGCTGCGGCCTCTGCAAGTGCCGCGCCCCAGCGCGCGCGGAGCGCGCTGGTGAGTGTCGCGACGCGACTTGCGCGTGCGGTGTCGGCCGCCGCTTCGCGCCGGTAGTCGATGTCCAGTTGGGCAAGCTCGCGCGCGACGGTAATCTCGCCTTGCGCGACCAAGGCGCGCAGTTGCTGTCGCCGCTCATGCAAGGCACCGGTGAGCGCCTGCTGGGCGCTGGCGGCCATCTGGGCCGCGCGCAGCTCATGCAAAGCACCCAGCAGCTCCCCACGATCAGCGACTCTGCCGAAGGATTGCTGCTCGCGCCTGGCGCTCGCTGCCGGTGGCACTGCGCTTTCGATCTCGGCGAGCGCGCGTTGTTGGGCGCTCAGCACGACTTGGGCAACAGCGACGTGGTGGTGGCGCTGTGCATCATTGCCCGGCGAGTTATGGTGATCGAGCGCGAGGTCAGTGGTGACTGGAGTTGGGGTGGCCGAAGGTCGCGCAAGAAACAAACAGGTGCCGCCGACGCCAAGGGCGATGCCGCCGAGCAACAGAACTACGCGCGGCAACTTCAAGGGCTTGGCACCGCGGCATCGAGTTCAACGAGATAGCGCGCGAAGGCGGTGTCCTGCAAGGGCGACCGTGCGGCAGCTTCGAGTGCGTTTAAGCATTGCCGGATGCGCGCGGCGCTAA
This sequence comes from Klebsiella pneumoniae, assembly GCA_945861225.1. Lineage (GTDB taxonomy): Bacteria > Pseudomonadota > Gammaproteobacteria > CAIKBL01. Next base: position 5,264 of record CAMATU010000066.1, read on the forward strand.
CCGCCACCTGAAGCTTGATCTCGCTCTCTTGCAACGCGGCGCGGGTGACACTCATACGATCCACTATCCCTTCCCGCTGTTTGCTGACAAGTTCGGCGTGGCTGCGCGCAACATCGGCCGCGATGGCCTGTGCGCTCACCAGCATCACGCTCGCCGCCTGCCAGTTCGCATAGGCGCTCTGCAGATCGGAGAGGGTTGTCGCCTGCACGGCGTAGAAGTGTTCTCGGGCAGTGTCGCGTGCCGCCTGCGCACTCGAGATCGCCGCCTCATGAGTCGCGAAGATCGGCACCACCACCCCACCGAGTAAGGACCATACGTGATCACCCTGATCGAAAAAGTAGCCCGGCGTCAGATGAATTTCCGGATACTGGGCTGCGATCTCCAGCGCGAGATTATGTTCGGCCTGAGCGTAGGCGGCGCGCGCGAGGCGTATTTGAGGATGCCAGGTCAGGGCCGCGGTCTGCAAAACAGCGTAAGGGGGCACCACGCTGGGCGGGGGTGATTTGAGTTCAATGCGGGCGAGCGCTGTTGGCGGAAGGTTGAGTGCCGCAGCGAGTGCGGCCTGTGCCGCCGCCGTGGCGGTGAGGCCTTCAAGGCGCGCGAGGCGTGCAGTGTTGACCTCCAATAACACGGTCTGCCATTCAAACCCGTCGGTGATCCCGGCGGCGACCGCGGCACGCGCGGCGGCCTCGACGGTAGCGCGGGCGGTCAGTTCGTACGCGGCAAGTGCGGACTTAGTGTGCTGCGCGAGCAATTCGAGCGCGGCGGTCAGCGCCGTCGTGCGCGCCTGCCACGCAGCTTCCTGCAATTCGGCGCGTGCGCTGACGACGCTAACGTCGGCCTGCGCGAGCGCAAGGTGGCGGCGCGAGATCGGGCTTAGGGTGTAGTCAAGGCTCGGTCCCACACTCCAGTTCGAATCCTGACCGCCGTTGTCGCGCGAATGATGTTCGAGTGCCAGGTTGAACTGCGGATTCTCGCGTTGTGCGGCGCGTGCGCGGTCAGCCATCGCCGCTGCGACTGCCGCGCGTGCTTCGCTCACCTGCGGGCTGCGTGCGGCCGCCAGCAGGCCGAGTTGCGTCGGGGTCCAGTCCGCCAGTGGCCATTGCGTGGCGGCGGCGAGATGGGTCAAGAGCGTGCCGTATTCAGGCGCGTCCAGGTTGGCGCTTAGCACGGCAGTTGGCACGCGCGATTCGTCGAGCGGGGCGGGGATATATTCGTGCAGGGTGCAGCCAGTCAATGCGATCAGCAGGGCCGTGAGACTGGCGCGCATGCTGGTGGCCAGTAAAATCAAAACCGAAACCTAGTCGGCACGCCGCCAGGTGCCAGAACGGCCGCCAGACTTTTCGACCAGGCGGATGTCCTGCAGGGTCATGCCGCGATCAACCGCTTTGCACATGTCGTAAATCGTCAGGAGCGCTATCTGCACCGCAGTCAGCGCCTCCATCTCAACGCCGGTCTGGCCGTGGGTCTCAACGGTGGCGGCACAGTAAACCGCATTCGCCATGCGCTCCGCCTGCAGTTCAATGGACACCTTGGTGAGTGCCAGTGGATGGCAGAGCGGGATGAGATCAGCAGTCTTCTTGGCGGCCATGATGCCGGCCACCCGAGCGATGCCGAGTACATCCCCCTTGCGGTGGGTGCCAGCTTCGATCATGGCCAAAGTTCCTGCCGCCATCACGATGCGCCCTTCGGCCAGCGCACGCCGGGCGGTGACCGCCTTCTCGCCGACATCCACCATGTGGGCCTGGCCGTGTTCGTCGAAATGCGTGAACTCAGACATCGGAAGTTCTCGTCGTCGGGACGGTGGGTGCGCTAAACTCGGGGCACTTTACCGCACTCCGTCAGCCGCGAGTACGCTGTCATCGAAATGAAGGTCACGATCAAACTTTTCGCGAGCCTCGCAGAAACGGAAGGCTGGCGCGAGCGAGTCTGTGCGCTGACGCACGGCGCAACGGTCGCACACGCCTGGACCCAGGCCACTGGTAAACCGCTGCTATCGCCGCGCATGCTGTGTGCGGTCAATCTGCATTACTGCGAGCCCACGACGGTACTCACAGGTGGTGACGAACTCGCATTTTTCCCGCCAGTAACAGGGGGTTAATATGGCAGTCCTGCTAAAAGAAGCGCCCTTTGCGCCTTACCCCGAAGTGCAGCGCTTCGAGCGCACCGCTTTCGCGAGCGCCGGGGCCTTTGGGGCAACGGCGCTTTTTATCGGCACCATGCGCGATTACAACGAAGGCGACGCCGTGCGTGCCATGACCCTGGAACACTATCCCGGGATGACCGAACGGCATCTGGAGGAAATTTGTGACAAGGCGCGTCAGCGCTGGACCTTACTTGAGGCGCTGGTAGTCCATCGCGTGGGCGAGGTGTCGCCTGGCGAGCCCATTGTGCTGGTTGCCGTGTGGTCCGCGCATCGCGCGGAGGCCTTTGAGGCGTGTCGCTTCATCATGGAGGATCTGAAATCTACGGCGCCGTTCTGGAAGAAAGAAACCCTGGCCAATGGCGCGCGTTGGGTCACCCAGAATACCGCCGGCGCGGCCACGCCAAAGTAACCCGCCCGCAGCCACGAAAGACGCCATGTTCATTACCGTTCTAGGCTCCGCCGCCGGCGGCGGCTACCCGCAGTGGAACTGCAATCATCCAAATTCACGGCGCGCACGCGCGGGTGATCCACTGGCGCCGATGCGCACCCAGTCTTCGCTCGCAGTCTCCGCTGATGGCGAGCGTTGGGTGCTGTTCAATGCCTCGCCTGATCTCCGCCAGCAGATCAACGACAACGCGATTCTGCATCCGCAAGGCGCGCTGCGCGCGAGTCCGATTAAGGCGGTGGTACTCACCAACGCGGATGTCGATCACGTGACCGGCCTGCTGACGTTGCGCGAGTCGCAAGCGTACAATCTTTACGCCACACCAAGAGTGCACAGCGTGCTGGCAGCCAATTCCATTTTCAATGTGCTGAATCCGCAATTCGTGCAGCGCCTGCCGCTGACACTCGAGCAGCCGCTCGGGGTCTGCGCGGGTGATGGCACTGCACTCGGCTTTGAGGTCATCCCCTTCGCGGTGCCAGGCAAGGTGGCGCTGTGGCTGGAGAACGCGTCAAAAGGGGTTAATTTCGGGAGTGTGGACGAGGACACTGTCGCGCTCGAAGTGCGCGCGGGCGGGCGGGTGAAGTTTTTCTACCTGCCGGGCTGCGCACGCATGACTCCGGAACTTGCCACGCGGATCCGCGGTGCACCCCTGGTGTTTTTCGACGGCACGCTGTTTGTGGACGATGAAATGATTCGCGATGGGGTGGGCGTCAAAACCGGCCAACGCATGGGTCACATGAGCGTCTCGGGGCCGGCGGGCACGCTCGCTGCACTTGCGCCGCTCGGGATCCAGCGCAAGGTTTTCATTCATATCAACACGACGAATCCCATTCTGATTGCTGATACGCCGGAACGTCTGGCAGTGACCGCCGCGGGTTGGGAAGTCAGTTTTGATGGCATGCGTCTCGAAGTTTGAAGCGTCGCTTCGCTTAAGGAGAAATGATCATGATCGATGTCTACTACTGGCCCACGCCGAACGGTTGGAAAGTCACCATCATGCTGGAAGAATGCGGGCTGGATTATCAGATCAAGCCCGTGGATATCAGCTTCGGCGATCAATTCACAGCAGAGTTTCTGCGCATCAGTCCGAACAATCGGATGCCGGCGATTATCGATCACTCGCCACTCGGCGGCGGTGCGCCACTGGCAATCTTTGAATCCGGCGCGATCCTCGAATATCTCGCGGATAAAACCGACAAATTTCTGCCGAAAGCGCCAGCCGCGCGGTACGGCGTACTGCAATGGGCGTACTGGCAGATGGCGAATCTCGGTCCCATGATGGGCAACGCCAATCACTTCAAAAATTACGCGCCTGGTATGGTCGAGGATCCTGCGCAATTGGGCTACGGCACGAAGCGCTTCGTCGGCGAAGTGGATCGTCTGTGTGGGGTCATGGATGCGCAGTTGTCCGCGAAGCAGTATCTCGCAGGTGCGGATTATTCAATTGCCGACATGCTGTCCTGGCCGTGGGCGATGCTGCTTGAGAAATTGATCGATGACACTGTGTGGGGCAAGTACCCGCATCTCAAGCGTTGTGTGGATGAAGTCGGCGCACGTCCGGCAGTGCAAAAAGGCCGCGAAGTGCATCGCGCCTGGAGTGAGCGCCAGTTAACCCCGGAGCAGGAAAAGACGCGGCGCGAATTGCTGTTTAATCAGACCAATGACAAGGTGCGCAGCGCGCGTGAACAAGCCGCGAAGCAGCGTGGCTAGGGACTTCCCCGTCATTGCCTGGAGCCGCAGCTTGGGCGTAAGCCGGTTCAATGTGCGCGGTGCGCATTTTTCCGCTGGATTGCTTCGCGTGCGCGCGCAACGACAGCGATCAGGATCATGAAATCGCCACTCGCCTTGCTGTGTGATGACGTATTTTACGCACAGATCCGCGCGCGCCTGCGTGCTTTTACCACTGAGCGCGCGAGCGAGGAGGGTAGTCGCGCCGCCGCCGTGGCAGTGGCGATCGCGGATGAGGGCTTCGGCGCGGAGCTCGCCGGCCTGCCACGGCACACCAACTGGCAAGCGAACGCAGCGCTTCTGTTAACCCGGCGCTCCTCCAAGCTCCGTAATCACGCTGGGCAATGGGCCTTTCCGGGTGGACGGATCGATCACGGTGAAACGGCCGAGGAAACAGCCTTACGCGAAATGCACGAGGAAATAGGACTCGAGCTTCCACCCAGCGCGATTATCGGGCGCCTGGATGACTTTGCGACCCGCTCCGGCTTTGTGATTACGCCAGTGGTGATCTGGGCCGGATCGCAAGCCATGTTCACACCCAATGCGCATGAAGTGGAATCGATTCATCGCATCCCGGTCGCCGAATTATTGCGCGCCGATGCACCGCTGCTGGATCCCGGCCCCGATGAAGGGCGGCCCGTGCTGCGCATGCCGATCGGGGACGATTGGATTGCGGCGCCCACGGCGGCCATCCTGTATCAGTTTCGGGAAGTTTGCGTATTGGGTAAGGCGACACGCGTGGGGCATTTCGATCAGCCGGCATTTGCCTGGCGTTGAAACGGAGGCGGGCGGCGGTCATCCCGAAAACCTTACACTTCGTCATCCCCGAAAATGCGGAGCATTTATCCAGGATCCATCCTGCATATCCGCGCCTCCGGATCCCGGGTTTTCGCCCGCGATGACAACCTTATATATCAATGCAGATCATTAATGGTTGGCAACGTGTGCTTATTGTTTGCGCCAGGTATTCACCGCTCCACCACGCAATTACGCCCCGCGGCTTTCGCGGCATACACAGCCTCATCAGCGAATTTCAACATCTCATCCAGGTTCTCGCCCAAGTTGGTCGTGACACCAAAACTTCCGGTTACCGAGAGCGGTCCCTGCGGGGTTTCAATCTGAATCGCGGCGAGACTTTTACGCACGCGCTCAAACGCCGGGATCGCGTGCGCGCGTTCTTTAACTATCGCGAGGCACACAAATTCTTCACCGCCATAGCGGGCGACGACATCTGTTTTCCGAAACGCCTGCAGCAAACTGGCGGAGATAGCCTGTAGCACGCGATCCCCGACCTGGTGGCCATGCAGATCATTGACCCGCTTGAAGTGATCGATATCCAGCAGGCTGGCGGCAAGCTCGATATTGCCGCGGCGCGCATTCGCATGCAGCTTCTCTCCGATGTCGAATAGATAGCGTCGGTTATAGACCCCGGTCAGAAAATCCCGATTCGCGGTGTGATGAACCTGCCGCACATAGCCCACCATGTTGGTGTTCTGCGTCACGCGGCAGTAGAACTCTTCAATTTCGAACTGTTTGGCGAGAAAATCATTCGCGCCGGCCTTGAGGATCCGGGCGGATAAGCCCACCTGGGAAGAATCGGACAGGCCGATAATCGCGAGCTCTTCACGGCGGTAGAGTTGGCGGATACCGTTGATGAGATCAAAACCATCCATGTGCGGCATGTTGATGTCGGTGATGACTAAGGTCATGTCCGGGTGCTGGGTGAGGATTTCCAGCGCCTGCACACCGTCTGTCGCTTCGAAAGTCTGGTAGAAATAGCGCGCGAGAAGGTCGCTTAAATGGGCGCGGTAGCTGCGCGAATCGTCCACCACCAGGACTTTTTTCGCGCGATTTTCGCGCAGGCGCCCGATCAGGTATGCCACGTGCTCGATTTGATGCTTGCTCGCTTTAACCACATAGTCGACGACATTTTTCTGCAGCACCGACTGGCGGGCAGCCTCGTCAGAGGTGCCGGTTAAGACAATCGCGGGGATCCCGAAGCCCCTAATGAGATCGACGATTTCGCCGTTAGGGGCATCGGGCAGATTGAGATCCAGCGCGGCGCAAAAAAAGCGCGCGGGATTATTGGCCACCAAATCCCGCGCTTCGTTGAGTGAGCCGGCGACTTCAATCTCGAACCCGCCGAGTTCGTGCAGGAAGGAGGACAGCAGAGCGCCGACGGCACGGTTGTCTTCCACAATCAGGATCGACTGACCTTCGGTGCTGGTCGTTTGCGCATGCAGCCGTGAAAGCTTGAGCGACGGCGGAGCGGCTGTTTGCATGTTTCGCGCTAGTTGATAATCGGTTTCTCGGACTCGCCCTACATTAGCGCCTGCTAGCGCGCACGCTTTAGCAGGCGACACTCAAAGATCGTGGTGACGCTGCTTACTCCCCTCATCGCCAGTCGAGCGGTTCGGCGCGAGTTAACAGTGCGGTTGCCTCCGCTACCATCCGGGTGAGTAAGGTGGCTGCGGGTTCGCGCGCATGCAAGAGGCCAATCGCCTCACCTGCCACCACCGGCACGATCTCGAAGTCATCCTGCACGCGTGCCGTCTGTAAGCGTTCACGCAAACTGCCCCGCGCGCTTGCCGCTTCCGCTTCGCGCCTGGCCCACTCATCGGTCAATTGATTCCGCAGGACGCGGAAGGAGAATTCAGCAGGCCACGGCACATCGCGGAGCGCGTCCAGGGCGGTGGTGCGTACCGTGTCATCACCATTGGTAGCAAGGCCCCGCGCGACGGCGGCGGCGGGGGTGAGCGCCTCAGTCGCCGCCCAGAAACGTGAGCCCACGACCACCCCATCCGCCCCCAGCATGAGCGCCGCGGCAAGGCCGCGCCCATCGGCGATGCCACCCGCCGCCAGCAGCAGCGTGCCGGGCGCGTGTTGTGCCAGATAATCGGCAACTTCCGGCACGAACGGGAAGGTGGCGCGCGCCCCGCCGTGTCCACCGGCCTCGGTGCCTTGGGCGACCACCACGGTGGCGCCGGCCGTGATGGCCTCTCGGACATGCTGCAGGGTTTGGGCCTGACAGATCAGCGGAATCCCGGCCGCATGAATCAATGGCGCGAATTGCCCAGGGTTGGTGAATGACAGGAATAAGCAGGCAGGTTGCAGCGCCAAGGCCTGCTCGAGCAGCTGCGGATTCTTCGCCAGCGCCCAGGTAATGAAACCGATACCAATTCGCTGGCCGGTCGCCAACTGGTATTCCGCCGCGAGATCCGGTTCGCCCCCCAAGGCACCCGCATAGCCCCCACCGAGTAAGCCCAGACCGCCGGCACGTGTGACCGCGGCCGCCAACCTGCCGCCTGCCACCAGTGCCATCGGTGCATTGAGAATCGGCTGCGCGATACCGAAGCGCTCGGTTAGGCGTGTTTTCAGCATACGGGGCGCTGCATCTGCGGTGGTGTATGACATGCTTGCGTCGGTATGGTTGGCGAATCAGGGCGTGAATTCTATACTCACGGACACTGGCATACATCTGAAAAAAATAGGTCGGATGAGCGCAGCGTAATCCGACGCTGTGCCGCCAACCGGATGTCGGATTACGCTGCGCTCATCCGACCTATAAATGTTTTCGGGGACATCGACACAGGAGCGCAGATTGCTAGCAGCCCATGAACCCCCGGCGGTGACCGTCCAGCGACCGGATAGCCACTCGCCACTTTTTTTTACCTGTGATCACGCGAGCAACCGCATCCCCGAAGCGCTCGGCGATCTGGGGCTGGCGCCTGCCGAGCGCGCGCGCCACATCGCCTGGGATATCGGCGCGCTGGGGGTGGCCGAGCAGCTCGCGGCACACTTTGAGGCCACCTTGGTGGCGACCGGATACTCGCGGCTCGTGATCGATTGCAACCGCCATCTGTGGCGCGCCGACGCGATCCCACTGCACAGCGAACTCACCGAGGTGCCGGGAAATCAGGACCTCAGCGAACCTGCACAAGAGGCACGGCGCGCATGTTTTCATCAGCCCTATCACGCGCAAATCCACACGCTGCTTGAGACGCGGCGGCAAGCGGGGAGCGCGACGGTGTATGTATCAGTGCACAGCTTTACACCGGTCTTCAAAGGGGACGCACGACCCTGGCAGGTCGCGCTGCTGTCTAATCGTGATCGCCGGCTAGCCGATATTCTCTTGCGTGAATTAGGACGTGATCCGGCCCTTTGTGTGGGGGACAACATTCCCTATCGACTCACCGACGAGAGCGACTATGGGGTGCCAGTGCACGCCGAACGGCGGGGTTTGCCACATGTCTTAATCGAGCTGCGGCAGGACGAAATCGCCGACGCGCGTGGGCAACGCGCCTGGGCAGAACGCCTGGCGCCTTTGCTGCGCCAGGCAACGCTTGAGCTTGGTCTCGCGTAAATCGACACCCGCGCTCGCCAATACGCTAAATTTAGCCTTCCAGCCATCACTCAGGAATGCCTGCCCCCATGCCGATTGCCACTTTCAAAACCCCCTCCTCTGATCGCTATTTCGAAGATTACGAACTCGGCGGCACCTACGAACTCGGCGAATTCAGTTTAAGCGAGGAGGAGATCAAGGCGTTTGCGCGCCAGTTCGATCCACAACCCTTTCATCTTGATCGCGCGGCGGCTGCGAAATCCCATTTTGGCGGGATTGTTGCCAGCGGGTGGCATACTGGCAGCGCGATGATGCGGGTGGTGGTCGAACATTTCATCTCGGCGGTCGCCGGTATGGGCTCGCCCGGAGTCGATCAACTTCGCTGGCTGCAACCGGTGCGACCGGACGAGCGGCTCAAGGTGCAGGTCACGGTTGAACAGGCGCGGCGCTCCGCTTCCAAGCCCGACCGCGGTGTCATGCACACCTTGATGGAAGTGATTGGCCCCGATGGCGCACCGCGCATGATGGTGCGCTCGGTCGGCTTCGTCGCGTGCAGGCACGGCCCTTAACCGCGCAATAAAATTGGCGCCCGGAGACCAACCATGACACCCAATTGTTGGGGCGATGCAGAAGCATATGACTATGCGCAACTGGTGGCGGATCTCAATCAATACCTGCGTCTGAAGACCCTGCCAGTCGGCATGAAGCGCTTTCGCACTTTGCCTGAGATGGAGGCGATTCCGCGCTTGCGGCGCCCACCCGTCGGTGAGAAATTTGCCACCGATCAGATTGTCGGCCAGAGCCGTTGGCTCGGTTGGACCTTAGGCATCACGATGGATAACTTGATGGGCGCGCAGTGCGGGGCGGTGGTGGGCCTGCATCCGCCGAACCCCGCCTGGTTGGCCGGCAAACAATTAACAGGGGTGTGGTACGGCACGGTCGAGGACAGTGCGGCCCATCAGCAAGCGATGAGCTGCGCGCCTTACGGCGATTACGCGGCCCTTGCCGTTTCGCCACTCACTGCCGGGCGCTTGGATAATCCCGATATCTGCCTGATCTACGGCACCCCGGGTCAAATGATCACCTTCGTGAATGGACTGCAGTATCGCAACTATCGCAAGCTCACATTTTCCTGTGTGGGCGAAAGCGCGTGTGCGGATTCGTGGGGCAATGCCTTGAAGACCGGCGAGCCGTCGCTCTCCGTGCCGTGCTACGCCGAGCGCAAATTTGGCGGGGTGTTGGATGAAGAAATGCTGATGGCGATTCCGCCGAGCTTTCTGCCGCAGGTGGTCGCGGGCTTGAAAGCCTTGGCGGACAATGGGCTGCGCTATCCCATCGCGAACCACGGGATCCAGAAGTCACCGCTGGACAGTATTGAGGCCAGTTACGGTAAGCGCTGAATAGACGGTAAGCGCACCAATCAGCAGAGGAGAATTTCATGGACGCGAAGAATTTGCTTGCGCTCGGGGTTGATGGTGAACGTCTGGCGCGGTTGCCACGTCGCGTGGATGCCGATATTGCGGCAGATCGCTACGATGGCGCGGCAATCGCGATTAGCCGTCGCGGCGAGTTAATCCTGCGCACCGCCCTGGGCTATGCGGACCGCACTGCGAACCGCAAATTGAGCCTGGACGATACCTTCGTGTCCTTCTCTGCGGGCAAACAGTTCACCAATGCCCTGGTGCTGAATCGTATCGAGCGCGGAGATTTGCATCTGGCGATGCAGGTGGGAGAGATCCTGCCGGCGTTTCGTCAGCGCGGCATGCGCCAAATCACGCTGTTTCATCTACTCACGCATACCAGCGGGATCATGTCGGCGATCCCCGCTGTGCCGCTGGAGGTGATCACGAGCATTGAGAAACTGACTGACTACATCTCACGGCAGCGGCTCGACTCGGCGCCGGGCGAGCGCGTGAATTATTCGATTATTGCGGCGCATTCGGTAATGGCCGCGATGGTCTGCAAGCTTGAGGGTGGTCGACGATCATTTTCGCGAATCCTTGAAGAAGATTTATTCAAGCCGCTCGGCATGCATCACACCAGCCTCGGACCGCGCACTGATCTCGTCGCGCGCCTGTGCCCGGTGGTTGCCAAGTACACCGAGCCGGGCATGTTCTATCCGCAGGAAGTCACGGGGGTAGGGCAGGTAGTGTTAATGGCAGGCGCGGAAATTCCCGCCGGCGGTTACCTCACGACCATCGACGATTTGCATCGCTTCACGCAGATGCTGGCCAATGGCGGTGAACTGGATGGCACACGGATTCTTGCCCCGCGTACGCTGCGCTATTGCGCGCAGAATCACACTGGCGAGCGGCCGAATGGTCTGTTTGAATACACCGGTGACACGCGCGGCTGGGCGCCGTTTCCCGCGAACATCGGCATCGGTTTCTTCGTACGCGGGCAGGGCGTGCAACCGGGCCCAATGAGTAATCTGTCGAGTCCGGAAACTTTCTGCGGCTGGGGCGCAGGCTCGACTGGTTTTTGGATCGATCCCAAAGAGCAGCTGGCCTTTTCGTTTCTGTCGACCGGCCTGATGGAAGAAACCTATCACATCGAACGTCTGCAGCGCTTGGCGGATTTGGTGATGACGTCACTGGTGGATGAATGAGATGAGCGAGCTGAATGGCACTTATTTAAGGCACATGACAAGGCTAAGCCACACGCGCATCGATCTTATGACTGTAGGAGCGGCTTTATCCGCGATGGGCGAGTCAGTGCTGTTCGCGGCTAAAGCGCAATGAAAATTATAGGGCGGATAAGCCCGTAGGGCGTCATCCGCCGACAATCGTCGGATTACGCTAACGCTTATCCGACCTACGGGAGACTTAAAAGCAATGCTTTTTTCCTTAAGTTAAGTGCAATTCATGACCGACCTCTTCTCGATCACAGGAAAAACGGCGTTGGTGACGGGCGGCTCGCGCGGCATCGGACTCATGATTGCACGTGGTTACGTGCAAGCCGGCGCCCGGGTGTACATCTCCTCACGTAAGGCGGAGGTGTGTATGGCTGCCGCCGCCGAACTCAGCAATATCGGCTCCTGCATCGCGCTGCCGGCTGATCTCGGTAGGCAGAGCGAAGTAGAGCGTCTGGCAACTGAACTCACTGCGCGCGAACCTAAGCTCGATATTCTTGTAAACAATGCAGGCGCCACCTGGGGCGGTACGGTGGATGCGTTTCCTGAAACTGGCTGGGACAAGGTGATGGATCTGAATGTGAAATCCGTGTTCTTTCTGATTCAGAAGTTGCTGCCATTGCTTGAGCGCGCGGCCTCTGCCGAAAATCCGGCCCGCGTGATCAACATTGGCTCAATTGACGGCATGCATACCTCAGTGTTTGAAAATTTCTCGTATGGCGCGTCGAAGGCAGCGGTGCATCACCTCACGCGCATGTTGTCTGCCCGCCTGGCGGCGCGGCACATCACGGTGAATGCGGTGGCGCCCGGTCCGTTTGCGACCGACATGATGGCGCCGATGATCGCGAGCATGGGGGACGCAATTGTCAATCGAGTCCCGTTGAAGCGAATGGGGGAGGCCGCTGACGCCGCGGGGATCGCGATCTTTCTGGCCTCAGCAGCCGCGAGCTTTATTACCGGCACGGTAATTCCTGTCGATGGCGGCATCTCGGGCGCGAGTTGAGCATGGCGTATTTATCCTGTGTGGAAATCGAACCTGCGGCGCGCGCCACTGCGGCCGTGATTTGGTTGCACGGGCTAGGGGCTAGCGGCCACGATTTTGAGCCCATCGTGCCGGACCTCGGTTTGGCGAAGGACTTGCAGGTGCGCTTTGTGTTTCCACACGCGCCGTCAATTCCGGTGACGATCAATGGCGGCATGGTGATGCCGGCTTGGTATGACATCCGTGCGATGGACCTGGAACGCAAAGTGGATGAAGCCCAGCTCGGACAATCAGCACTCGCCGTGGGTGAGCTGGTGGCGCGCGAAGTTGAACGCGGAATTCCCAGTACGCGGATTATCATCGCGGGTTTTTCGCAGGGCGGTGCGGTTGGTTTCCAGCTGGCCTTAACCTATCCGCAGCCACTCGCAGGTCTGCTCGCACTTTCCACCTATTTCGCGACCCGTAATTCCATTGTGCCGCACCCGAACAATGCCAGGTTACCGATATTGATTCACCATGGCGATGCCGATCCGATGGTGGCGGAGGCGAAGGGTCGGCAGAGCGCAGCGGTGCTCACCGAATGGGGCTACCCTGTCGAGTACAAAACCTATCCCATGGAGCACGCAGTGTGCCCACCGCAGATCCGCGACATCGGATACTGGCTGACTGCACGCCTGGCATGACGATCGAAGGTTTGAATGCCCTCACCCTGGGCACTCACGATATGGCGCGGAGCGTGGCGTTTTATCGCGCGCTCGGTTTCGAGATTCGGTACGGTGGCGAGTCCGCGAGTTTCACCTCCTTCGTGTGCGGCGCGAGCTTCTTGAATCTCGTGCTGGTGCCAATACCCACTCAGTGGGCGTGGTGGGGTCGCGCGATTTTTCATGTTGATGACGTAGATGCGTGCTACGCGACTGCCCTTGCCAAGGGCTACGTGACTGAAGCTCCGCCGCGCGATGCTGCTTGGGGGGAGCGCTATTTTCACATCACTGACCCCGATGGTCATGAACTGAGTTTTGCGCGACTGCTCGCGCGATGAGCCTGTAAAAAATAGAGAGGATGAAATGATGAAGCCCACCATAGTCTTACTGTCGCTGCTGTTCAGCGCGAGTGCCTTGGCTGCTGAAGTGGCGCCAACTGAATCTGCCGCCTATCTCAAAGGCAAGGAAACCCTGGCACGGGTGACCGGTGCCAACGGTGCCAAAGTCGTCGAAGGATTACAGGATATCGCGCCGGAACTCGGTCGTTGGATAATTGAGTGGGGCTACGGTCAGGTGGTTTCGCGCCCGCAGCTCGATCTGCGCACGCGTGAATTAATCACGGTCGGTGCATTGACTGCGCTTGGGACTGCCCAACCGCAACTTAAAGCACATATTAATGGTGCGCTTAATGTGGGTTGCAAGCCGGAAGAGATTGTTGAGGCGATCATGCAGATGGCGGCCTATGCAGGATTCCCGGCCAGCTTGAACGGCATCGCACTGGCCAAGGAAGTGTTTGCGGAACGTGCGATCAAGGTGAATCACAC
>CAMATU010000067.1 GCA_945861225.1 Klebsiella pneumoniae
ATTCGATCAAGGCGATGATGGCAAGGCGCAACCGGGCGAAGAAGCGAATTTATAGGGGTGCCCTGAACACTCACGTTGGTTACCGTTACGTAATCGCCAGCCCCTGCAGTTCCCCTTGTTCCCGCCATTGCATGAGCATGTCGTAGAACTGCACTGGGCCTGAGGGGTAATGGCCTTCAAAAAAACCTTCGCCACGGCCGGCTTTTCCTTCGGCGTTGTAATAGCCGGGCGTACATTCTTTCAGATACCCACTCATCATCCCGGGCTGGCTTACCGTGCGCACCCATTCTGCTTCGGCCCCAGGGGTGGCTTCGACTGTTTGGGCGCCGCGGCCCAGCACCTGCTGCACAATGTAGCTGACGTGGATCGCCTGCCAATTCAGCATGTAAGTTAAATTCGGCGCGAGACCGGTTTGGGTGAGTCCCATGTGGAAGCAATTGGGGAAGCCCTGGCTCAGAAAACCATGAAAGGTCCGCATGCCGTTCGCCCAGTACTCGGACAAGGCCAGACCGTCACGCCCGTACACTTCAAACTCCGCGCGTCGGGTGTAGGCGGTGCCCACTTCAAAGCCGGTCGCAAAGATCAAACAATCCACCGGATATTCCTGGCCGTTAACCACTACGCCGTGTGCAGTCACGCGCTCGACACCACCGCCGTTGGTATCGACCAAAGTCACATTGGGAAGATTGAAAGTGGGCAGGAACTCGTCGTTGAAAGTCGGCCGCTTGCACCACTGCTTGTACCAGGGTCTGAGGGCGGCGGCGACCGCCGGGTCTTTGACCAAGGTGTCGACCCGGGTGCGGATGCCATTCATTTTGCGGAAGTCGGCGATCTCCGCGAGTAGCGCGTGATCGGCCGCGCTCAGGCCGGAATCCTCCGGGATGCTGAGCAACTCGCCCAGCGCTTTGAAAAGATCAGTCCAGCGATCTGCCACCAAATCTTCTTCCTGCGGAATGCCGCTCAGGATCGACGCAAAATTATTATTGCGCCGCGCCTGCCAGCCAGGCGTGAGACTTTTCACCCAAGCTGGATCGGTCGGTTTGTTGCCGCGCTCGTCGATGGCCGAGGGCGTGCGTTGAAACACATAGAGCTGCTGAGCGTGGCGGCCCAGCGCAGGCACGCACTGGATGCCGGTCGCGCCAGTGCCGATCACCCCTACGCGCTTATCGCCCAGCTTATCCAGATTGCCGTTGGAATCCCCGCCCGTATAGGCGTAATCCCAACGGCTGGTATGAAAGGTATGCCCCTGGAAGTTCTCGATGCCGGGAATCGCCGGCAACTTCGGCCGGTTCAGCGGTCCGCTGCACATCACCACAAAGCGCGCTTTGAAATGATCTCCGCGATCGGTCACGACCTGCCAGCGGGCGGAAGCTTCGTCCCAGGTGGCGGTCTTAATTAGCGTTTGAAAGCACGCCCGCTCGTAGAGCTTGAAATGCCGGCCAATGCGCTGCGCATGGGCGAAGATTTCCGGCGCATAGGAATATTTTTCCTGCGGTATGTAACCCGTTTCTTCCAGCAGGGGCAGGTAGATATAGGACTCAATATCGCACTGGGCGCCGGGGTATCGATTCCAGTACCAGGTCCCGCCGAAATCGCCGCCGCGCTCGATGATGCGGAAGTTCGTGATGCCGGCTTCCGCGAGGCGCGCGGCGGCCAGCATGCCACCAAAGCCACCGCCAACGATAACCACTTCGAGTTCTTCGCTGATCGGCTCCCGGAGAATTTTCGATTCGATATAGGGATCGTCCACAAAGCGCTGCAGCTCGCCCGTCACTTCGCGGTATTGCGCATTGCCGTCTGTGCGCAGTCGCTTGTCCCGCTCGGCCAGGTAACGCGCTCTTAAGGCCTCTGGATCAAAGCCCAGTTCGGCCACGGTCGGACCTGTGAACGCGGGGCGGGTATCACTGGGATTCGCAGCCATGGAGAGTTCCTCTGTGGGGTTGACGCTGACGCTATAACGGTTTCGGCGCTTGCCGACAGGTGTTGATTTGCGCGCTCAAGGTACGAATCTAGCCGGCCTGCCGTGTCGCATTGAACAGCTTCAAATAATCCGGCGAGAGCTTGTCGATGCCTTTAGCTGCGGCGTGTTCGGCGATCTTGGCGCCGACGGCGGCGGTTAGTTCGCCTCGGAACACGTCGTTATTTTCCCGCAGCCAATCTTCAGAGGCGAGGCGATTCACATTGAGCTGGTTGATTTTGGGAATCGCATAGCGCGCGATCAATTCATAGGAGCGTTTTGTTTCTGCCCAATCGGCCCAATGATGATCGAGGTGCAGGAAGGCCCCAAAGCCGCCCGATTGCGCAGTGAGGCGCGCGACTTGCGCCACATAGTCGTCCGGGGTGCCGATGACGGCGAAGCCAGTCTCGATCATGTAATCCACGGGATCGACGCCTGCTGGGGTGCCGAGCGGGAGCGCAGCCACCTTGGACATATAGTCGATCCAGCGCGCGATGCCATACTTCGCATTGGCGCGCGCCTTCTCGCGGGTTTCGGCGACATGCACGGGACCGACGAGGCGCCAACCGGAACGTTGCATGGTGTGACCATGTTCGAACGCGGTTTCCTCGGCGATCGCCCAATTGGCGGCCAGCGCATTGAACGCGCCGGCGGAGGTCGCACCGATCGAGAGCAGGCTCAAACCGAATTTACCCGCCGCGCGCGCGCCGGTTGGCGAGACCTGGTTCGCCACCGCCATCTCAACGCCTTTTTCATGGTAGGACGGGAATTGCAGCGACGCGTTGTTAAGCTCGAACCAGTCAGTCTTGGCGGTCACGGTCTCGCCATTGAGCAACTGGACCAGTGGCCCAATGGCCTCTTCCATGCGATCACGCACTCTGGGGGTCGGGATCCCCTGCATGAAAGCGTCCGAGGGCAGCGAGCCCGGCCCAACCCCAAACATCGCGCGGCCACGCGTCAGGTAATCGAGCTGGCGTATGCGATCCGCCAGGATATAGGGGTGGTGATAGGGCAGGGACGATACCCCAGTCCCGAGTTTGATCGTGCGCGTGCGCTGTGCGGCTGCTGCAATGAAGAGCTCCGGACTCGCCGTGATCTCCCAGCCCCCGGAATGATGCTCGCCGATCCAGGCTTCGTCGTAGTTGAGTTTATCCAGCCATTCCACCAGTTCCAGGTCGTGTTCGAGCGCGAGGATCGGATTCTCGTCCGGTGGGGTATGGGGCGGGATGAATGCGCCGAAGCGAAGCCTTGAGTGCGCCATGGGGTGTGCTCCTTCGTGTGGAATATTGTTGGGTTACGACCGCGGTCGGGACTGCCCGGGACAGTACACGGATCTCGACCACGGGATAAGGGGCGGGGTGGAAAAAAGCACCCTTACCAGGTAACAGGCTTCTGCGACAGGTGTCTCTAAGCTGGCCTCACAAACAGCCGCCTTCGATCCTCGTCATGTGCTTATCCTCGCGCTCAACCCCGGTTATGCGTTCGCCGGAACACAAACGGTGTGGCCCCGGTCGTTTCCCGGAAGCTCGCCGTTCATGCTCTGATTGAGCATGCGCGGCACCAGGGTAGCTTATGCTACCGCGGGCCGAGGTTCACGGAGGCCTGGATGTCACGTCGTTAGTGATCGGCAACGAACGGGCCAACCGGCATCACGCGCGGCGCCCAAGATAGCAAGGCCACTGGAGACCTGACATGAGATTTGCGCTTGCCAAGTGGACCATGGAGCATCGGGCCGGTGTCGGCATTGCGTTCCTCTTCATCACGCTGGCCTTCATGGCAGGTCTGCCGCGCGTCCAGATTAAGACCATCTTCAAGGATTTGCTGCCCAGGGACGATCCCTTTGTGCAGGTGTATTACGACAATCCAACCTTCGGTAATCCGATGTCGATCTCAATCATGGTGAAGCGCAAAACAGGCACGATCTATCACGCGGCCACACTGCGCAAAGTCTGGGACATGACGCGCGAACTCGATCTGGCCCCGTATGTGAATCACGATACATTGATTTCGATCACGACCGAGAAGCTGCGTTACGCGGAGGCCACCCACGAAGGCATCGAACTGCAGGCATTGATGGGCCACCATGTGCCTGCCACACCCGCTGAGATTGGCAAATTCCGCCGGCACGTCATGATGTCGCCGAACACGCGCGCGTTCTACATCTCGGCCGACGAGACGGCGACCTTAATCAATATCGTATTTCTGGATACGGTGGATTATGGCGAGGCATTTTCCTTCGTGCAGGCGCTGGTGGAGAAAGCGCGCGATGCCGACCATGACGTTTATGTCGCGGGACAGCCCATCCTGACCGGCTGGGTATACAAGCTGCAGAAGCAGACCTATAGCATTTTTGGCGTGACGGTGGGTGCCTTGGTCCTGGCGCTGGTGCTCTATATGCGCAACGTGGCCGGGGTCATCGCCCCCATCGTGTGTGCGCTGATCGCGGGCTTATGGGGTTTTGGCTTCATCGGCTGGTTGGCGCGCCCCATCGAGCCGTTGTTGATGATTGTGCCGCTGCTGCTGGTCGCGCGATCTTTTTCGCATTGCGTGCAGTACACCGAGCGCTACTACGAAATTCTCCTGCACCTGAAAGATCGCCGCAAGGCCGCAGAGGTGACCATGGGAATCATGATGGCGCCATCGGTTCTCGGCATTCTGACCGACGTCTTCGGCATCGTCTTTATCGCGATTACGCCGATCAAGACGATGGTCAATCATGCACTGTTCTGCGGCTTCTGGGCGCTGTGGATCATTCCCACTGGCGTGTTCCTGATGTCCGTGCTGCTGTCGTACCTGCCGGCGCCGCGCAATCTCGCGAAAATCGTGGGCGGCAATTCGTCAGAGTCCGGTATTCGTCTCCTCGAAAGCCGGATCCTCGGGTTCATCGCGCGGATCACAGTCGGGCGCGCGGCCAACATGACGCTGGCTGTTACGCTTGCCACCGGCATTCTCGCGATCTACACGAATTCGCTGCTGAAGATCGGAAATCCGGTCGAAGGCAGTAATTTCTTATGGCACGACTCAGAGTTCAATACGGCTGTGCGGGCGATCAACGCGCACTTCCCGGGGATGAATACCCTCGAGATCGTGCTCGAATCCAAGTCTCACGATCCCAACCGGCGTGCTGCACGCACGCCGGAAGTCGTCAAGGTTTCAACCAGGCTGCAGCGCATGCTGGAGGCCGATGCGGCGATGCCGGCGCGCGCCACCCTGTCATTCACCGACTATATGCAGGAAATCTATCGCCTGATGTCCGGCGGGAATCCGAAGTGGCTGGCGCTTGATCTGTCGGATCAGGCGGTGGCGCACGCCGGGTTCGTCGCGTCCTTCGGCACCAGCCCATACAACTACGCAGGCGTAGCGGATTTCGAATTCAGAACTTCCTCCGTTTCGGCCTGGTTCAAAGACAACAAGCAGGAAACGATTGATGGTGCGCTGGCGAGCGCGCGTCTGGCGGTAGCGGCAGTAGGTGTGGAACACACGGATTTTCGGGTGCGCTTAGGTACCGGATTGATTGCCCTGCAGCAGGCGATGAACAGTGTCGTTGAGCGCTATCACTGGTATATCGTTGGCCTGGTGAATCTCGCCATCATGGTGATCGCGACGATTGCCTATCGTTCAGTGGTCGCCGGGCTGATTCTGCTGGTCCCGGTGAATCTGTCCAATTTCATGTTGGGCGCTGCGATGTATGGTCTGGGGATAGGCCTCGACATCAATGCGACTATCGTTTCTGTGATGGGCATCGGCGTCGGTATCGATTACGGCATTTATTTGCTGAGCCGTATTTGTGAGGAATATGCGGTCCGCCGCGGTGACTTGAAAGCTGCAATCTCAAATGCACTGACCACCACCGGGAAGGCCATTTTATTCACGGCGACCATCATGCTGCTCGGCATTCTGCCCTGGTATTTCTTGTCTGAACTCAAGTTCATGGCGGACATGGGACTGTTGTTGGTTTCCATCATGCTGATCAATATGATGCTGTCGCTAATCGTGCTGCCGCTGATGGTATGGTTCGTGAAGCCGCGCTTCCTGGATCGCGAAGATAGGTGGGTCGGAGAGAATGTCGACCTTGCGCGTTTCGCGCTTGATAATAAGTAATGTCCCCATCGCGCTGGCGCATGGGGATGGTGCTGGGCCCAGCCGGCGCACAGGACGCCTTGACGGGAGAAGCCACTTTTTTGTCGCTCATTGAGTAAGCCTTGTGCGAGGGGCACGCTCATTCTTCCAGTAGACGCCCCGCGGCGTCGCGCCGTTCCGGTCCGTGCACACGTGCGCGACCGTCGCCGAACTTCGCATCGCGTTCGCGCATGGCCGCGACCAAGCCGCCACTGCGCGACTGACGCAGGAATTCCTGCGCTGATGGTGCCAGATGGCCACGCGCGTCATTCTCCGCGGCCAGGCGTTGCAGCGTGCGTGCGCCCATCAATTCAAGCCCGACATTGACGATGCGCTTGTTGGCGGCCAGCAGTGCGATATCGATCAACGCCAGGCGATCGAGCAATTGCTCGACTTCCGCTTCGAGCTCGGGTAATGGCACCGCCTTCAGCACCAGGCCAAGGCTTGCGGCCTCCGCGCCCGTGATGCTGTCACCGGTCAACAACAAGCGCTTCGCCCACTGCGGGCCGATGTGATAGAGCCACATGTGGTTCGGTGGCGAGCCCAGATCGCGCGTCGCCGGAAAGGCGATGCGCGTGTCATCGGCCGCGATCACCATGTCGCACAGCAGCGCGACATCGGTACCCCCGGCCAGGCAGAAGCCGTGGATCTGCGCGATCACCGGCTTGTGCATGTCGAACAAAGTCATGCGCAGACGCTGACCGCGCTCGAGCCGCCACACATCGTCCTCGAAATCCCCGAATACCGCACCGCGATATTGCGGGCCGTCAGTCGATGGCGCGGCCGCCGGCTGCGGCGTGAGGTCGTAGCCCGCGCAGAAACCTTTGCCGTTGCCCTTCAGCACCACTGCGTGCACGGCAGTATCGTTGTCGGCTTCCCACAGGGCGGCGTCGAGTTCCTGCAGGAGGGCGGGCGACATCGCATTACGCTTGTCTGGACGATTGAACACGATGCGCGCACGCCCGCGCTCGACGGTGTATTGGATGAATTCGAATTGCGGCATGGTCTTGGATCTCCTTGCTTGGCTTGCTACTTTGAAAGGCTCTCTCCCGGGACTTTCAGACTTGGTTGGCAAGCTGATTGTCCTGATGGCAAGCGTGCATTAACTCATAAACACACATGTGCGCAACGGTCGCCCGCACACCTCGGCGACCCCAGGATGACCACCGCGCTGCTCGCTCGACTGACCCCTCATTGCCACATCGTCGAGACCGGCAACGCGTCATATCGCTTCAAGCACAGCGCAACAAAAACGACGAAGGAGACCAAATCTAGAAAACCGGCGAAGATCTGAGCCATACTCGGGCTCCCCGAGGCGGGTCATTTTTAATTGCAAATCCCGGATCACTTTACGGCGCAAAACAACACTTAGGAATACCTTCGGTGTGACCAGACTAATTCCACCCGGGGCCTGAAGTTGGCCGCGACGCGGTGACGTTTATTGGGATGAAAGACTATGCGCGAGACAACCCTCGAACAGATCGAACTGAAAATTGCCTATCTTGAGCAGGCCAATCAAGAGCTGAGCGACGTCGTTTACCGTCAGCAGCGCGAGCTCGAAAATTTGCGCGCGCAGATGATGGCCTATCAGCGCCAGATCGACAGCTGGAAATCCGAGCAGCGTCCTTTTGCTGCGGCGGACGAACGGCCTCCGCATTATTGACGTGAACAAGCGGGTGTTGGGTCGTAGATTCAGGCCGCGTACAACCGGCCGGCTGCTAACATGCCCCGCTGCAACTTTTGTAATCATCTAGTGAGGAATCCAGGATGCACCTATTGGCACGTCACATCATTCTGCTCGGATTAATCGGCGTGGCCGGTGCGGCAGTGGCAGAGCCCGAAATGCGCTGTCGCTTAGGTGGCGCCTATATCAAGGTGTACGGTAAAACCGAGGCCGAACGCCGCGAGGTTTGCACGCGGCAGGGCGGGGAATTGGCGCGCTACACGCCAGCGGCAGGCCAGCGTGGACCAAGCCCGACCGAGCAGGGGATGCAATCGATTTTTGGGCGCAATGGCGGGCCGCGCTAACTCACTCCTGGTTGATCGCGATCTGCAGATCGCGCTGGCGCAGTTTTTCCTGGCGCGCGAGCAGCCAGCTCGCGGCAATCACCCCCAGCGCAACGATGAGCACCATGAGCGTGGCGAGCGCGTTGATCTCGGGCGACAGTCCGAGGCGCACTTTGGAATAGATGACCATGGGCAAGGTACTGGCACCCGGACCGGACACGAAGCTGGAGATCACGAGATCATCGAGTGAGAGCGTGAACGCGAGCAGCCAGCCAGAGACGAGCGCGGGTGCGATGATCGGCAGTGTGATCAGAAAAAAAACCTTGGCGGGCTGGGCGCCAAGATCCATCGCCGCTTCCTCAATGGAAGGATCCATGCCGACCAAGCGGGATTGCACAACCACCGCCACATAGGCCATCGCAAAGGTCGCATGCGCGATGATGATGGTGAGGATCCCTCGGCCTGCCGGCCAGCCAATGGCCTGTTCCATCGCGACAAACAGCAGCAACAGCGAGAGCCCGGTAATGACTTCCGGCATCACCAGCGGGGCGGTCGCTAATCCCGATAACAATGCACGGCCCTTAAAGGCCCCGAGGCGTGCCAGGCAAAGGGCGACCAAGGTGCCGAGCACCACGGCAATTGTGGCCGTGATCAGCGCAATTTTAAGGCTCAGCCACGCCGCACTCAGGATCTGCTCGTTGTGCAGGAGTGCGCTGTACCACTTGGTGGAAAAACCGGCCCAAACAGTCACCAGCTTGTTCGAATTAAACGAAAAGATGATCAGCGACAGAATCGGAATGTAGAGGAAGGTAAAACCCGCCCACATCCAGGCAGTGACGAAGGGTGAACGTCGCGCGCTCATGCTGCCCGTCCTGCGTGCCGTTCAAGTCGATGCTGCACAAACATGATTACCAGCACCAATAGCAGCATCACAATCGCGACCGCCGAGGCCACCGGCCACGCGCGGTTTGAGAAGAACTCATTCCACAGCACATGCCCGACCATCAAAGTATCGGTACCGCCCAGAAGATCCGGGATAACGAATTCACCCAACGCGGGAATGAAGACCAAAGAAAACCCGGCGATGATGCCCGGCAGCGACAGGGGGAGCGTAATCATGAAGAACGCTTTGAGTGGCCGGCAACCGAGATCGGCCGCCGCCTCAAGCAAAGTCATGTCCATCTTCTCCAAGGTGGTGTAGAGCGGCAGAATCATGAATGGGAGGTAGGAGTAAACAATACCGACATACACCGCGAAATCGGTTTTGATCATCACGATTGGATGATCGGTAATGCCGAGGCCTATCAGGATATTGTTGATGATGCCGTTGTTGTTGAGGAGCCCAATCCAGGCATACACACGCAGCAGAAATGAGGTCCAGAACGGCAGAATCACCAGCATCAAAAGGAGATTACGCGAGGATGGCGCCGCACGCGCGATGCCATAGGCCATGGGATAGCCGATCACGAGACACAAAAAAGCCGAGATGAACGCAATCTTTACTGAATTGAGATAGGCCTTCCAATACAGCGCATCCTCGATCAGGAATTTGTAGTTGTTGAGATTGAGCTTGAGCGTGAGATAGCCCTTCTCTGTCATTTCCAGCAGCGAACTGTAGGGGGGTTGGGCGATGAGTTGATCGGCAAGCGAAATCTTGAGCACGATCACAAATGGAATCAGGAAGAACACCAGGAGCCACAGATAGGGCACAGCGATCACCAGTCCGCGCCCACTCAAGCCGAGCCAGCCCAAGGCATTCAACAGGATTCGAATCGGTGGGATGCGGGCCAACGTACGCACCAAGGGTTCGGCCGATACCGCCAGCTGATCGCCGAGCGGGAGATAGCCCGCGCGACTCATACGGTCAGCACCACACCGCTCGCGGCGTTCCACGTGAGATACACGTGATCTTCCCAATTGATGGCATCACTCGCGTGCCGAATAAGGTTGGTCTGCGAAACCTTAACGAGTTTGCCGGTTTTTAAGCGCACGTTGAACACCGACATGTCGCCCATGTAGGCGATGTCTTCGACCACCCCCGAGAGGCAATTCTCGCTGAGGTCTGCGGGTGCCTCATGGGTGATGCTGATTTTCTCGGGACGCAGTGCGACGCCGATTGCGGCACTCGGTGGCGCCGCGACGCCGTGATTGATGAAGATGGTGCAATCCGCTTCATCGGAACGGATGCGGACGTAATCATTGTCCTCATCGGTGATGCGGCCTTCGAACATGTTCACCGAACCGATGAAGTCCGCGACAAAGCGGCTGGTCGGGAATTCGTAAATCTCGGACGGCGTTCCCACCTGCACGATTTGTCCTGCGTTCATCACGCCGATGCGAGAGGAGAGCGTCATCGCCTCTTCCTGATCGTGCGTGACCACCACGAAGGTGACACCGAGTTTTTCCTGGATATTCATCAGTTCGAATTGGGTGGACTCGCGGAGCTTCTTGTCGAGCGCACCGAGCGGCTCATCCAGCAACAGCAGTTTGGGTTGTTTAACCAATGAACGCGCGAGTGCGACACGTTGCCGTTGTCCACCGGACAGTTGGTGCGGCTTGCGACTCGCAAAGGACGCCAGCTTCACCAATTCCAGAATCCCTTTCACGCGCTCCCAGAGTTCTTTTTTGGGCGTGTGATCCTGCTTGAGGCCGAAGGCGATGTTGTCCTCCACCGTCATGTGCGGGAACAGCGCATAGGACTGGAACATCATGTTGATCGGGCGCTTGTAGGGGGGAATGCCCGCCATGTTCTGGCCGTCGAGAAAAATCTGTCCGGCGTCCGGTTCCTCGAAGCCCGCCAGCATGCGCAGCAAGGTACTCTTGCCACACCCCGAGCCGCCGAGCAGGCAGAACAATTCCTGCTTGTAGATATTCAGCGAGACATTATTCACGGCGACGAAATCGCCGAATTTCTTGACGACGTTTTGAATCCGGATATAGGGCGTGGCCGCCGGATCCTTCCACGGTTGCAAGGTCAGTGGATCCGGTTTTTTTCCATCAACCATGGGGCTTTCCCTCATCGGGCAGGCGGCCCGTCTGGCCTCCACTACTTATTGGCCTCTTCGTCAAATCAGATCGAAAGCTCGTCGTGAATAGGGCGGAAAAGCGCCGCGCCTTCCGCCATCTCGATTCCATCAATTGCACATCACAGGATGCTAAGCGACTCTTATGCACCACTGAGAACGCGCTGCCAGCGGCTTGGGCAAGTAGCAAATTTACGCGAGTCGTCCTCCGCATGCGGCGGAAGGCGCTGCGCTTTTCCGCCCTACGGCGCTGCAGGACGCCACGTAGTTCTCTCGAAGCTACGGGCACCATGAGTCTCCAAAAGCCACCCGCGATGATTACGCGCAGAGTCACTTATTGATTGGTCTTGACTCGCGTCCAGGCGCGCGTGATCAAGCGATCGTACTCGGGTGTATTCACCACATTCGGGAAGAGCTTGGTCTTGGTTTCTGCATCCGGGTAGATCGCTTTGTCGCCAGTGACTTCAGCTTTGATCAGCGGCGTGGACGCCAGGTTTCCATTCGCGTAATTCACATAGTTGGAAACCGCGGCAATCACCTCTGGACGCAGCACATAATCGAGGAATTTATACGCGTTCTCCGCGTGCGGGGCGTCTTTCGGAATCGCCATGGTATCGATCCACATCAACGCGCCCTCTTTCGGAATGAAGTAGGCAATCTCGACGCCCTTGTTCGCTTCTGCAGCGCGATCACGGGCGATGAACACATCTCCACTCCAGCCTAACACCAAGCAGAGTTCGCCGTTCGCGAGGT
The DNA here is from genome assembly GCA_945861225.1 of Klebsiella pneumoniae. Lineage (GTDB taxonomy): Bacteria > Pseudomonadota > Gammaproteobacteria > CAIKBL01. The sequence continues at coordinate 11,860 of CAMATU010000067.1, forward strand.
CGTTAATATATTGCGACGAGTGAAAGTATTTGATGGATGGCCGCAGGCCCATCGTGAGCTTTTCAACCAGCGCCAGATTTTCTTCGGTCTGACTGCCCGTCGGCAGACCCAGATAACGCAGTGCGGTCGGAAAGGTTTCGGACGGCGCATCCAAGGTGGCGACACCGCAGTCTTTGAACTTGGAAACGATTTCCGGCTTGAAGAGAATATCCAGGCTGTCGAGCGGTGCATCCGGCATGCGGTCCTTGATCATCTTCACGTTGTACCCAACTCCGGTGGTTCCCCACAGCCACGGCAGCACATATTGATTGTCCGGATCGTAGCCGGCCAGCACTTTCATGATCTCAGGATCGAGATTTTTGTAGTTCGGGAGTTTGCTGCGCTCCAGCGGCTGGAACACGCCGGCTTGAATTTGGCGCGCGACAAAAAACGCCGAGGGGACGACGATGTCGTAGCCGGTATTACCGGCGAGCAGTTTAGCTTCCAGCACTTCGTTGGAATCGAAGACGTCGTACTGCACCTTGATGCCAGTTTCTTTCTCGAAATTGGCGATGGTGTCTTCGGCAATGTAATCGGACCAGTTGTAGATATTGAGGACCTGATCCTTGCTCGCGTTCTCGGGTGCAGCAGCGGTGCTCGGCGTGGCGGCGTTCGAGGATTCAGTACTCTCTTCACTCCCGCCGCAGCCAGCGAGCGTGAGTAGACACGTAAGAAAGTAGGGCAAGGCGCGAATTGAGTGGGTCATGGTCGGCAATCCTCCAGCGGGTAGCGCAGCGGACAGTTTTGTAATGCGTGGCGACCGCAAACAGACGCCACGCGCCGACCTTACGCCATTGAATGCCGGACCCGCAACCGTTCCTTATGCATGGCGCTAGGCTGGTGCGCCGGCCCTCGGTCATGCACTAAAGCGGGCTGCGCAGCGCGGCTGCCGTGAGGTCGAAACAGCGCCGTGCGCGGCGCACGAGTTCATCGATCTCGGCGTGCGCAATAATCAAAGGCGGCGCCATGATCATGGTGTCACCCACCGCGCGCATGATGAGGCCTTCTTTGAAGCAGAAATCGCGACACAGCGTGCCGACCTCGCCCAGTGGCGAAAAGCGTTCGCGGGTGACCTTATTCTTGACCAGTTCGATGCCTGCAAGCAGGCCGATACTGCGCACTTCGCCGACCAATGGATGGTCCAGCAAGGTGGCTAGCTGAGCTTGCAGATAGGGTCCGGTGTCGGTGGCGACGCGCGCGATGATCCCCTCATCGCGCAGCAAACGCACATTCACTTCGGCGACCGCACAACAGGTGGGGTGGCCGGAATACGTATAGCCGTGGTTGAAGTCGCCGCTCGCGATCAGCACCTCTGCTACCCGCTCGCCCACCATCACCCCGCCGAGCGGCAGGTAACCGGAGGAGATCCCTTTGGCGAGCGTCATCAGATCGGGTTCAAAGCCGAAGGTCTCGCAACCAAACCAACGGCCAGTCCGGCCAAAGCCGCAAATCACTTCATCGGAAATTAATAGCACGCCATACTTGCGACAGATCCGCTGGACTTCTGGCCAATAGGTCGAAGGCGGAAAAATCACCCCGCCGGCACCCTGAATGGGCTCACCGATGAAGGCGGCGACATGCTCCGGCCCCAGCTCCAGAATCTTCTGCTCTAACCAACCGGCGGCGCGCAGGCCGAAGACTTCCGGCGTCTCCTGACCGCCCAGTCCATACCAATAGGGGGGATCGATGTGCACGATGCCCGGAATTGGGAGGTCGCCCTGGGCATGCATGGCAGGCATTCCACCGAGGCTGGCGCCGGCCATGGTGCTGCCGTGATAGCCGCTCCAACGGCTGATGAAGGTTTTGCGTTGCGGCTGCCCGAGCACGTCCCAGTAACGGCGCACCATGCGCACGATGGTGTCATTCGCCTCCGAACCCGAGCTCGTGAAGAACACATGGTTGAATTGGGATGGCGTGACTTCCGCGAGCAGGGCCGCCAAGGCCAGCGCCGGTGGATTGGCAGTTTTGAAAAAGCTGTTATAGAACGGCAGCTCGCGCATTTGCGCTGCGGCGGCCTCCACCAATTCGCGGCGGCCATAGCCGATATTTACACACCACAGGCCGGCCATGCCGTCCAGAATTTGCTGGCCCTCGGAATCCCACAGCCACACGCCATCTGCGCGGGTAATAATGCGGGTGCCGAACTCGTGTAACGCCTTGGTATCCGTGAAGGGGTGCAGGTAATGCTGGCGATCGAGCGCCTGCCATTCGGCGGTGGTGTGGGTAGCAGCGAGAGTCATACGTTGAGCAGCAGAAATTCGCGTTCCCAGGAACTGATCACATGGAAGAACGTGGCATATTCTTTTTGTTTCACGGCAGCGTAACACTTAGCGAAGCGCTCACCGATGATTTCTTTCAGCGCGGTGGACGCTTCCAGCAGTTTTAGCGCGTCTTCCAGATTACGCGGCAACTGGTAGCCCAAATCATAGCCGCTGTCACTCAGCGGCGCGCTCGGGCGCAGCCCTTCAATCATGCCGAGATAGCCGCAGGCCAGCGACATCGCGATGGCGAGATAGGGATTAACATCCGCGCCCGGTATGCGATTTTCGACACGAGTAGCTTGTGGATCAGCGACCGGTACGCGCAGGCCAACGGTGCGATTGTCATAACCCCATTGCACATTCATCGGCGCAAAATTCCCGCTCGCCAAGCGGCGATAGGAATTCACATTGGGTGCGAAGAACGACATCGCCGCCGGCAGGTATTTTTGTAAGCCGGCAATATGGGACAGGAACAGGTCGGTGAGCTTGCCGTCCGCAGTCGCGAAAATATTCGTGCCAGTGGCAATGTCGAGCACACTTTGATGAATGTGCATTGCACTGCCCGGTTCGTCCTTCTGGGGTTTGGCCATGAAAGTGGCGTAAATACCGTGGCGATAGGCGGCTTCCCGACAGGTGCGCTTGAATAGGAAAGTCTGATCGGCGAGTTCCATCGGATCGCCATGCAGGAAATTGATCTCCATCTGCGCTGCGCCGGATTCGTGGATCAGCGTATCGATATCCAATTCCTGCACTTCGCAGTAATCGTAGATATCCTCGAACAGCGGATCGAACTCGTTGACCGCATCGATGCCATAGGCTTGACGCCCAGTCTCTGGGCGACCAGAGCGGCCGATCGGGGGTTTTAAGGGTAAATCTGGGTCAATATTCTTTTCGACTAAAAAGAACTCAAGTTCTGGTGCCACAATCGGTTTCCAACCGCGTCGGGTGTACAGTTCGAGCACGCGGCGCAGCACGGTGCGCGGTGCCAAATCGACCGGCCGGCCATCGTTGTAAAAGCAATCGTGAATCACCTGCGCGGTGGGCTCGGCAGCCCATGGCACCAGCCGAATAGTCGAGACATCCGGTCGCAGTAACATGTCCGGCTCGGTGGGATCGGTGACATCCTCCTCCGGGTATTCGCCGGTCACGGTCTGCGCGAATACGCCTTCGGGAAGGCGCAGACGCTCTTCTTTCCAAAACTTGCTGGCCGGCATGATTTTGCCGCGCGCGACGCCGGAAAAATCCGGGATGATGCATTCAACTTCGGTGCAATTACGCTCCCGCAGCCATTTCTCAAGGGATTCGGTACGGGTTGGGGACGATTCTTCTGCTGGGCTGCTCATGAGCTTTAGCGATCTGGAAGGGCTCGCTACTCCTGGTTAATGGCCGGCCCTGGCTTAGTCGCCAGGGGGTGGCCAATAATAGCCGCAGTCGCAAAGGGCCGGCTAGCGGTCCCAGGTACGCTGCGCGCTGCTACCTATCACTGGATTGACGCATTCGCTCGCAACGACAGCAGTCACAGCGCGGCGCCCCGACTCGCTACACTGGCCAGAACGGCTAAGACCCGAATGGCACATAACTTAAGGATAGGCGCACGTCTCCCATAGGTCGGATAAGCGTTTGCGCAAGCCGACGATTGTCGGCGGATGACGCCCTCCGGGCTTATCCGCCCTATAATTTTTCATGGTGCTTCGTCAGGGGTGTGCGCTACCGCAAAAGCCGAAGCGTACGAAAGCTCGTTCATCTCGACGCCTCACTATCAAAGTACGTCTTAAGTAAGTGCCATTCGGCTAAGACCCCATACATGACCCGCGCATCCCATATCGACTCCTACTACGCCGCGACGGCACACCCCTGGCAGGCTGCCCCCGCGCTGACGGAGTCCCTGCGCTGCGACGTCTGTGTGGTGGGTGGCGGTATTACCGGCTGCTCGACTGCGCTACATCTCGCCGAGCGCGGCTACGACGTGGTGCTGTTGGAGGCAAACCGTATCGGGTGGGGCGCCTCGGGGCGCAGTGGCGCGCAGGTGATTGCCGGTTTCGCGTGCGATATCGAAACGCTCGCGCAGGTGGTCGGCACGGCGGATGCGCATCACTTATGGGATTTGTCGCTGGAAGGCGTGCAATTGGTGAAAGATCTCGTGGCACGCCACGCGATCGACTGTGACTGGCGCGACGGGCAGATGCATGTCGCGATCAAACCCCGGCAACGTGCTGAGCTGCGCGCCTACCAGACGCTACTCGCGGAACAATACGCCTATCCCTTGGAATATCTCGAAGGCCCAGCCCTGCAGGCAGTGCTGCGTTCATCACGTTACTGCGCGGGGCTCTATGATCCGCGTGCCGGTCATCTCCATCCGTTGAACTACACACTGGGGTTGGCCGAGGCCGCGCGCGCGGCCGGCGTGCGCATTTTCGAAGACACGCGCGTGGTGTCCTATCGCAACACGCCGCAGCCACTGGTGAGTACCGCGCAGGGCCAGGTCTCCGCCCGGCATCTGGTGTTTGCGGGTAACGCATATCTGGATTCTTTAGTGCCCGAGCTCGCCCGCAAAATCATGCCGGTGGGCACCTATATCGTTGCCTCGGCGCCCTTGGGCGCGGCGCGCGCGCAGCAGCTGATCACGAATCACACGGCGGTCACTGACAGCAATTTCGTGCTGGATTATTTTCGCTTGTCGGCCGATCACCGACTGTTGTTCGGCGGGCGGGTGAGTTACTCAAAGGTACCGCCGGCTAATCTGCGCGCGACAATGCGGGCCCGCATGTTGCGCGTGTTTCCTCAGCTGCACGATATCGAGCTCGCTTATGCGTGGGGGGGGTACGTTGATATTTCCTTCAACCGCGCGCCGCATTTCGGACGCCTTGCGCGCGATACTTATTTTGCACAAGGCTTCTCCGGTCATGGCATGGGCCTGACCGGCCTGGCTGGCAAGCTCATGGCTGAGGCAATTGCCGGTACCAGCGAACGCTTTGATGTCTTCGCCCGGATCCCACACCGAAATTTCCCAGGTGGAAAATTTCTGCGCCTGCCAGGGATACTGCTGGGGACGCTGTATTACCGGCTGCGGGATTTGCTGTAACGCCCACACCCTTCGCCCGCGACGCCGACTCGGTTGTTACACTGCTGGGGCATTTCCCCATGCCGGGCTGCGTAGCGTGGGTCTGACGGACAAGGGAATCGTGCAGCTAATTCATCTCGTCTCGGATTTTGGGTCTTACAAGCGACTCAACCTGGTCCTCCAAACGGACTATGACTACCGCGAACTGTGGCGCTCGCTCGCCTTCGGGTGGAGTGCGGCGAGTGGCGATCCGGCGGGCGACAATACGCGGGGGCTGCGCGCGTAGGCGCGGATTCGGGCGGCTTTCGGCGGAGGCCAAAAGACGTTTTTGTCCCTATAATCGATGTTACCGATCTGCTGGCAGCCGGGTGCGCCGCCAGCCCGCCCTTCACGCAACCTGAGGTAGCAACCATGGCTGACGCATTTATTTATGACTGTGTTCGTACCCCGCGCGGGCGCGGAAAAGCGACTGGCGCGTTGCACGAGGTCACGCCAATTCAACTTGCGGCACAGATGCTAATTGCACTTCGCGAGCGTAATCACCTCGATACTTCGTTGGTGGATGACATTGTGTTTGGCTGCGTATCGCCGGTGGGCGAGCAGGGCGCAGTGCTGCCGCGAGTCGCCGCGATCATCGCCGACTACGCGCAGAATGTGCCGGGCAAACAGCTGAATCGCTTTTGTGCCTCCGGCTTGGAGGCGGTGAATACCGCCGCCGCACAAATCATGGCCGGCCAGTCGGACCTTACGATTGGGGGCGGAGTCGAATCGATGTCGCGCGTGCCGATGGGTGCGGACGGCGGCGCCTGGGTCGGCGATCCGGCGGTGGCCTATAAATCCTATTTCGCACCCCAAGGTATTGGCGCGGATCTAATCGCGACCATGCACGGTTTCTCGCGCCAGGACGTGGATGCCTACGCCTGCGAAAGCCAGCGGCGTGCCGGCCAGGCCTGGAAGAACGGGTGGTTCAAAAACTCCGTGGTGCCGGTGCGCGATATTCTTGGTGAAGTGCTGCTTGACCGCGACGAACACATGCGGCCACAAACCACCATGGAGGAACTGGCAAACCTTAAGCCAGCCTTCACGCAAATGGGTGAGGATTATGGCTTCGATGCCGTCGCACTACAGCGCTACCCCGGGGTGGAACAAATCGAACACGTGCATACGGGCGGTAACTCGAGCGGCATTGTCGATGGTTGTGCGGCGGTGCTGCTGGGCTCGAAAGAAATGGGTGAGCGACTCGGCCTGAAGCCGCGCGCGCGAATTCGCGCGTTCACCTCAATCGGCTCCGAGCCCACCATCATGCTGACCGGGCCAGCGCCGTCAGCACGCAAGGCGCTCAAACGCGCCGGCATGCAAGCCAGTGATATCGATTTATTTGAACTCAATGAAGCGTTCGCCTCGGTGGTGATGTTGTACATGCAGGACATGAACATCTCGCATGACAAAATCAATGTGAATGGGGGCGCGATCGCGATGGGTCATCCGCTGGGGGCGACTGGCGCGATGATTCTGGGCACGGTATTGGATGAGCTCGAACGTCGCGGGCAGGGCACGGCCTTGATTAATCTCTGTGTGGGGGCGGGCATGGGCACGGCGACTATCATCGAGCGCCTGAACTGACCGCACTGCTTGCTGCCCGACCAATTGCCACGTTCGGAGTTTGACGCTCCGAACCCAAACAGAAAGAATTTATGAGTAAGAACCCATTGAATTTTAAGTTTACCTTTTCCTGGTACTTTAAAATCTGTTGCTTTGTATTGATCTCCAAAAGAATGTCTCCCAATCACTATAGGATCTGTCCAGGAAGGAACTAATTT
>CAMATU010000068.1 GCA_945861225.1 Klebsiella pneumoniae
AGGTCTAGCCGAAGCAGCCCTGTCGGACACCGACCAAGGCGCCGAGCTTTGACTGCAGCTGAACCGCAATCACTCGGCCAAATGGCCCAATATCACCCAGAAGGGCGAGCCGCCGCCGGACGCACAAGGAGTAGCGGGGCGTGGCGAACAAGTTTCAACAGTATTTTGGAAAGGAACAACCATGGCATTGAGTGACTCTCTCCGCAAACAGATCGCCGACCTGGTGGCAAGCAACCGGGCCGTCCTCTTCATGAAAGGTACTCCTCGGGCGCCGCAGTGCGGTTTCTCCGCCCAGGTGGTGCAGATCCTCGACGAGCTGCTGCCGAGCTACGAGACCGTCGACGTGCTTCGCTCACCCGAGATCCGGGATGGGATCAAGGCGTTTTCCCAGTGGCCGACGATTCCCCAGCTGTACGTCAGCGGACAGTTCATCGGGGGCTGCGACGTCATTCGCGATATGCACGCCTCCGGAGAGCTCCAGAGGCTCATCGGCGCGGAAATCTCCGCGCCGGCGACGCCGACGATCATCCTCAGCGAGGCGGCGACCAAGGCGTTCGAGGCCGCCCTAGCCGATTCGAGTGGAGAACCGCTGCGCCTGAAGATCGACGCTCAGTTCCAATACGAGCTGCTCTTCGGACCGCGCGATCCGGGAGACATCGAGGTCCGTACGAGCGGGCTGACCCTGTTGCTCGATCGTTCAAGCGCGCGCCGCGCCAACGGCATGAGCATTGACTTCATCGACGGAACCGACGGCGGGCTCAAGATCGACAATCCGAACGCGCCGCCCAAGGTGAGGCAGTTGAGCGCCCCCGAGCTAAAGGCCATGCTCGACCGGGGCGAGGTCATTGTCTTCGACGTCCGGGCCGAAGACGAGCGCGTCATCGCCACGATTGCGGCGGCGCGCCCGCTTGATACAGCCGGCCAGAAAACCCTGGTTGGGCTCGACCGGGAGACGCCCATCGCATTCCATTGCCACCTTGGGGTGCGCAGCCAGGAAGCCGGTGAGCAACTGCTCCGCGAAGGCTTCCGGAATGTCTACAACCTGAAGGGCGGCATCGACGCGTGGTCCCAGATGGTCGACCCCTCGGTGCCGCGATACTGAAACGAGGAGGGCAGCTGTCGTCGCATTCGACCGATTCCCAGGGTCCTGTCATCGACGCGCTGCGCGAAGCTAGCGAGCGGCAGATTTTCGGTTCACGGAGCGAAGTGAACGGCGGTGGGGAGGCACTTCGCCATCGAGGTGACCTCGCCCGCGTTCGCCGGCAAGAGCACACCTGAGGGGATAGTGGATGAAGTGGCGGACGCTGCGGGTCAGCTGCTCAGCGGGGCTACGGTCGCGCCCAATGCAGGCGAGTGTTGCCGCCGATCCTGAATTGAGCCATTTCAGAGGTGTCTGCCGATCCTTCGGTGAGCCAGCTCGACCGGGTCAGAAACAATGCCGCTGCTAGTGTTTCGGCCTTAATGGCTGGCTCATTGCCCCGTCGGCACCATGGCTCAATTTGAGGCCGGCGCCGACAACCACCATCACAGTCAACTTACAGACGCCGGGTATGAAGCATTTAATGAGACCCCGGGATTGGTGGGCTATCCGCTGCCGAAACCCAACCCCAACATCGTGGAATATTTTCGCGAGTGGTTGGAGAAAGACGGCCACCCCATTTGGCCACTTTTTTCAAATATCCGAGCTTGGTGGGAATTACGCGATTTACCGAATGTGCTTCATGTGCATTTCAATGATTTGAAGGACGACTTACCTGGTCAAATGCGCCGCATTGCAGACTTTCTGGATATTCCAGTAGACGAGTCCATTTGGCCGATTCAAGTCGAACATTGCACTTTCGATTATATGAAGGCGCATGCAGAATCTCTGACACCCATGTTGGAGCAAATGTTTAGCGGGGGCGGTAAGGAGTTTATCAACAAAGGTACGAACGCACGTTGGCGTGATGCCCTTAGCGGGGAGGATGTCCGAAATTACGAATCTGCTGCGCTGCGCGAGCCCCCTGTGTCAGCGCTGCCACCGAGGGATCCGGTCCGAGCAGGGCTGCCACCATCGCCTGCAGCGCCGCCGCCCCCAGGGGCACCAACGGCAGCTGCTGGCAATGCCCGCGCCCGGCCCACCGCGCGTGATATTCCGGCCGGTAGTTCACCAACACCAGCGAGCGGCTGTACTCGGCTGCCTCCACCATTTGCGTGACGAATTCGTCGCTCCAATTGTCCACCCAGTGCAGGTCGTCAACCAATGTCACCGACACCACCCCGCGTTCGCTCTGTGCCCGCACCACCTTATGCAGCACATTGAACAACTGTCGCTGGCGCACCTCCGGCTCCACGCGCGGCGCCGGCCCCGCCGGATCCGCCAGGCCCAGAAACTCGAACAAAGTCGGTAGACTTTCCTGCAACGTCGCGTCCAGCAACACAAGCGTGCCGGCGATCTTCTGCCGCGCCGACTCCGCGGGGTTGCGCTCGCTGATACGGAAGTAGCTGCGGAACAATTGCAGGATCGGAATGAACGGAATGCGCGTGCCGTAGGACGGACAATGGCACTCGTAAATCGCAATGCCCTGCGCGCGGCAACGCTCGACGAACTCGTAGCACAGCCGACTCTTGCCGAGTCCTGCTTCGCCGACCACGCCCACCACCTGCCCGTGGCCTCGGCGCGCCCGCTCGAGCGCCTTGTCGAGGATGTCCATCTCGTCGTCGCGCCCGACGAATGCCGTCAACCCACGCGCGCGCGACACCTGCAGCCGCGTGTGTGCACCGGTTACCGTAAGCAGATCGAACACGCAAACGGCCTCGACACTGCCGGCGACCTTTGCCGCGCCGAGTTCACCCAGCTCGAAGTACCCGTGGACCAGCCGCGCGGTATGTTCCGACACGTAGACGTGCCCGGTCTCTGCGAGCTGCTCCATGCGTTGCGCGAGGCCCACCGTGTGGCCCTGCGCGGTGTAGTCCATACGCAGATCGTCGCCGATCTTGCCAACCACCACCGTCCCGGAGTTGAGCCCGATGCGCACCCCCAGGTCGAGACCCTGCTCGAGGCGCAGATCGAGCGCGAACCGGCGCAGCTCTTCGCGCAACTGTAGCGCCGCGTAGCACACCTGTTGGCGCCGCCTTCAGATTGAGCCATCGCGCCGACTCCGAACTGAGCCACCGCTCAAGACCTCAACCCAAGCAGGGGCGCGGCTGACGGGCTTGTCGGGTTGGCTCAATGCAGCGTCTGCAGACACCTTGGAAATGGCGCAAATAAACGTCGGCGACAACACTCGGTCTTGTACTCCTGCCACAGCAGCGCGAGCGTCACGCCTTTGCGTCGCAGCTCGGCGTGGACGTGCGGCCAGAGAGGCAACGGGCGTGTGACCGCGACCGGTTGTGCCGGCGGAAACAGCAACGCTTCCAGGGCCTGCTCACTCAGGCCCTCCGGCATCGGCCAGCCGAGACTGGCGACTTGTGCCCGGCGCACGTAATCGCCGACGGTCGAGGGCGAGGCCTCGACGGCGCGGGCGAACGCGCGAAAGCTCATGTTGGCGGCGAAGAACAGCCGCAGAACCAAATGGACCTTACGCATGAACAACCTCTTGTACGCCACGGACACCCCGCCCAAAAGGGCGCGAGGATGCCACGGAGGCGGGTTATCCCGCGTCGCTGGTTACCGGCTCAGGGGGACGCCTGCCGGTATTCCGACCACGACCGAAGACTGATCGGCTTACGCCGGAATCGGTGATCGACATGCTCCGGAATCCGCACCCTGCCGAAGTTTTGCCGGACTTGCCTGAACACACACGGTTTGCCGCCTCCACAAGTTCGGCAATTTCATGCGACTTCAAGAGCCACATGCACCCGTCGGCCGATCGCCGTCGCAATGTTGACCAAGGCATCAAGAGAAAAACGCGACACCCGCCCACGGAGTAAATCATTCATACGCGGCTGCGTTACTCCGCATTGTTCTGCGGCCTCCGTTTGCGTCCACGCGCTTTCCTTCACAATAGTTGCGATCTGCTGCATCAGCTCCGCCCGGGCGCGCAAATTAGCCGCTTGCTCAGGGGTATCGGCCAGCGCATCCCAAACGCTGGCATAACTTTCGACTTTCTTTCGGCTCATCGTCGACCTCCAATCAGCTGGGCAAAGCGCTCGGCAGCCAAGTCGATGTCGCGTTTCAACGTGGTCTGCGTTTTTTTCTGGAACACGTGCAATACATACACCGCATCCATCATGCGCGCGGCATAAATCACCCGATAGGCACCAGTTTCATCGTGCAGTCGAATTTCCTCAACGCCCTTGCCAATCGAAGGCATCGGTTTGAAGTCATCCGGCTGCGCGCCGCGCTGCACCCTATCGAGCTGGTAACCGGCATCGTGGCGGGCATCCTCAGGGAAGTCACGGAGCCGCTTCAACGAATTACCGAGAAAGCGCACGGGTTTCATAATGGTCAATTATACTGATATGGATATATACGACAATCCACGCCTTGCCAGTTCGCGATGGCAATACCCGCCGAGGGGCCCCATCAGGCCGCAACAGCCACCGGAATAATCGAATATCTCGCGCGCCGGTATGGGAGCGCTGGTGAAAGATTCGTCCCGTGCCCCGAACAATTCCCTCGCAGCGGCGTCCACGAGTTGGCTCATCTACCGGACGAATCACCGAGGCAGTTGCACGTCGACCGGAAATTTCACGCCGTGAGGCGTTTGGTTCTGTTCAGCCGGGCGAGAATGTCCTCGCGCTCCAGGTTGGGGTAATCCGCGAGTATTTCTTCGATGGTCATATCACCGGGCCAATCATTCAAGGACTGACTCGACCGCAAACCGCAGACCGCGGATACAAGGCTTGCCGTGACAAATCGCAGGGTCCCTGGTGATACGGTTGCTCATTGGATTTATTCGCGCTTGCATGGCACTGCTGGAAGTAAAGAGTGGCTCATAAAAATTCCGCTGTCTCGAGTCACCACGAAGCAAAGCGGGTGTGCCAGATAGTGTGCTAGTGCCCCGCAATGTCGCGGCTTATTTTCGTGTTATCAACGCTCATTACACCCTCAATACCCCCGATTTCGTCGAACAGCGCGGTTATCCTTCCTATACTCGGGGACGCTACCAGTGAATACTCCAATGCGATTCAGCATCGAAATCATTCCCGACCATCCGTTGCCGGAACTGCTTGACGCCATCGAACTCGCTGACGCACTGGGCTTCTACGCCTGTTACGGTGCCGATGAGACCTACCACAAGGACATGTGGCAGCTTTTCGCGGCCGCCGCCGCGCGCACGCGCCGGATCCGTCTCGGACCCGATGTGACGCACGTGATCCTCAAGGAGCCTACGATCATCGCGCAGCAGATCGCGACCCTCGACGAACTCACGAACGGCCGCGCCCAGTGCGGCTTTTCAATCGGTAATTTCGCCCTGCTCGAGCAGTACCACATTACGGACAAGGCGGCCCGTCCGCTCGGGCGTCTGCGCGAGGCGAATCAGGTAATGCGCACGATGCTGGACACCGGCGCAATCAATTTTGACGGCAAGTACTACCGTTACACCGGGCTCTTTACCTCCGCCGCACCTGTACAGTCTCACCTGCCGATTTTCATCGGTGCAATGCTGGGGCCGAATACATTTCAGCTCGCGGGCGAAATCGCCGACGGCATGCATCACGCGCTCGCCTATTCGACCGAGGCACTGAACTACGCCATGGACAACGTCAGGATCGGTGCCGAGCGCGCCGGTCGCGATTGGCGCGCGCTGGACCTCGGGACGATGATCGTTGTAAGCATCGGCGAGGATTCCCGCGCCGCCAAGGATGCCGCCCGCGTTATCGCCGCGTTTTATATGTCTGCAATTCCGCCCGCGTTGCTCGAACGGCACGGGATTACCCCCGCGGAAGTGCGCCCGATCGTCGATGCGTTCAACTGCGGCGACGTCCTCGAGGGCGTGCGTCTTACCCCGGCGCACATCTCCGATAGGCTTTCGTGCGCCGGTACGCCGGAAGAAGTGGTAAAACAGATCCGCGACAACGTCGTACCGAGCGGCTTCAATCACGTCATTTTTATCCTCTCGGATCCCTACCTGGTGGAAAAATGGTCGGGCCTCAAGATCGATAACGTACCGGACCTTGCCGGCCAACTGCAGTTGATTCACGACCGCGTCATGCCGGCGTTTCATACCGACTGAACGGCGGCCGACACCGGGAAACGGACCCGACGCTTTGCCGGTCTGCCCACTTGAAATCCTGTCGCGAAATTAACAGGCGTGCAGATACGTGCGCAGCGCATTGTCTGCATCGCTCCGTATTGTGCCCGGCCGCCGAAAGTTTCATCTGCGTCAGCATTGAAGCCAGGATCGGTGTTTCATGCAGCGAGACATTGAGGCGCCAGAAGAATGCGCGCTCCGAGCCTCACTTTTGACGACCGTTCATTCTCGATCGGAATTTTGAGCGCGACGTCAGACGCTGACCCCGTGATGCTAGAAATTCCGGCTGAAACCGATGTTCAGCCCATCCCCTTGCGCCCAGGCCTTGACGGGTACCCCGAAAAAGGCGGACTGCGGGTTCTGCGTCGTGCCGCCGAAGGCGTGGAAGTAACCGACCGATAACTCGTCTCCGTCTGTCAGGCGATAAGTCAATCCCGCGGTAAAGACGTCGGTCGAGCCGGCGGGAACGATGGGTGCCAATAACGCCTGAGTGCCTGAGACCACTCCGGAGTTGTGCCCCCACCCGGCCCGCAGCGTGACGCGGTCATTCCAGCGGTGGACGGCGGCGAACTTGTATACGGACAGGTCGTCCCATCCGAAACCGATACCGTTCGACCCTCCGAGCAGACGCGAGGGTTCGATATTGCCTGCGAGTTCCGAGGCAGACGGACCGGGGTTCCCAATCGTGTCGACAGAGGCGAAAAAGATGTGCTGGTAGTCGAACGAGACGGTCAGTCCTGGGGTCACGTTCCACGCGATACCGACGGTGAAATGGGCAGGGCTGTCGAGGCTTCCACCGTCCACGAACAGTCCGTTGTATTTCGTGTAGTCGTGAATATAGAGCCGGCTGGTGTACTGGGCACCGAGGCGGATATCCGGACGCAGCTGATAAATCGCCCCGACCCGCGCCCCACCACCGAGTTCGTAGTCGGAGTCTCGCCCATCGAGACTGGACGGATCTGCCGACAGCGGCGCAAATCCCGCCAGCCCACGTGCACTGAACTTCTGGATGATGAGGAGTGGTGCGACGCCGACAGTCCACCGTTCGCTCGCACGATGCGCGAAACTGAACGCGGTGATGAACTGCGCGAAATCGACCCCGATCTTGCCGCGCGTCGGAAACCCTGGGTCGCCAGGGCCCTGTCCGGCGATGCGCGCTGCCACTTCGTCGTAAAGATCGCGACTGTAGCTGGTATTCAGGCCGCCATTCGCATACATCGTCACGCCCAGGGTCGAGCGCTCGCCCCAGCGGCGGCTGTATCCGAATCCTGGCACCGCAAAGAATTCCCGCTTCGAGCGGTCACGGACCGCCTCGTCGCACTGACCGATGTGGGTGCAATCGAGGAGTGCCTGGCGCTGCGGGTGCAGCAACATCACGTTCGCATCCAAGCCGGGTTCGATCAGCGCGAGCCCGGCCGGGTTGATGGCTCCGACCATCCGATCCTGTGGCATCGCCACGCCGGTGCCGGCGACACCGGTCGCTTTGGGTCCGTAGGCGGGGAGGAAATAACCGTAGATCGCCGCGGCGCTCGATGCCCAGACAAACAACGAGATGCACAGCGCGAAGCGGACAACAACTCGCGCCTTCAGAAATGCTGTGCGTCGACGTTCGATGGGAACAAGGGTCTCAGTCATGACAGGTACTCGTGGAGCGGGGTGGTCGGAAATCAAGGCAAGTCCTCTGGCATCAAGCCATGTGCGTTCAAGATTCTTGATTCGAGAGAGGGCGCCGTCGCGCTCGCGGTCGAGTGCTAAGCGGTTGGCGTCGCGCATCGCCAAGCCGAACGTTGGCCGTGCCGTCGTAGAGCGAAAGCACGGGGCAGCAGCGCCTGTTACGTCGTGGTGCTGCTTGTTCGAACCCATCTCCCGGGACAGGTGTTTGCGTCTGTCCGTCCTTGTGAAGAACAGCACTGCTCGCCGCTGTCGTGACTCACGACTGAACCGCCGGTCGGACCGCCTCGCAGACGACATCCACAATCGCCTGGTACTGTCCCGGCGTGTCGTAGCCTTGGGTATGCACGAGATGGGTGACCCCTGCGTCGCGATACGCCTGCGCCAGCTCAATCGCCTCTTGTGGTTGAGCCAATGGCAAGGTCTTCATCGCCACCACGTGCAGCGGCGCGCGCCCGGCATCCGCTGCACGCTGGTGGAATTCCGCGATCATCGGCTTGAGATCCGCGGGCAAGGTCCCGACCGGCATCCACCCATCGCCGCGCGCAATCGCGCGCGCCATCGCCACCTGTGGATTGCCGCCGATCAAGAACGGGGGGCGCTTCGCTCGCGGCTTGAGTTCGAGCATCTGGCCATGACATTCCACCTCTTCATCCGTGAATGCTTTGTGCAAAAGATCGAGCAGTTCGTCGGTTAGTACGCCACGCCGGTTTTTTTTGACGCCAAGCGCGATGAATTCTTCGGTAAGGTAGCCCGCGCCGACGCCGAATAGCAACCGATTATTAGACAAGACCTGAATACTCTGCAGCCACTTCGCAGTGGGTAACGGCGGCCGATACGGCGCCACGATAACCGCCGGACCAAACTCGATCCGCGTAGTAACGGCGCCGAGGAACGCCATCACGGCGAATGGGTCGACGATCTCTCCCATCGCCTGTGGAATGCCGAGCTGGTTGTTCCAGCCGCTCTTGGGAAGGCCGATGTGATCGTTTACCCAGACCGAATCCAGTAATGATTCGTCGGCGATACGTGCGCAGGCGAGGAGGTTTTCGCGCGTCGCATGGGGGCCCCAGTTCCTGTAGTTCATTCCGATCTTCATTTAGAACGATCTCCTTGGAAATTGAGAAAGGAAAGTTCTAGTTGCTGCGTGAAGCGAGGTATCCAGCGAGAGAAGGCAGGCTGCGCACGTTTTCATAGAACGCCTGCAACGCGGGATAACCCTCCAGACTCGCGGATACGTAAACCTGGAAAGCGTCGAGCACGTCCCATACCGCGATATCGGCATGGGCAAGCTGCTGCCCTACGAAGAGGCCGCGGTTGCCATTCTGTTCGAGCAATCCATTCAGGCTCGGCAACCAGCGCGTCTGCCAGTCACCTTGGAGAAATTCCGCGCGTGCCTTGTCACGGTCATCGCCAAACATTTTGAAATATCGCATCCTGAGATCTTCGGCGCCCCAGGCAATGGCATCCGCCCTGGCGCTCAGCTGGAGATCGTTTGGCGCAGTCAGTTTGTGATTACGATCATAGAACTATCAATATTGAAGTATTGTGACGAAAGGACATGGAGATTGCAATGGAATCCGAATTCTAGTCGCTGCTGACGTCCTGGCGGGCTTGGGGTCTAGCTCTCTCCGTATGAGATCCGGAGGATGTCGAGATGTAATCGCTCACCACGTCTCCTGCTGCGGGCGTACGTCGATCTCGAACGACCACGCGGACGCGGGCTGTTGCGTGAGGGCTACGGCGGCACTCGCGATATCGCGCGGGTCGAGCTGTTTGCCCCCTTCTACCCCGACTTCACCGATGGATCCGTCGACGATCATCAGCGAAACATGGACCCCCTCGGGCCAGAATTGTCGCGCCATTGATTGTGCGAGGCTACGCTGCGCGGCCTTCCCGGCGGCGAAGCCCGTCGTCATCGGCTTACCCCGCAAAGACGCGGTGGCACCCACGACGACGATGCTGCCGTGCTTGGCGGCGCGCATCGCAGGCAAGACCTGTTGCGCCGCGCAGAGCAATCCGACGGCGTTGATTCGGAGCGAGCGTTCCAGATCGTCGACAGTGGTCACGTCAAAGCCCTTCCACGCACCGGAGCCCGCGTTGTATACCAGAACCTCGGGGGCGCCGAGATCGTCGACCACCGCGGCAAATGCCTGCACGATGTCGGCCTCATTGCTGACGTCACACGCGTAAGCCTTGGCGTCGCCGAGCTCGCGGGCGAGCGCGCTGCTGAGCTCCGTCGATCGCGAGAGCATCGCGACGGCGTAACCCGCGGCGTGAAACGCCCGTGCAAACGACGCACCGTTCTTCGGGCCGATTCCGACGACTGCACAGACGGGCTTTTTCATTTGGCCGCTCCCAGCTTGTAGGAAATAACCGGGGTCAGGTTCCGAACCAGAACCGGTACCTTTCGGATAACTACTAATTGTGTAGCAATGTGGAGAGGAGCTTATAGAGATGGCGCCACGTTTGGAAGTATCATCGTCACAGGTGCCCTGGCGGGTTTTGGCTGCAACGCACCGGGAGTTGCCGCGAACCTGGTCGCAGCGATCAAGCCATTGAGATGTAGCGGGTGCGGTTTATGCCTGGCGAACGCTCGAAGTGTCCCATTGCCCATGTCCTCGACATCGTTGGGGATCGTTGGACGCTATTGGTGATCCGCGATATCGGCATGCTCGGTAAGAGGAGCTTCAGCGAGATTTCGGCGTCTCCCGAGCACATTCCGCCCAGTACCTTGACCGCGCGTCTGGAACTGCTGGTATGTCAGGAGCTGCTTACCAAGACGCCCCTCGTAGGTGGTCCAGGCCGGCAATACACCTATGAATTGACCAAGAAAGGAGAAGATCTCCTGCCGCTGCTCGCTGCAATGATGCAGTGGAGTGCCCGCAACGACCCCGACACCGTGGTGTCCCGGGCGCTGCGCCAGCGGTTGGAGAAGGATTTCACCGGTGTGGTGGAATCCTTCCGTGCTCAGGGCGGAGCCAAGCGCGACAGCGGGCGATAAGCGCGTTTCCTTCGCGATTCAGGCTGCGGAGTATCGCTGTGGTGTCTTTCCTCGATAAGCGACTGATGGCAGCCTGGACCCTGTCCGGCGCCAGCGCCAACGAGACCTCTGTGCGCCCGCGTTTGATGGATATGGAAGGCGCGTAGGTGGGGATGGGTGTCAGAGCTTGCCTTTTGACTCCGTCCCAATCGCAAAGCGCGTCCACAGTCACCAAGAAGTCGTATCGATACTTCCATCGGCCTATTCGCATCCCTGCCGACGCTGTCTCGCATCGATGCGTCGATGAAACGCAAAAGGCAAGCTCTGACTGACACCCGCTCCCGTGTGGGAACGGCCGCGCCGCCGTGTGGAATGCGGTTGACATGGAGATCCCGCGCTGAGTGCTCCATGCCGATCGGCTGATCGGTCCTCATCTGTTGGCGCCGGTTTAAAACTGAGCCACTGCGCTGATTCAATAGTGACTACGCTGCCTGTCGAATAAGAGATTCCGCCGGGATACCCAGCCCCCTGTGTAGTTTCCAGGCCATGGCCATGGTCAGCGGGCGCTTGTGGTTAAGTACCTCGTAGACACGATTCGGCCTGCCGATAAAGGGGACGAGATCCTTGATCGTGAGGTTGCGCTGTTCCATCACAAACTTGATCGCAGCGACTGGATCCGGCAGCTCGAGCGCGAAATGCTTCGTTTCGTAGGCTTCCACCAACGTCACTAAGACATCCAATCTATCGCCTTCGATTGTGTTGCGTTTGGCGCCCATCAGCTGTTCGATCAGCTTTAGCGCTGCGGCATAATCGCGCTGGGTTCTAACAGGCTTTATTTCCATTGCAATTCCTCGCTTTAACTACGCGTTTTGCGCATCTATCAAGTCATATTGTTTATGAGTGCCGATGAACCGCACATAGACGACTCGATAGGGATAGTTAATCCTGACCACGATGCGGTACTTGTTCCCAGCAATATTGAAAACAACTCGACCGTCTTTCAGGATGCTGGCGCTGCCAATCTCGCGCTTCATATCTACCGGTGAAGACCAGTTCGCCCTGAGCGCCTGTTGATACCAAGCCAGTGTGGGTTCAAGCGCATCACCGAAAGCAGATTTACTCTCAACGAACCGTTTGAGCGTGCGCAGCGCAATGATTCGCATCGAGGGATATTAGTCCCATATTGGGACTCAAGCAAGATTTTATCGGAAACAGTACGTGAAGGACCTCGCCGTCAGTACGGGTGAATCAAAGTTCGCGAATATTTTAAAATATTTGTGCGGGACTTTTGCGGGGATGAGTCCTGCACAGTCCTGCATTAATGGGCATTTGTGCAACGAACGCCCCGGAAATTATTAAACTATAACAATCGTTTAGATTTTGGAGCGCGAACTACGAACCAGGGGGTCGGGAGTTCGAATCTCTCCGGGCGCGCCAACTAGCCGTTATACATCAAGCAGTAATCGACGCTTCGATAAGCGCTTTTTGTCTCAGCAAAATCACTGTCGAAGTTTTGCCGGACTTCCCCTCACATACTCAGTTTTCCGCCTCCAAAAGTTCGGCAAGTTCGGGTGCTGAATAGTGCGAAGTGATGTCGCCATTGCGATGACCGAGTAACACTTTGCGCGTCTCTAACGAAACGCCAGCGGCACGCAGTCGTCGACCAAACGTGTGCTTCAAATCATGTACGCGAACATGCGACAAACCGACTGATGCTCGCGCGCGCTTCCACGCGCTGTTACAGATCCCAGTCAAGGAATGACCCCCGTAGGAGAACACATGCGTCGAATGCGTGCCCCGCTGTTCGTCTACCACCGACTTCGCGACTTGATTCAACACGATTAAACGGCCCTCACGGTTTTTGATCAGCGCACCGGGAATGACGAACACCGAGGTGTCCAGTTCCGGGACAGGGATCTCCCACGCCCAACGCAGCTGACAAACCTCCTGCTCGCGGCACCCCGTATTGACCTTGAACAAACACATCCGGGCCAGATGGTCCGGGAGTGCTTGCATTAACCTCGCCTGTTCGTCCCACGAGATCGGATATGGCTTCCGTGCATCGGTGGTCGGCAACAACTGAATCAACGGCGCGGTCTCGAGCCAGGTGTGGCCAGATTCGTCGCGCCATAAGCGTGCCGCCAGATTCAGAATCCGCCGCACTACACTCAATGCGAGTTCGATGATCTATTGGGTCACTCGATTACGTACCGGATTGCGCTCGGTCCGCAGCAGGGCCGCAAAGCGTTTACCTTGTAGTCGGTGCCGGCAGTCGCGGGAGGAGACGACAACAGCTCGGTCGCTAAAGCCGCCGGGTTCTCGTTACACGCCGGGGTGGCGTGCGAGGCACACGAGCGCGAAAAGCTAGAGCGCCTGTGCCGCTATATCACGCGCCCGGCGGTTTCGACTGAACGCCTGTCGCTCACGTCACAGGGCAACATTCGGTACCGCCTGGTCGCTCCTGCGCATCCTGCGCACGCGACATTCGTGCATCCCTGCACAGCAAAAACGCCTTACCGGGATGGCACGACGGACGTGGTGTTTGACCCATTGGAATTGATGGCGCACATCCTTGCGCGCCACCCTCCGGGCGACCAGCGGTCGTCCAAATCGGCAATCCTGCCGATTTGTCATCGCCCGACTGGCTGCCCTGGTGCCGACGCCGAGAGTCAACCTCACGCGCAATCACGGGGTCTTTGCGCCGAACCATCGATTACGTGAGCAGGTGACACCGGCCCGCCGCAGCCGACGCAAGACTGAGACCAGCGACGAACCCGCACCCGCGCGCCACGTCGCGATGAGCCTTAAGCGCAACGGTTGAAGCGAGTATTACTCCGGGCATCAGCCAGACTGCGAACCAGCTGTGGTACACGAACGTGATCAGCGCACTCAATCAGACAAACGGAATCAAACCCCCCAGCCCGAACACCAGGACGGGCGCAGGCGCAGCGCACATTGCATGCAGGACAGTTCTCATAGGCTCGAGCTTTTCACCATGTACTAGGTCAGTTGGGTTACTCGAGATCACCCCTATCCGCGTTCAGGGATGCCGTTCACGCTTTCGCCGCAATCCGTCTACCGCCGGCGAAAGAAGATTGTGACGTCAGCCAAGTGGAGCCCGAATTTTGTAATTCTGGTTTGATTGAACAGCGTCTGAGGATCGATCAAGTACATCCAATCATCCATGTTGACGTGATAGGTCCGGCCTTCAATCGGCAGCTTGAGCACGTAGATCCAATGCAACGCGCTCCCGCTTGCAGCGCCGGTCGCACTGCCGACGATATCGCCGGCAGTCCCTGAGTAGCGATCACCGTTTTCCGAATTTCCCAGGTCCGCTTCTCGCGCTTGCCATCTGACCAGAGGAAACTTTCCTCTAACACACCTTTGTCTGCACCCCAATTCGCATCGATAACGACAACAAAGCGACGCGTAACCTTGCCAGTGCGATCTCGCACCATGCCCCAGCCGTCGATCGTGCCGTTGAAATAAGTCGCGAGATCGAGCTTGGGCTCCTCGGCACTATAGTCTGCGAGGTCAACGGCAGCGCACCCCGTAAGCATGAGTATGACCGTCAAGTTGGTGAGCGTTTTCATCATCGTGAATCCTTAACCGGCAACCTGCATTGAACCCCGAGAGAGGAGAATCGCGACCCCCACGATCAGCGTAGCACCATGAATTCTCGCAAAAGTCCCTGCGGCGCTTGGACGGCGCAGGGCGCTTGCAGAGGATTCGCAAAAGAGAGGTGGCGCGCGCCGCCTCCGCCGTTTTACCAACCCTGAGTGCCAGGTCCGCCCTTGAAGGGTCCAAGCAGACGCCGCGTTACCCAGCCCCCGTAAAAGTCCCCGGATTGCGGCTGCACTCGCTCATCTCCTACCCAACAGGCATCGACGCGTGATGCGTAAAAGGCGTAGTAGGCCGCGATTGTTTGATACCCGGGCGCAGGGTCGAGATATGACCAAGCTACGTTCTCGTGCAACTGATCGCCCGCGATCGCCGACCAATATGTCGCGCGGCCTTTCCATTCGCACCAGGAGCGACCCGCGCCTTGGCGCAGTCGGCCCACTGCCACCCCCTCAGGTGGGAAGTAGTAGACCGGAGGGTGGCTTGTTTCGAGCAAACGATAACCGTTGACTGTTTCGGCCAGCGTTACGCCACCGCTTTCAACTCGCAAGCGCTCTGTGACTGGCTCCAAGCGTGGCGGCCGCGGATAGTCCCAAACCGATTCACGATCCGGTTGCCGCCCCAAACTCTTCGGCGTTTTTTTCATTCACATTGTCCGTGCCGGGACGAATTGACGAAGCCTCTTTGTCGCGTAAGGCGGTTTACCCGGGTTTTGAGAGGAGGCGTCCGCGCCTCAATATTCATCACTGGGCGCCCGTTTCGAAGCGCTTACGAAGTGACGGCGAAGCCTCACATCCCAAGCAATATGGCAAACCCGGCCAGTACCGACAGCGGGGCGATGACTACTAGCGAAACAAAGAAATGGGCATTTGAGCTGGAATTGTTCATGTTGGCGTCCTCATTGTTTGTCTAGTCTTTGCACAACATAAACGCTACAGGCACGGGCGTAATCTGTCAACAGTATGCACTGTCCAAAATATGGACATAAGATTAGAATGAAGACGCTCTGGGATTTCGTGGAAGGAAAGCCACGGCGCAGAGCGTCAATCCAAGACAAGAGAGGCAACCACATATGGCAAATGTAGCGCGCGACGACACCGCCGAAAGCGGGTCCCCGAAATTTCGGATCGGCGCCGTCTCCAAACTCACGCAGATCCCCGTCGACACGCTGCGCGCCTGGGAACGACGCTATAGCGTTGTGGCACCGGGCCGCGCCGACTCCTCGGCGCGACTTTACAGCGAGGACGATGTCGAGCGTCTGAAACTCATCAAGCGGTTAGTCGATCGCGATCACGCTATCGGCTCAATCGCAAGCTTGCGGCAGACGGAACTTGAAGCGCTGCTGGCGTTACACCAGAACACGTCACCCGCAGCGCCGACGCACGACAGAGAGGTGGCCAGCGTGACGAGCTTTGGCAAGGACACACTCTCGATAGACGCCGCGCAAATGGCTACCAATGGGATCACGGTACTCGGCCAATATACGGACTGGGTTGCTTTCGAATCCGCCGTCACTGAACACCAACCCGACGCGCTGGTCATCGAGGTCGGAGCGCTTATGCAGGATCAGGTGCGTGATATTCTGCGCCTCGGGTGGCGATCGGTCGTCGTGCGCACCATCGTAATTTACGGATTCGCGTCTTCAGCGCTCGTTGGCCAGCTCATTGGCGAAGGCCTCATCGTCTTACGTTCACCGGTTAGCCATGACCAGTTGATGCGCGAATTAGGGCGAGCGAGTATGTCGGCACACGAAGTGATCGCCGAGACCCCGATGAGACCGGCGCCGCGCATGTTTGAAGACAAAGCCTTATCCGAGCTCGCCAGGCTGGCAACCGCGGTTCAATGCGAGTGTCCACACCACCTGGTCGACATCATCCACACGCTCACGCAGTTTGAGTTCTACAGCGCTGAATGTGAGCATCGGAGTGAAAAGGACGCGAAGTTACATGCGAAGCTCCGCGTTACGGCGGCACATGCACGGGGATTGTTTGAACGGGCCTTGCTTGAAGTCGTAGAGCACGAGGGGATTCCGCTGCCGGCCGGTGTTCGCGAATTCCCGGTGTGAAGTTTCCATCGGCATACCAGCAGCGTATCGAACCGCCCGCAACGCACAGCTGATCGAATTGAGGATGTCACCGGATCCCCATGCTGCAGAGAAGCCCGCCAAACATCGCGTTGAAAGCGAATTCAGCGGCGCGGCGACTGAATTTCGGTACGCTGCACTATGATTTAAGCGAAACTCTGACCCGTGCGGTCTCTGCTCGAGTCAACGATCTCCGCGCAGGTGGACGGACTCAAAAAGCCCGTACGTCTTTCTTCGGTATCCCCGAACGGTTTTCCGTTGATCTCCACACTGTGGTTTCTCTATGCGGAAGGCCTTTTCTGGTGCATCACGCAGGAGCGCACACTGATGCGTGCGGAATCTTGCGGTCAACCCACGGTGCGCTTTCGAGATAACCCCGGACCGAGGGCGATATAAATTGCTGCGCGGCCAGGGGATCGCTACGCTTGACTTGGACGATGGTGCGCACGTCACGAATCTGATGATCGCTCGATATCTAGACGATCCAAACGGCCTCGTTGCGGCGAAGTTGCGCGCTCAGATTGCGACCGAATACGCGATCAGCATTAAACCGCGATGAGTGCGGGGCCAGGGTTAGCCGGAAGTCAGCTCAGCCCGGGGCGGTCATCCGGCGTCGAAAATCCCAACTCGTAAGGCGTCGCGGTGTGATCTCAATGATGGACTCGGTTGCAATGCGCGAGAGTAACCAGGCTTTCAGCCGTGCATCGCGACCTTCCAAGTAGTGATCGATGAGGTCATTCAGTAGTTTGCCCGTATCGCCCTCGACTATTCTCGCCTCGCCCTGCCCGCTTATGCCGTGATAGGGCGGCTCGTTTACCGCCACTTCAAAGCCAACCCGCGGAACGCGACGAAGGTGTGTGCAAACCACCGAGCGCTGTTGCGTGCAGCAGAGAAATCGCCCCATGTGGAACTGAAACCAAAGCGACGTAATGTGCGGAAAGCCATCAGCGCTCAGCGACGAAATACGCAGTGGCAGGCGCGAACCGTGAAGAAAAGCGAACGTCTCATCCGTAGTCCACTTACTTTTTGGGCTCAACACGTGCGCGAAATCGTCCGCCGAGCTTGCTAGGTCAGCCATCATCGCTTCCTTGTCCATGATAAATGCGTCGAGAGGGCGCCCGCCAGCATAGCGCGTCCAACAGCAAATGTTATGCACGTCTCTGCGTCACGATCGGCCCGTATCAAGTCAATTTTCCTGCTGGTGCCGCGCCCGGATGAATCAATGGAAGTTCAGCTCGAAGCGCAGGTTGTCCGCAATGCTGTTCACTTCAACCCAGGCAATGCATAACGCGCATGGCGTCATCGCGTGAGGTCGCGGCGCGAACGAACGCCCGTCACCGAAGCTCCGCCGACCCATGTCAACGAGACGATCATCAGCGTTCACCACTCATTTTCAAGAACGACACGCCACCGGAGTCAGGTTTGGACACACCCCGCTGGATGGAAAAAGCGAGCTAATTGCGCCGAAAGTTTGGTGCCTGTGAGTCGCGCTGTGTCGCTCTCGGGGCAATAGCTGAGCGCCGATCCGCAGCAGGTTACCTTGTCATGCTAACCACCCCCTGCTTTCGGACATGTGCGTATCCTCAGGGATCCGCGCGACACCGACCGGCGCGCCGATTCAGGACCGTGGGGTCCGGCTCAAATCGGTTCAGGTGCGCCAGTCCCGGCGTAATTGCCTGTCGATATGCGGCTCCCGTGACGGCTGTCGTCATCGCGTGGTGGTGAGTTCAAGTCGCACGGGATATCTGGAGTTAAGGAAGATACATATTTGCCCAGTGCAAATAGTTGACATCGTCGGATGATGTGTTTATATTTTGACCTGTGCAAAACATAGTCATCTAATCCAAGGAAATCCCGATGAAAAAATCCCTGCTCGGAATAGCTCTCGCCGCCTTAACTGCCGGCAATGCGGCGGCCAAAGACCTGGTTGATACTGCAGTCTCTGCAGGTCAATTCAATACGTTAGCCACCGCACTCGGCGCCGCTGGCCTCATTGAAACGTTGAAGGGT
>CAMATU010000069.1 GCA_945861225.1 Klebsiella pneumoniae
AACCCACCCCTGCGACATAGGTCATCACGCCGCGCGCGAGAAACAGCCCCACCAACACCACGGGGATCAATATCGAATACTTGCCGGCCGTGTCACCAAACTCTTCATCGACCACATAGCGCAACAAGGCCGGGAGGATCCATTCCGTCGCGGCGAGCGCCGCCATGCCGAGTAAAGATGCCAAAAACAGCGCGCGATGAGGCCGAACCTGGGCCAATAGGCGCAAATAGAGCTGCGTTACTCGAGAGGATTTGATCATCCCTGCACTATGCCCGCAGAGCCCGGCTTTTGCATCTGGCCCAAAGTCTGGTGCCCGCAGTGATCAGCTACGTGCGCCGCGCGGCCGACGTGGTTCCGCGCGATAAATTTGTGCATGTCCTTGCGGAAAACCTACCATGTGGAATCCAGGGGTTCTATACTCCGCAGCACCATAACAACGACGAGGCGGGGGGATTTGTGCGCACAATCCTTGTTCTTAATGCCAAAGGCGGCAGCGGTAAGACCACGCTGGCCACCAATATCGCGGGTTTTTTTGCGGATCGCGGTCACAGCGTCGCGCTCGCCGATTTCGATGTCCAGCACAGCAGCATCGATTGGTTGGCGGCGCGTGAAGCTGATCGCCCCGAGATCAAGGGGATTGATGCTGCGAATCACGGCCTGCGGGTTCCTAGCGGAATCGAAGTGCTCGTGATCGATGCGCCCGCAGCGACCCACGGCGAGGCCCTCAGCAGTTTGGTGCGCCGGGCGCAAACCATCCTTATTCCCGTTATACCCTCACCCGTCGATGTGCGCGCCGCGGAACATTTCCTGGCCGAACTCATGGAAGTGCGCGTGATCGAGCGGCATGAAGTGAAAGTCGCGACCATCGCCAATCGCGCGCGCGAAGGGACTCAAGCCACCGCCGAACTCGGTGAATACCTCGAACAGATCAAACTCCCGAGTGGACGCAAATTGCCGTTTCTCGCGCATCTACGCTCCAGCGTGAACTATCTGCGCGCGGCGGAACGTGGCCTGTCCATTTTCGAATTCGCGCCGATGGCCACTCAGCCTGATCGCGAGTGTTGGGCGCCAGTCACCCGCTGGCTGGCCAGCGCGCGCAGCATGCCGGAATAGTCGAGACGACATAATTTGAGGTGTTGCCATCGTTCCTGAAGCCGCAGGCGACGACGACGGTATCCATGTGTGGTCACGAGAAAGCAGAGAATCGCCTACCTCCCGTAGGAGCGGCTTTAGCCGCGATGGGCGGGTGATAGACGAAGAATCGCGGCTGAAGCCGCTCCTACGGGAAGTGCTAAGCCCCTTGCCGGATAGGCAATCCTCCCGCAGCAGTGGCATATTCAAGACCGAGTTGTCGTTGCCGGGCAGCGGCCACCGGCTCGTTCATGCGCTCCAAGGTCTCGGCTAGTAAGCGATACCCGCCTGCGCTTGGCGCGCGCGCCAAGGTTGCTTCCAGATATTCGCGCGCCTTCCCCCACAAACTTTGCGTCAAACATAAACGGCCCAGGGCCAGCAATAGCGCCGGATCTTCCGCGTGTTCGGGCAACCAACGCTCGGCTTGACGCAGCGCGTCCGATGCCACCGGTGCCTGTAAGTCGCCATAGAGTGCGAGCAGGCGCGGATCCCATTGCGTGAACAAGGCCTTGCGGAGCACGGTTTCGGCAATTTTCTGGGCATCCAATTGCAACAAAACCCGTACATACGCCGCGATCACCACGGGTACCGCACGCACTGGCTTCGGTAATTCATCCCACGCCTTGGTAAGCGCCTCCCTGGTCGCATAGGGCCGCGCGAGAATGCGCGCCGCGCACTCGGCTTCGAGTTCCACCAGGCGCGCCGGGGAATAGGCGGCGGCCCGCTTCAACTGCGGCAACAGCGTGAAAACCTCATCCCAGGCTTCGCGCGCGGCGAGCACCTGGTGACGCAGCGCGAGTACTTTCTGATGCCCGCTGTGTGACGCTTCGAGCGTCTTCAGGGCGGTCTCGGCAGCAGCCACTTCACCACTTGCCAACTGCATCTCGACTTGTTGCAGAGAGATGGGAAGGGTTTGGTTAGGTGCTACCTCACGCGCGAGCGCGAGGTAGCCATCGCGGCGACCCGGCGCCTGCTGGGCGTGCGCAGCCTGCGCGGCGGCGAGATAATGGGCGGCACTGGCATCAAGGCCACTGGCGCTCGCCAGCAATCGTTCGGCGCGCGGAAACTCACCCGCGGCGAGCGCGAGCAGACCGTCACTCAGGCGGTTGTGATTACGCGACCGTTCGCGCGCCGCGCGCCAGTTGCGCCAACGCCGACGCACGGTGATGAGACGCCACACACTGCGCACGCTGAAAGTAACGAGTGCACTGAGCAAGACTGCCAGGATCAGGGCGACCCCTAGACTCATACGTAACAGTTTGTCGCCGTAGGTGATGGTAACCAAGCCCGGGTCGTGGCTCAGGCTTTGGCCAACCCCGACGGCGAGCGCCAGGGTCAGCAGAAACAGCCCCAGTAACTTCACATGAACTCTCGCGGATCGCCGGTGGGTGCGCTGGGTGGGGGGAAAGCGCTCGGCGCAGTGGGCTCCTCGGGCGCGGGGGTTGTGGACAACGCTGCCTGCTGCAGCGTTTCCAGCCCACGCAGACTCGCCGCCAAACTCGGCAGAGTGGGCGCGAGCTCAGTCTCAGCAAGCCGCTTCAACGCCGCGCGCAGCGGCGCGAGCGCCGGATCGTCAGCCTTATAGTAGGTATCGAGTGAGTTGCGTAGGCTCGCCACGCTGGTGTGTGCGGCTGCCGTAGCGCGCCTTTGCAGCGCACTGCGCAACAATACAATTTCGGCTTGTAACCCTGCCTTGAGCAGCGCTTCGCGCGCGGGATCGAGGCGGGTAACGTCCACCTCGGTGGTCGTCCGGATTTCAACAAGATTCAGCAGATCGTGCCAGATTGCGGCGGCCACCCCCCGCCAGTCAGCAGTCGTCGCGCGCGGCGCCGCGCGCGCCGCTGGCGTGCTGGCGGTGCCTTGCCACGGCAGTGCCATCAGTTGGTGCGCGTACTCCACCCATTCAGCGTTAAGCACGTCCACCTCAGGTTCGATGACTGCGGCCAGCGCCGACTGATCGGAGCGCAGTATTTGCTGGAGGGCGGCTTCCACCGGCAGATTCCCATCAAGCTCAGCGTGGGCCGCCGACAGCGCCGCGTCTGCCGCACGGCGATCACGCATCACACGCAAACTGAAATCAGCAGTTTTCACCAGATGGACCACGCGCGCCCGCCGTAACGAAGTTACCGGCGCGCTCGACGTCGCGAGCTGGGTCGTGAGTTTGGCGACGTCGCTGGTGAGCGCGGTGAGTTGCGCATCGCGTGCGACCAGCGTCGCCTCTGTGGTCTGCAGCTTCTCGTGCAACGCGTGCAATTCACCACCGAGACCGGTATAGCCTCGGTCACTACTGGCCAGCGCGTCCTCAACCCTGGCCTGCGCCGGGAGATACACGCGATTGATCCAGTAACCAGATCCACCGGCCACCAGCAGGGCCACCGCGAGTGCGCACCACGCCAGTCTGCTCCCCACCAACTTCGGCGGGAGTGCGGAGTCGACAGCAGCGTTGGTGACCATACTGCGTGCGGTATCCGCTGTCGCTGGCGCCTTATTGTTCATTCGCAGTCCAGCGCACCAGTGCCTCGATCACACTGTGATCGCCCGGGTTATCAACCATGACCGGCTCCAACGTGAAACCGAGACGCTCCACTTCCTGCGCAGTGCGCTCACCGACTACCATGAGCGGCACGTCGTACATCACATGTAACCCTTCCTGATCGATTTTCTCGGCGAGGTTGGTCAACGCCTCAGGGCTGGTGATGATTGCGATATCGGGCTTTGCTATTTTGCTCGCCCGCAACACTTCGCTAAGTCGCGTGTCCGGCACCACGCGCGCGTAGACTTCGCAGTAGTCCACCTGCGCGCCCCGTTGCTGCAAGGCCTGCGCGAGCAATTCACGACCGCCCGCGCCACGGATAATCAATACGCGCTTACCACTGATTTCATGGGCCGATAAGCCCGGCATTTTGAGCAGACCTTCACTGGAGAATTCGCTCTTCGGCGTGTGCACCTCGGCAATGCCGAGTTCGCGGAGACGCCCGGCGGTGCCGACCCCCACCGCAAATACCGCCGCTTTATCCAGCGCTTGTTTAGCGGCTTTTATTTTCTTGAGCCCGTGCTCCGCCGCGTTTTTGCTGATGAAAATTACCGCGTCGTACTCGGCAAGCTGCTTGATCGCGCGTGTCGCGGCATCGTTAACGAGGGGTTCAATCGCAATCATCGGCGCGAACACCACCTGGCCGCCGCGTTGTTCGATGTCATCGATCAGCGCCTGCGCTTGTTCCGCAGGTCGCGTCACCATCACCGCGTATCCTTCAAGCTCCTGCGCCATCCGGCTCCATCCTCGTTAGTTCATGAGGTCGATAGCACGCAGAATGCGAGCAGCGCCGCGATCTAGCAAGTGCTGCCCTAATGCCTGACCAATCTCAGCGGCGGCGGCACGTGGCCCCTGACGGCTCGCGCGAACCTGCTCGCTGCCATCCACGCTCGCCACCAGGCCCTCGAGATGGATCTCCTGATTGATGATTCGTGCATGGCCTGCGATCGGCACCTGGCAGCCGCCCTGCAAGGTGGCATTGAACGCGCGCTCGGCGCTCAACGCATCACGCGCGAGGGCATCCTCAAGCGGCGCCAGCAGGCTCTCCACCCGGTGGTCATCGCGCCGACATTCAATGCCAATAATGCCCTGACCGATCGCGGGCAGCATTTGCGACAATTCGAAGGTTTCAGTGATCTGAGCGACAAGGCCCAAACGGCGCAGGCCTGCCGCCGCCAGCACGATGCCAGCGAACTCACCCTGCGCGACTTTGCTGAGACGGGTGGTGACATTACCGCGCAAATCACGCAGCGCCAGATCCTGGCGCAGCAAGGCGAGCTGGCTGCGGCGGCGCAGGCTCGACGTGCCGATGACGGCCGCCACTGGCAGTGCCGACAATCTTCCGTGACGCGGCGCGACCAAACAATCGCGTGGATCTTCGCGCTCGAGCACACAGGGGATGTGCAGCGCGGGCGGCAACTCAACTGGCACGTCTTTCATCGAGTGAACTGCGATATCGGCGCGCTCGGCGAGCAAGGCCTGCTCCAGCTCCTTGATGAATAAACCTTTGCCACCGATTTTCGCAAGCGGCGTATCGAGAATGCGATCACCCTCGGTCTTGATGATGATGAGTTCAATCTCTAATGCGGGCGTGAGTGCCAGGAGCCGCGCTTGCACGTGATGGGCTTGCCATAAGGCGAGACGGCTGCCGCGAGTGGCGATGCGAAGGCAGTGGTTGTGCTTCACGTATGGAGTGCCAAAGGTGGAGTGTTTCAAGCGGTACCGCGGCGTGGCCAGCGGTTCTGTTATGCGTGTGCCGTATGCTAAGGTGTCACCTTATGCAGGGCAACCCGACCAGCGTCGCGACATGACCGTTAAAGTCGGGGTCATCATGGACCCCATCGCCGCGATCAATCCGAAAAAGGACACCACGCTCGCCTTGCTGCTGGCCGCGCAGCGCCGTGGCTGGGAACTGCACTACATGGAGCTTGGCGCCTTAAGCTTGCGCGACGGCCATGCGCTCGGCATTACGCGCCAGGTCCAGGTGCACGACGATTACCAGCATTGGTTCGATTTTCACGGCGAGCCCGCCACCCGTGAATTACGCGATCTCGACGTCATCCTGATGCGCAAAGACCCGCCGTTCGATACCGAATACATCTTTGCCACCTACCTCCTCGAACGCGCGCAGATTGCTGGCTGCTTGGTGGTCAATGATCCCCGTGCGCTGCGCGATGCCAATGAAAAACTGTTTACTGCGTGGTTCGCTGATGTGTGTCCACCGACCCTGGTCGCACGGCGGCACAGCGTGATCCGGGAGTTTCTGGCGGAGTTCCGGGATATTGTGGTGAAGCCGCTCGATGGCATGGGCGGCTCGTCGGTCTTTCGGGTGCAAACGGGCGACGCCAACGCGAGCGTCATTCTGGAAACCCTGACAGCGCTTGAAACGCGCTACTGCATGGCGCAGAAATATTTGCCTGAGATTGTAGATGGGGATAAGCGCGTGCTGGTGATCGATGGTGAACCGGTGCCCTACGCGCTGGCGCGCATCCCCCCGGCCGGCGAGCTGCGCGGGAACTTGGCCGCTGGTGGGCGCGGCGAAGGCCGGCCGCTGACTGCGCGTGATCGGGAAATCTGCGCGCGCGTAGGCCCAAGTTTAAAAGCACGCGGCCTGTTGTTCGTAGGACTCGATGTGATCGGGAACTATCTCACCGAAATCAATGTGACCAGCCCAACCTGTGTGCGCGAACTAGAGGCGCAGTTTGCGATCCCGATTGCCGATCGACTAATGGAAGCGATCGCGCTCAGGCTCGCCGCGCGGCCCTGAATTCTGTGCATGCGCTGAGCTTGGAACGGGCCGCGTATCCCGTCGTCACGCCCAACGACCGCTTCGCACTGACCTTATGTCTCGCGATCATCCTGCATGCGATGATCGTCCTCGGGGTGGGCTTTGCGCCGGAGCCGCCCGCGCGGTTACGCGCCGAAGGTTTGGAAGTGACCTTGGTGACGCAGAAGTCCCCCGTCGCGCCGAAAGATCCGGACCTGTTAGCCCAGGCGAATGCCGAAGGCGGCGGTAATTCTGAAAGCGCTGCGCGACCCGCCGCGCCGTTGGTAGCGCCGCTGCCGGCTAGCACGCCTGAAGTTGCCGCAGCCGCCATACCAACCCCCCCCCTGCAAGCGTCCGCGACTGCGCTGCCCCTGGAACCCATGGTCCACACGCCAGCCCCTCAAGCGGTCGCGCAAGCCGCGCCTAAACCCGCCCGGGCACCCGAAGTTTTGGTCAAACCCACCCCCATCGCGAAGCTGAAAGAAGTCGCGCCGCAGGCCGCGCCTGCACCACCCACGGCCAACCCGCAACCGGCACCGGAAACCGCCGCACCCACCCCCGAGGCCACCGCAACCCCAGATTTACCCACCGCGCAGCAGTTGATCACGCGCTCCTTTGCGATCGCGAGCATGCAAGCAGAAATCCAGGAGAAACTGGAAACCAAGGCTAAACGTCCGCGGATGAAATTCGTCTCGGCGACCACCCAGGAATACAAATACGCGGCCTATATGGAGGCGTGGCGAGTCAAGGTCGAACGTATCGGCAATTTGAACTACCCGGATGAAGCGCGGAAGCGCAAGCTGGCCGGCGCATTGCTGCTGGATGTTTCGTTGAAACCCGATGGCAGCGTGCTGGAGATTATTGTCCGGCGCTCCTCAGGCCATCGTGTGCTGGATGATGCGGCAGTGCGCATCGTCGAGCTGGCGGGACCTTTCGCGCCCTTTCCCCAGGACATCCGCCGCGAAGTGGATATCCTGCATGTCACGCGCACTTGGAAATTTTTAAACAGCGACGCTTTCCGGGCGCAGTAAAAGGTGTGGTCGTGGCAGCGAGCACCAAGGCCCCCGGCGCCCATAGGGCGGAAAAGCGCAGCGCCTTCCGCCGTTTACGAAACATCTTTATCAGGTCGGATAGGCATCGGCGGATAACGCCCTGCGCGGGCTCATCCGCCCTATAAATTCTGCCCTGGTCGTTGCGAGGAGCCGCAGGCTTTGTTGCAATTCAGGGGAGAAAACATTGCCCGTAGCCTGTCGACTGACTTAACGCACTTCGCTCGCAACGACGGTAGCGGCGATGATATGCCGCGCTGCAAATTCCTTGTCAGCGTCCGTGCGTGCCAACCATACTAGGCACATGCCAACCCTAGACCTCACCAATCAGTTCTTGATCGCGATGCCAGCGCTTGATGATCCTAACTTCGCGCGCACGGTTACCTATGTCTGCGCGCACAACGAAGAGGGCGCGATGGGCATCGTGATCAATCGGCCATTGAATATAGAACTCAGCGAAGTGCTCTCGCAGATGGAGCTCGAATCAGACGATCCGGCAATTAATACACGCATGGTTTTTCAGGGTGGACCGGTGCACCGCGATCGCGGTTTTATCATTCATCGGCCGGCCCAGGATTGGGGCTCAACCATCAAGGTCACCGACGAAATTGCGATTTCCACTTCGCGTGAAATTCTCGCCGCGATTTCCAAAGGTGCCGGACCAGACGAGCTGTTCGTCGCGCTCGGTTACGCAGGATGGGAACCCGGGCAACTAGAACAGGAAATCGCGCAAAACGCGTGGCTATCGGGCCCGGCCAATTTAGAAATTATTTTCCACGCGCCACCCGAGCACCGCTGGGCGCGCGCGGCGGCGCATCTGGGCGTCGATCTCACGCGGCTCTCCACGGATGTGGGCCACGCGTGAGTGCCACATCCACGGATACCGTACTCGGTTTTGATTATGGCCAACGCCGGATTGGCGTGGCCGTCGGCCAAACCATCACCCGCACTGCGACGCCGCTCAAAACCCTCCCCGCGCGTGCGGGTCAACCAGACTGGGCACAGGTGAGTGCGCTGATCAAGGCCTGGCAGCCCGCGCGTCTGGTCGTCGGCCTGCCCTCCACTGCAGACGGCGCACCGCATCCCTTGGCGGCGGCGATCACGCGCTTCGGCCGCCGCCTGCAGGGTCGCTTTGGGGTGGCGGTTGAATACATCGACGAGCGCCTGTCCTCGCATGAGGCTGAGTCGCTGTGTCGCGATGGCGCACACGAAATCGATGCGATGGCCGCGCGGCTCATTCTCGAAACCTGGTTGAACACCCCGCGGCCGGCAGTGGTATGAAGCCACAGTTTGATATCAACGCCTTGCTCGACGACATGGCGCTCCAGTTGCGTCGCGTGCTCGAGCGCGAAGAAATCGCGCAGCCCGCGGTAGTCGGAATTCGCACGGGCGGCGTGTGGATCGCGCAGCGGCTGCGCAAGCTGCTTGCCATCAGCGAACCCCTGGGTGAACTCAATATCGCCTTCTACCGCGACGATTTCAGCCGCATCGGCTTCCATCCCACGGTCGAACCTTCAAAACTGCCCTTCGAAGTGGACAACCGAGATCTGATCCTGGTCGATGACATTCTGTACACCGGCCGCACGGTGCGTGCCGCGATGAATGAAATCTTCGACTATGGACGTCCGCGTTCGATCAAGCTCGTCACTTTGTTCGAACGCAGTGGACGCGAACTGCCGATCCAAGCCGACATCGTGGGTGCGCATCTCGCGTTGAAACCACGCGAGCACGCGAAACTCACGGGACCGGAGACGCTTGCGCTGGAGATCCATCGCGGACGCTGAATCCCGTCATCCCGGGCGAAGCCGCAGCGCGGCGAAGACCCGGGATCCATGGGCTTTGGATGTTCCGTATGGATCCTGGATAAGCGCTGCGCACATTCCGGGGTGACGGCATTGGCGCTGTGCTCTGCGCACCGAATTCCCTACAATAGCCCTTGATGCGCGCGGGCAACCTCCAACTCGATTCTCACGGCCGACTCAAGCATTTCCTGGCCATTGAGGGCCTGTCCCGTCAGCTCTTAACGCAGATCCTCGATAACGCAGAGCGCTTCGCGCCGGTCGGTGATCGCGCGGTGAAAAAAGTCCCGCTGCTGCGCGGGAAGACCGTTGCCAATCTTTTCTTCGAACCCAGCACGCGCACCCGGACCACGTTCGATCTTGCGGCGAAGCGGCTGTCCGCCGATGTGCTGAACCTCAACATCGAGGCGAGTTCGACTAAAAAAGGCGAATCGCTTGGTGACACCCTGCGCAATCTCGAAGCCATGCAATGCGACATGTTCGTGGTGCGTCATCAAGCCAGTGGCGCCGCGA
The DNA here is from genome assembly GCA_945861225.1 of Klebsiella pneumoniae. Lineage (GTDB taxonomy): Bacteria > Pseudomonadota > Gammaproteobacteria > CAIKBL01. The sequence continues at coordinate 9,793 of CAMATU010000069.1, forward strand.
ACTTTATCGCGCGCCAGGTGGCGCCGCACATCAGTGTGATCAATGGCGGCGACGGCCGCCATGAACATCCCACTCAGGCCATGTTGGATGCCTTCACGATCCGGCGTTTGAAACACCGCTTCGATCGCCTAAAAGTGGCGATCGTGGGCGATGTCGCACACTCGCGAGTGGCGCGCTCTGAAATCCATGCGCTGCGGATCCTGGGCGTGCCGGATATCCGCGTAGTGGGGCCTAAGACTCTACTGCCGACCGGCATCGAAGCCATGGGGGTGACGGTGCATCACTCGCTTGATGCCGGGATTGAGGGTGCTGATGTGGTAATCATGTTGCGGCTCCAACAGGAACGCATGCAAAGCGCACTGTTGCCGAGCGCGCACGAATATTTCCGCGAGTATGGCCTGACCGTGGCGCGCCTCAAGCGGGCTGCCAAGGGTGCGATCGTGATGCATCCGGGGCCGATCAATCGCGGCGTCGAAATTGCTAGCGCAGTGGCCGATGGCGGTCAGTCGGTCATTCTGCAGCAGGTGACCTACGGCATCGCGGTGCGCATGGCGGTGATGGCGATGGTGATGGGCACGCAATCCCAATCCTCGGCCTTAGCCCAAGGCGGTGCCGATGGGGATTAGGTTAATCGGCGGGCGGGCGCTTGATCCCGCTTCCACCTTGGATGAAGTCACCGATATCTATGTACTCGACGGGGTGATTGTGGGCCTCGGGCGCGCGCCCCGCGGCTTCAAAGCGCGGCGCGAAATCGCGGTCGAAGGCTGTGTGGTGGCGCCCGGGCTGGTCGATCTCGGCAGCCGGCTGCGCGAGCCAGGCTTCGAACACAAAGCGACGATTGCGAGCGAAGCACGCGCCGCCGCGCGCGGCGGCGTGACCACGTTATGCACGGCACCCGACACGCATCCGATCCTGGACACCCCAGCCGTGGTCGAACAGATTCATCAATTCGCAAGCGCTGCGCGCGGTGCGCGGATTAAATGTCTCGGCGCGCTGACGGTCGGTCTCGCGGGCGAGGTGCTCGCAGAAATGCACGCGCTGAAGGCCGCCGGCTGTGTGGCGGTCACTAACCTCGAACGAACGATTCAAGATACCTCCGTGCTTAAGCACGCGTTGGCCTATGCGGCCAGTGCGAATCTCACCGTGTTCCTGCACAGCGAGGATTATTGGCTGGGGCGCCAAGGCCATATGCACGAGGGCGCCACCAGCACGCGACTCGGAATCCCGGGCATTTCGCGCGCGGCCGAGATCATCGGCCTGCATCGCGATCTCACGCTAATCGCGGAAACTGGCGTGCGTGCGCACCTGTGTCGGATTTCCACTGGCGAGGCGTTGAAATCGCTGGCCGAGGCGCGACGCGCGAAACTCCCGGTCACAGCGGATACCAGCATTTTGAACTTGCTCTATACCGATGAGGATGCCGGGGAATTCGACGCGAATTTTCATCTGCGGCCGCCGTTGCGTGCAGCGCGCGATCGCAGTGCGCTTCGCAATGGGGTAAAGCGCGGGACCTTGGAGGCGATCGGCGCCTATCACGAACCGCATGATGCGGACGCCAAGGCGGCACCTTTTGCATTGACCGAACCAGGCGCCTCGACCCTCGACACTTTTTTAAGTGCACTGCTGAGTCTGGTCGCCAAAGGCGCTTTTGATCTGCGCACCGCATTCCGGGCGGCCAGTCTGGCACCCAACCAAATTCTGGGACTGCCGGGCGGCCGACTTGCAGTGGGTGCGCCGGCCGACCTCTGTGTCTTCGATCCTAATGCCACCTGGGAGGTAACGCCGGCAACCCTGCTGAGCCAGGGTAAGAACAATCCATTGCTCGGCACCCGCGTGACCGGTCACAACAAACTCACGTTGGTGAGTGGCAGTGTGGTCTACGACGCACTCGGCAAGGCGCGCTGAACGCCATGTTCGATCATTCCCATCGCGGCACTATTCTGCTCGAAGACGCCGAGGTCCTGCAGGTCACGCAGCATGCCGGGGCACAGACGATCATGCGGTTACGCGCACCGGAAATTGCGGCGCGCTGTGCACCCGGGGTGTTTGTGCACCTCCGCTGCGAACCCACGCTACAGATGCGACGACCGATGTCAGTAATGCGCGCAAACGCCAGCGACGGCACGCTCGACATGCTGTTCAAGGCACATGGCCTTGGCACCGCAGCGCTCGCGCGGCGAATGGTCGGCGATAAGATCAGCCTGCTCGGACCGATTGGCAAGCCGTTCAAGCTCACGGGTTACCGCGCACACCCCTTGCTGATTGGCGGTGGTGTCGGGATCCCGCCGATGGTTTATCTCGCGGAACATTTGCGGCGAGTCGCGGGAGTTCAGCCGCTGGTATTGATGGGCTCTGAAGTGCCCTTTCCTTTCACCACGCGGCCTTCGCAGATTATGGTGCCGGGCATGCCAGCGGCCGTCATCGCCGCGATGCCCTTGCTCGAAGACTGGGGCATCGCCAGCCGGCTCGCGAGCCAACAGGGCTATCCCGGTTGCTTTGAGGGGTTTGTGACCGAACTCGCCGCGCAATGGATCGCCCACAGCGGCGCCGCGCTAGAGGACATCGAAATCTTCGCCTGCGGACCAACCCCGATGTTGCGCGCCGTGCAAACGCTCGCGGCGCATTGCGGCGTGCCGGCGCAGCTCTCGCTGGAAGAATATATGGCCTGCGCCGTCGGTGGCTGCGCAGGCTGCACGGTGCGCATCGAAACGCCAACCGGACCCGCCATGAAGCGCGTGTGCGTGGATGGGCCGGTTTTCGAGGCGGCCAGTGTGGTGTTTGGTTAATCACAAGCAACGAGAATAGACTTCTTTTGTAGGAGCGGCTTTAGGAGCGGCTTTAGCCGCGATTCAGCGCGCGGTCTCTAGCCCAATCGCGCCTAAAGCCGCTCCTACCAAAACCCTCTCAACAAACTAGGAGCCCCCCATGGAACTCGGATTTTTCATCATGCCGTCGCATCCACCGGAACGTCCGCTTTTCGAAGGACATGAATGGGATCTGCAGGCATTGCGCTGGGCCGACGAGTTCGGTTACCAGGAAGCCTGGATCGGCGAGCACCATACCTGCCCGTGGGAACCGAATCCGGCGCCTGATCTGTTGGTTGCGCAGTCGTTGCGCGAAACCAAGCGCATGCGCATCGGCACTGGCGGTTTTCTGCTGCCCTATCATCATCCCGCTGAACTCGCGAATCGTGCCGCGATGCTCGATCACATGAGCCAGGGTCGTTTCAATTTTGGCATCGCAGCGAGTGGTCTACCCAGCGACTGGGCGATGTTCGATGTCGATGGCATGGCCGGCGAACATCGCGTGATGTTGAAAGAAGCGCTCGATATCATCCTGCGTCTGTGGAGCGATGAAGAAGAATACGAACACAAAGGCAAGTACTGGACCGTGCGCAAGCCAGCGCCGAATGTGCATGGCACCTTGCGTCCGCATCTCAAACCCTTCCAGAAGCCCTACCCGCCGATCAGCCTGTCTGGCTTGAGTGCGAAATCCGACACCTTGCGCCTGTGCGGCGAACGCGGTTTCATTCCGATGAGCTTGAACCTCAACACCGGTTACGTGCGTGGCCACTGGGACTCAGTGGTCGCCGGTGCGGAATCCGTAGGTCGCGTAGCGGATCGCAATTTATGGCGGGTGAGTCGTGAAGTGTGCGTGGCAGAAACCGAAGCTGCGGCCTGGAAACTCGCGGTGCACGGCGGGTTGGGACGCCTGTGGAACGAGCACCTACTACCGCTGTTCCGCGATTTCAACTACCTGCCCTTCCTGAAACACGATCAAGCGGTGCCAGATAGCGACGTCACCGTCGAATATCTCGCGCAACACAATTGGCTGATCGGCACGCCCGCGATGGTCGCTGAGAAAATTGCAGCAACCCACCACGAACTCGGCGGCTTCGGCACCCTCGTGATGCTCGGCACCGATTACATCGATCACAGTGAGGCCTGGCGCGACTCAATGCAGATGCTGGCTGAGGAAGTGATGCCGAAGGTGCGGGGGTTGAAGGCTTAAGCATGATTCACCGGCGAGGTGTCGCCTAAACGTTGAACCTAAAATGCATCACATCCCCATCTTTGACAATGTACTCCTTACCCTCCAGGCGTAGCTTGCCGGCGCTCTGCGCGCCGGATTCGCCTTGGTGGGCGATGAAATCTTCATAGGCGATCACTTCGGCGCGGATGAAGCCGCGCTCGAAGTCGGTGTGGATCACGGCCGCCGCCTGCGGGGCGGTGGCGCCTCTGGGAAAGGTCCAGGCACGGCATTCCTTGGGGCCGGCGGTGAAATAGGTTTGCAGGCCGAGTAATTGATAGCCGGCGCGGATTACGCGATTCAGACCCGGTTCTTCGATCCCAAGTTCGCTCAAGAATTGCGCCTGCTCTTCGTCGTTGAGTGAGGCGAGTTCGGCTTCGAGTTGTGCGCAGATCACCACGCACTGCGCACCCTGTTGCGCCGCGAGTTCAGCCACCAAGGCGGTTTGCGCATTGCCACCAAGTTCACTTTCTTTCACATTGGCGACAAACAACGCAGGTTTCGCGGTGAGTAGCTGCAATGGTTTGATGGCTTGCAGCGCGGCCTCATCAAGACCCTGGTTACGAATCGGGATGACCTTGTCGAGCTCGACGCGCACCGCTTCGAGCACACTCACGCGGTGCTTCAATTCCTTGTCGCCCGATTTGGCTTGCTTGGCGGCGCGATCAATGGCGCGCGTGACCGATTCGAGATCGGCGAGCGCAAGTTCAGTTTCGATCACTTCGATATCGGCGAGCGGATCGATCTTGCCGGCGACATGCACGATGTTATCGTCTTCGAAACAGCGCACTACGTGCGCGATGGCCTGGGTTTCACGGATGTGCGCCAGGAATTTATTGCCGAGTCCTTCGCCCTGCGCGGCGCCCGCCACCAAGCCGGCAATATCCACGAACTCCATGGTGGTCGGCAAAATTTGTTTCGGTTTCACGATGCCGGCAATGGCCGTCAGGCGCGGATCGGGCATAGGCACCACGCCCACATTGGGATCGATGGTGCAGAACGGGTAGTTCTCGGCCGCGATCGCGGCCTTGGTAAGCGCATTGAAGAGTGACGATTTGCCGACGTTGGGCAAGCCCACGATGCCGCATTTAAACCCCATAATGACCTCTATTTATCCACATTGTTGCCAGCTGCCGGCGCGGCATCGGCACGACGATTGAGAAGATTCATCACACGCTCAAACTTATCGGAAATAATTTCGGGCATGACTTCGAGCGCACGCGCGATTGCCTGCTCGATGGCCGTGCGGTCAGCCGGGCCGGGCGCGCTGAGCACGTAACTCACGACCTCGCTCGCCACCCCAGGATGACCGATGCCAAGCCGCAGACGGGCAAAATCTGTCCCCAGCTGTGCTGTGATATCGCGCAAGCCGTTATGTCCACCGTGGCCGCCGCCACGTTTCAAACGCACGGTGCCGGGCGCCAGATCCAGTTCGTCATGCACCACCAGGATGTCCTGCACCGGAATCCGGAAGTAATTTGCGTATGACGCGACCGCCGCGCCGCTCACATTCATAAAAGTCTGCGGCTTAAGTAACGCTAAACTCTGACCGCCCATGCTGATCGTTGCCAGATCAGACTGATGCCGCCGCTCGGCTTTGAACACTGCGCCGCAACTGTCGGCCAGCGCATCGAGTAACCAAACGCCCGCGTTATGCCGCGTGCGCGCGTATTGCGCGCCCGGATTGCCAAGACCGACGACGAGTTGCACCGGGTGGAGAGGCACCTGGTGCGCGGGCCGCGCACCAGGTAGCACTCGTTGGGACTAGCTCTTGCCGGCGGCAGGCTTGCCGGCAGCGGGCGCCGCGGTGGTGGTGGTCGTCGTGGCGTTGGCGACGACGGGCTCAACATCCGCGCGCGGGGTATAGCAGGTCACCACGGGTAACGAATCTTCGCCGCCGTGCACGAGGCTCGCGATGCGCACGCCAGCCGGCAGCACGAGATCCGCCAGATGCAGCGTGTGGCCCAACGCAAGATTAGCGAGGTCCACTGCGATGAACTCCGGCAGATCTTTCGGCAGGCAGATGATTTCGAGATCGCTCATCTGGTGGCTGATGACACCTCCGCTCTGCTTCACGCCAACGCAGATTTCATCATTCAGGAAGTGCAGCGGCACCCGCAAGGTGAGTTCTTCGGCTTCGTTAATCCGCAGGAAATCCATGTGCATGATGATTTTGCGCACCGGATGGCGCTGCATGTCTTTGACCACGACTTTTTCTTCTACAGCGCCCGTTTTGATCGTCAAAATGTGCGAATAGAACGCCTCGTGCTCGGTTTGCACCAACATTTTTTGGTGATCGAGCTGCAGGCTGACCGGCGCTTTGTCGGCGCCATATAGGATAGCCGGGATTTTCCCCGCGCGACGCAGGCGGCGGCTCGCACCCTTGCCCTGCGCGGTACGTGGCTCCGCGGTGATTTCGAATTGATTCAACATAATCTTCAAGCTCCTCGTGTTGCCGTGAAGCGACATTGCCGCCACGCCCCGCGACCAGGACGGCGCACCACGTCGCACAAATGAAAGCGCGGCGAAGCCACGCTTTGCTCAGGGCACTGGCCCTGAATTTCTTTATAGATACTCTGACTTCGCAGAGTATCCTTTAATCAATAAACATCGAGCTCAGCGACTGGCCTGAACTCATGCGATTAATACTTTCACCGAGCAGCGCCGCCACCGAGAGTTGGCGAATGCGCGAGCAAGCAGTTGCTTCAGCGGTGAGTGGGATGGTATCGGTGACCACCAATTCATCAAGCAGCGATCCTTCAAGATTACTGAGCGCCTTGCCGGACAGCACTGCGTGCGTGCAATAGGCCACGACCGAACGCGCGCCACGCCCTTTAAGGGCCTTGGCCGCTTGGCACAAGGTGCCTGCGGTATCGACCATGTCATCCACCAGCACGCAGGTGCGGTCTTCGACATCACCGATGATATTCATGACCTCTGCTTCATTCGCGCGTGGTCGCCGCTTATCGATGATAGCGAGATCAGCGTTGTCCAGCCGGCGCGCCACAGCGCGTGCGCGCACCACGCCGCCGACATCCGGGGAGACCACCATCAGATTCGGGTACTCATGTTTCCAGATATCCCCGAGTAACACCGGTGAGGCATACACATTGTCCATCGGCATCTCGAAAAAGCCCTGGATCTGGTCTGCGTGTAAATCGACCGTCAGCACCCGATCGGTGCCGACGCTTGCAATCATGTTCGCCACCACCTTGGCCGTAATCGGCACGCGCGCCGAGCGCGGCCGCCGATCCTGCCGCGCATAACCGAGGTACGGAATGATCGCGGTGATGCTCGCCGCCGACGCGCGGCGCAGAGCGTCGATCAACACCAGCAACTCCATCAAGGTGTCGTTAGTCGGGCGGCAGATGGATTGCAGCACGAAGACATCCCGCGCCCGCACGTTCTCGGCGATTTCGACCATCACCTCGCCATCGCTGAAACGCCCCACCGTCGCTTTGCCGAGGGGCGCCTGCAAATGCGCCGCGATTGCCCGCGACAACACCGGATTGGAGTTGCCCGCGAACAGCATCATCGCGGAGCGATTAAAGGCCATGGGTACGTCCTCGCGTCAATCCGTGGAGCAGGATCGCGCCGGTCTTAAGACTTCGGTTAACCATGGCCACCAGATGGGGCCATTAAAAATTGGCTGGGGAGCCAGGATTCGAACCTGGGAATGCCGAGATCAAAACCCGGTGCCTTACCACTTGGCGACTCCCCAATCGTGGACCACATCTTAACTTACGTATCACCCTCGCTGCGCGCACGCCAACCGCTCATATAGCGGGGAACGGTTACGCCCGACCGCCACCAACCAGGTCCATTCGCCAGGCACCTGTTGACCCACCGCAGTGGCGGCCGCCTCACTTTCAAACGTCGCGAAAATACAGGCCCCAGTGCCGCTCATGCGCGCGGGGGAAAATCTCGTCAACCAATCGAGTGCGCGACCGACCGCCGGGAAGAGCCGGCGGGTCACCGGCTCACAGTCGTTATGCGCAGCGGCCAGCGAAAGGCCGTGGATTGTGCTGACAGGCGTATTGCGTGTCAATTCTGGATCACCGAAAACTGCCCCGGTCGGTACGTGGCAAGCGGGATAGATCACCAGAAACCAGGGTTCCGGGAGGTCCACCGATGTTAATTGCTCCCCCACCCCTTCCGCCCACGCCGCCTGACCATGCACGAACACCGGCACATCCGCGCCGAGCTGAAGCCCAAGGTCCGCCAGCGCGGCGAGCGAAAAGTGGGTGTCCCATAATTCATTCAGGGCGACCAGCACGGTCGCCGCATTTGAGCTGCCACCGCCGAGACCGCCGCCTAGCGGGAGCCGTTTATGGACCCTGATATCCGCACCCTGCGACGTTCCAGTCGCCACTTGCAACAGCCGTGCGGCACGCACGACCAAATCGGACTCTGCCGGCACGCCAGGGAGCTCATTGAGCCGCCGTATTTCACCGTCGGCACGGACTGCAAATTCCAAGTCGTCCCCCACGCTCAGGAACTGGAACATGGTCTGCAGCAGGTGATACCCATCCGCTCGCCGACCGACTACGTGCAGGAAGAGATTGACCTTGGCCGGCGCCGGCCACTGCGTGTTGGGCTGCGGGTTCATCGTGGAGGAGTTGGCCATTCGGTGATCACCAGCCGCAGTTTAAGGGTGCTTCCCAAGAGGAAAAGTTTGCGCGGCAAATCGAGCCCATTAACG
>CAMATU010000070.1 GCA_945861225.1 Klebsiella pneumoniae
TCAGCAAAATGCGCTTCAGCTATCGCGACATCACCCTGGTGATGGACCAGGAGCGCACACAGGTGATGCTTGGACGCAGCAAAGGCGCGGATTTAGCCGTGGATGAAGCGCTCGCCTCGCGCTTGCACGTCAAAGTGGAACAACGCAGAGGCAAGTATTTCATCACCGATCAAAGCACCAATGGCACCTATGTGAAGCTAGGCACCACCGAGGCATTCCTGCGTCGCGAGGAAATGCCCCTAAGCGGTAAGGGCGTGATCAGCCTCGGCCGGGCCTTTCACGATAACCCCACTGAAGTGGTTCACTTCAGTATCGACGCTTGAGTCCTTTCCGCTGTGCTATGCGTCCGTCAAGGACGCCGGCCCTGACACCATGAGTGCGGCTTTTGCGTGGTCATCAGCGGCAGCCACCCATGTGGGGCACGTACGGCAGATTAATGAAGATGCGTACTGCGCGCGACCAGACATCGGTCTGTGGGCAGTCGCCGATGGGCTGGGCGGCCATTCCTCAGGGGATGTCGCGAGCCAAATGGTGGTGGCGGGCTTGGCCCGCTTGAAGCCCCAGCCGCAACTCAGCCTGATGGTGGATTTCATCGAGCACAGCCTGTTGGAATCCAACGCGCGCCTGATGACCTTGGCCGGCAACACGCAAACGATTGGCAGTACAGTCATCGCGCTCACTGTACTGGGGGAATACGCGGCCTACCTGTGGGTAGGCGACAGCCGACTGTACCGCTATCGCAACGGCGATCTGCGCCAACTTTCCACCGATCATTCGCAGGTCGAGCGTTATATTGAACAAGGCCTGTTGCTGCGCGCGAACGCGGCCGCGCATCCTCAGGGCCATCTGCTCACGCGGGCCATTGGCGCGCGCGACGAACTGCGCGTCGATCTCGATATGTGCACGTTGCAGGCCGGTGATCGCTTTTTGCTGTGCTCCGATGGACTCGATAAGCATGTCACGCCGGACGAAATCGCCGCTATGCTCGCGCAAGGCGAGGCGACTGCGGTAACCACCGCGCTGCTTGAGCTCACGTTGGAACGCGGCGCCGCCGATAATGTCACCCTGTGTATTGTCGATATCCGCCATGCCGATGATCCTGGAATAGGATGAGTAATGCTTCGCCCGTGCGAGCGCTCGCCAGGCGCTACGCTGAGAATCTCCTCGAACGCCGCGCCTATGTCGTGGCGCGGCGCCAGCTGATCGATGCGATCGTCGCCGGCGAAACGGACCTGGCCGAAGAAATCATAGACGCGCCGCCAGTACCAGCACCGGTTATCAGCACCTTGAGCGAATTTGACGCGACGGTCGAGTTGCCCAATTCGACCGTCGCGCCCACTATTGGGTCGACTGTCACGCGCAACGCGAGCGGACGCGGTTGGTGGCTGGTGCTCGGACTAACATTGGGTCTGCTCGGGGTGGCGGGTTGGCTATGGCGAGGGTTGCAATGAACGCCGCCGGAAATATTGATCAAGGCGAACTGGATAAATTCGGGGCGCTGGCAGCGACCTGGTGGGATCCGGAAGGTCCGAGTCGCACCTTGCATGAGATCAATGCCTGTCGGCTGGCGTTCATCGGCGCTCGCTGCGGCCTCGCGAATGCACGCGTGCTCGATGTCGGCTGTGGCGGTGGCATTCTCACCGAGGCCCTGGCACAAAGCGCGGCGCGCGTGACCGGCATCGATGCGGCACCTGAGGTGATCGCTATCGCGCGCGAACATGCTGAGGGAAACGGGCTCGGCATTGATTATCAAGTGACTACCGCAGAAGCCCTGGCCACCCGCGTGCCAGCGGCGTTCGATTGCGTGGTCGCGATGGAATTGTTGGAGCACGTGCCAGATCCGGCGGCGCTCATCGCCGCCCTCGGCGCGCTGGTACGACCCGGCGGCGATATCTTTTTATCCACCCTCAACCGCACGCCCCTGGCCTATGCCCAAGCCGTCCTTGGCGCGGAGTATGTGCTGCGCTTACTGCCGATTGGCACGCATGATTACCGGCAGTTCATTAAGCCATCAGAAATGGCGGCCGCCTTACGCGCCGCGAATCTCACGCTGTGCGAGATTCGCGGCATGCGCTACAACCCGCTCACACGGCGCGCGCAATTGAGCGCGCGGCCGTCGGTTAACTATCTCGTGCACGCGCGGCGTGAGTGAGGCGGTCGCGCTGCGCGAACTGCCGCCGCCGCCGGGCTCGGAACTTTACTACGCGTTACTTTTTCTGCCCTCCGAGATCCGTCACGAAGTGACCTTGCTGGAGACGTTCCGTCGGCTCATTGTGACCCTGCCCTACCACTGCTCGAATCGCGACATCGCCCGCGCCAAACTGGCGTGGTGGCATGGCGAACTGCATACCCTGCAGTCTGCTGACTCGCGCCACGCGATGACGCGCGCGCTGGTGCCGCTGGTCGCCCGCGACCCTCCGCTGGTGACGGCCCTGTTCGCGCTGGTCGATGGCGTGGCGGAACTCCTCGACGCCACCCGCTTCGCAACGGCCGAGGCGCGCAGGGAATGTTATACCCGCGTGCACGGCCCGCTATGGGTGGCGCATGTCCGTTGTTGTGGCGTGACGAATGCGCCGGAATCGGTGGCTTTACGCGATCTCGGCGTCGCACTTGAGCTTGCTTATGGCTTACGCGATCTGCGGGCGCTCGTTCGGGCCGGCCTCACCTGGCTGTGCCGCAGCCACGAGCCAACGCTCCTTGCCGGAACTGAGAACGATGCCGATTGGTATGCCGCCGTGGCAGCGCGCGAAGTCCCGTATCTAGGCGACGCGCTGCATGCCGCACAGGCGGCACTCGCGCCGCAGAATCGCCGGGCGCCGTCACTGCGCGCGTTGCATGTGCTAAGCGATCTCGCGCTTGCAACCTTGGACGAAATCGCCGCCGATGGCTATCGCGTATGGGAGCGAAGAGTCGAAATCACGCCGCTCAGAAAGCTGTGGCGGGCTTTGCGGATTCGCAGCGCAACCTGACGCGCAGCCGGCGCAGCAAGTCGGGAGGCGTGGTGTCGGCGGCGGCGATCCATAGCAGGCGGCGCGTCCCGACTCGTAACGGGACTGCCACGACTTCGGCGGTCACGACGGCCGCCCCTACTTGCTGCGCGGGGTGCCGGTTGCCCTGTGCGTCGGTCACGATCCAGGCGTGCTTGCTGGTCAGCAGGACCGCGACAAAATTACGTGGGAGCACCGTGAGTTCACGTGTGGCGGCCCACGCGCTGCCGGCGATCAGGGTCAGGCAGACAGCGAGTGGCAGTGACCATGGCCAACCGGTGATCACCAATACGCCGAGACCCGCATGCATCAGCGCACATACGCCGAGAACGCGGGGCGATTCACGGGGCTCGATGCGCAGTGGAGCATTCAGTGGCGACATAGTCCGTTGAGCGTAGCAGACCACTTCGCAATGGCCCATCCTCCCGCATCTCTCAGCGGAAATGCGCGCGCCTTAACGCTTGAATTTGCTGACCCCACACCAGATACTAGGTCGCGCTCAAAACCCTTACATTTCATTCAGCGTCGAGCCCGTGGATCGCAATGACTAAAGCTCCTCCGTTCAAGACCCCCACTGACCTGCCCGTGATGACCCACGCGATGGCGCCGCTGGTAGTGCCCGCGCCACGCTTGCCAAAGGAAATCGGTGGCCCAAAGGGCCTGGAGCCGACCCGTTACGGCGACTGGGAACGTAAGGGGCGGTGTGTAGATTTTTAGAATCTCTATTTCCCCGCTGACCGCATTGAACGGTCGGCGCAGGATGATTAGGGCACGCAGTTTTCGAGTTGACCACTATTCAGCAGATGGAGCGATGATGAGTCGAAGCAAACCGCTTTCACCGCATTTACAGGTCTACCGACCCCAGCTAACGAGCGTCCTGTCGATTACTCACCGCGCCACCGGCGTGTTCTTAAGCATCGGATCAGTGCTGCTGTTGTACTGGCTGGTGAGTGCCGCAGGCGGACCTGAACCGTACGCGGCGGCCCAGCACATCCTCAGCTGCTGGCTCTCGAAATTGGCACTGGCCGGCTGGACCTGGGCGCTCTTTTTCCATCTGTGCAACGGTCTGCGTCATTTGGCGTGGGACGCGGGCTATGGCTTCGACCTTAAAACGGCCTATCGCAGCGGTTATGCGGTGGTCGCTGCATCGCTAATCATGACGGGCCTGATTTGGGCCTGTGTACTCAGCCAGCTGGGAGGTACCGCATGAGCCTGCGCAGCGATCTTGGCAAAGTGAAAGGGCTTGGCTCGGCGAAAGAAGGGCTCGGTCATTGGCGCCTGCAGCGCCTGACAGCGATTGCGCTAGTGCCACTCTCCCTGTGGTTTGTCTTCACGCTGATGGGCCTGATCGGCGCACCCCATGCGGTGGTCGTGGCGTGGATCGGCCAACTGCCGGTCACCGTCTTGCTGCTCGCGCTGGTAGTCGCCTTGTTCTGGCATTTGCAACTTGGCATGCAGGTCGTGTTTGAAGACTACATTCATGGACCGTGGCTGCAGGTAGTGCTGCAACTCGCGACGCGCTGCTGTGCGGCACTGGGCGCCTTGATTGCGGTCGTTTCCATCCTCAAGATTTCCGTAGGCATGAATTAACCGATGGCTAGCTATTCCCTAATCGAACATAAATACGATGTAGTAGTGGTAGGTGCCGGCGGTGCTGGCTTGCGCGCCACGCTTGGTATGGCGGCCGAAGGCCTTACCACGGCGTGCATCACCAAGGTCTTTCCGACGCGCAGCCATACCGTTGCCGCGCAAGGCGGCATGAGTGCCGCGCTCGGCAATATGGGCCCTGACGACTGGCGCTGGCATATGTACGACACCATCAAGGGCTCGGACTGGCTGGGCGATCAGGACGCGATCGAATACATGTGCCGCGAGGCCATCCCCGCCGTGATCGAACTCGAACATTACGGCGTGCCTTTTTCGCGCACCGAGGACGGTCGAATTTACCAACGCCCCTTTGGCGGCATGACCACCAACTACGGCGAAGGCATCGCGCAGCGGACCTGCGCCGCCGCTGACCGCACCGGGCATGCCATTCTGCATACCCTGTATCAGCAATCCCTGAAACACAATGCGGAGTTCATGATTGAGTACTTCGCGATTGATCTGGTGATGGACGACGCCGGTGTTTGTCGCGGCGTGCTGGCCTGGAATCTGGACGACGGTACGTTGCACCTGTTCCGGGCTCATGCCGTGGTGCTCGCGACCGGTGGCTATGGTCGCGCCTATTTTTCGTGCACTTCGGCGCACACCTGTACCGGCGACGGCAATGCGATGGTGCTGCGCGCAGGCCTGCCGCTCCAGGATATGGAGTTCATCCAGTTCCATCCCACTGGCATTTATGGCGCCGGCTGTTTGATCACCGAAGGCGTACGCGGCGAAGGCGGTTACCTCACGAATTCGAAGGGCGAGCGCTTCATGGAGCGTTACGCGCCGAACGCCAAGGATCTGGCCTCGCGCGATGTGGTCTCGCGTTCGATGACCATCGAGATTCGCGAGGGACGCGGCGTCGGCGCCGAGCAGGATCATATTCACCTGCACCTGGAACATCTGGGACCGGAAGTCATCGACGAGCGACTGCCCGGGATTGCCGAGTCAGCCGCGATTTTTGCGGGCGTGGATGTGACCAAGCAACCGATTCCGGTATTGCCTACCGTGCACTACAACATGGGTGGCGTACCGACTAATTACCACGGCCAAGCCGTGACCTTGAAAGACGGCAATCCGGATGCCGAAGTGCCTGGCCTCATGGCGATCGGCGAAGCGGCCTGTGTATCCGTGCACGGCGCCAATCGACTCGGCTCAAATTCCCTGCTGGATCTCGTGGTGTTCGGTCGCGCGGCCGCGAAGCGCTGCGCGGCGACGATCAAACCCGGCATGCCGCATCCGACCCTGCCGGCCCACGCGACAGAACGCTTGCTTGATCGCTTTGATCGCATGCGCCACGCCAACGGCAGTGAGCCCACCGCGAAGCTACGCCTCTCCATGCAACGCATCATGCAGAATAACGCAGCGGTGTTCCGCACCGGCGAAGTGCTCGACGAAGGGATCCATAAATTGCAGGAAGTGTGGGATGCCTTCCAGCATGTGAAAGTCTCAGACCGCTCGATGACCTGGAACACTGATCTGGTCGAAACCTTGGAACTCGATAACCTGCTCGCCAACGCGATGACCAGCGTGTGTGCGGCGTCCAATCGCAAAGAGAGTCGTGGCGCGCATGCGCGCGAAGATTTCCCCGATCGCGACGACGAAAATTGGCACAAACACACCTTGACCTGGATCGATGACAAAGGTGCCGTGCGCTTCGATTACCGGCCGGTGCACATGTACACCTTGAGTGATGATGTGCAGGTGGTGCCACCGAAGAAGCGGGTGTATTAGCGAAAGACCAGTAATGCGTGCCAGAAGTGCACGGTTGCAGACGGGTAACAAGAGGATTTTTGCATGGCGGAGTTCAGACTTCCGAAGAATTCACGGGTAATGCCCGGCAAAACTGTGGCGGCCGCCAACGGCGCCAAGCGCGCACGGCGCATCAAGATTTACCGCTACGAACCGGATTCCAACGAGAACCCCAAGCTCGACACCTTCGAGATCGATCTCGACAAGTGTGGACCGATGGTGCTCGACGCCATCATCTACATCAAGAACGAACTCGATGCGACCCTGGCCTTCCGTCGCTCGTGCCGCGAAGGCATCTGCGGCTCGTGTGCGATGAATATCGACGGCACCAACACACTCGCCTGTACTAAATCGACCGAATCCATCAAGGGTGATGTGAAAATCTATCCGCTGCCGCACATGCCAGTGCACAAAGATCTGGTGCCGGATTTGCGGCATTTCTACGCCCAATACGCCTCGGTCAAGCCCTGGCTACAGGCGGATTCTCCGCCGCCACCGGATCGCGAGCGTCTGCAGTCGAAAGAGGATCGCGAAAAACTCGATGGACTTTATGAATGTATTCTCTGCGCCTGTTGTTCGACCAGCTGCCCGAGTTATTGGTGGAATAGTGATCGCTATCTCGGCCCCGCTGCGTTGCTCCAGGCCTACCGCTGGCTAGTGGACAGCCGCGACGAGGCGACGGGTGCGCGACTAGACGATCTGGAAGATCCGTTCCGTCTGTATCGCTGCCATACCATCATGAATTGCGCGCGCACCTGCCCCAAGAACCTTAATCCGGCGGAAGCTATCGCGGAAATCAAGAAGATGATGCTGACGCGCACGCTTTAAGCGCGCGCGTGCGGCATTCGCGCGCTGATGGAGTATCACAAGCTGCAATGGCGATGCCGCCGAGGCATGCGAGAACTCGACATCGTGCTTGGGCGGTTTCTGGAAGTGGATTTTCCGCAGCTGGATGCGGAAATGCGTGTCGCCTTCACGACACTCCTCGAGGCCAGCGATCCCGATCTCTACGACTGGCTACTCGGGCGTGCTGCCGCGCCCACCGCGGTGCTCGCACGGGTGGTTGAACGCCTTCAAGAATATCGTCCCCGGCGATGACTTTGCAGCGCGCAATTCCCGCAGACAACTATCACTGCGATGCTGCGGGGGATTTCTGGTTTGGGCCCGCTGGCGAGGAATTCGCGATTGCGCAAAACGCTTCCTGCGTAAGTCCTGGTCTGGCTAAATCGGTGGTTCGCGTGAGCGGCGCGGAGGCCGAATCTTTTCTGCATGGCCAGCTCATCACTAATCTTAAAAAGCTCACTTTGCGGCGCGGCAGTTTGAGCGCGTGGTGCACGCCGCAGGGGCGGGTTTCCTTTTTGTTTTATCTGGTGCCGGAACCGCACGGGTATCTGCTGCTGGTGCCAGCCTCGGAGGCGACCCGGCTGGTGCAGCGACTGCGCATGTTCGTGCTGCGGGCCAAGGTCAACGTGGAAGATGTCTCTGGTCAGATCGGTGTGATCGGTCTCAGTCTCCCGCGCGCCAACGCGCGACCGACATGGAGCGCGGGCCTGCAGTCCACGCGGAACGCAATTTCGATGCTCGGCGATAGCCTGCAAGCGCTGTGTATCGATGAATCCGCACGCTTCCTGGTGTGGGGTGAACTCACAACCCTGATTTCCTGGTGGCAACACTGCGAACTCCCGAGAATCGGCTCTGCAGGCTGGCGCCTGCTCGATATCACGCAGGGCGTCACCGAGATCACCGGCAGCGCCGCGAACGCCTTCCTGCCCCAACAACTCAATCTCGACCTGATCGAGGATGTGTTGGCCTTCGATAAAGGGTGTTATCCCGGCCAGGAAATCGTCGCCCGGCTCAAATATCGCGGCGAAGTGAAGTCACGCTTGCTACACGGCCGTGCAAATCGCGCACTTGCTCCTGATGCGCGGCTCAAGATACGCGGTACGACCCATTCGGCCGGCCAAATCCTGAGTGCGGTGACCTTACCCTCGGCAGAATCCCATTTCCTCGCCGTGGTCGATCTCAGCGCCTTGCAGGCGCCGCCTGAGATTGAAGATTCACCCACGGTTGATTTGCAGTTTGAGCGGCCGCCCTATTGGCTCACCTGAACCTGGCAACGGTTAGGACCCGGGCGGAAATAATCTTGTTACACCGAGGGTGTTCCTGAGCGGTTGCTGCAAGGCGCGTGGCGCCGGGAATGGTGGGCCCGGCCTAAGCTACGCAACGCCGCAGCGACCGTTCGGGAATAGCCGAATGTAGAGATTATTTCCGCCCGGGTCCTTAAGGCCGGCAGGCTGCTAGAATGCGGCCTAACGTCCACTGCTCGAATGGATCACACATGACAATCGTGCTGTCACGACACGCACCCTTTTTCCTGATCGCCGCTTTTTGTGCGGGCCTGTTGGGGTTCGGTTTCTACCTGCAATTCCAGAGCGGACTTGAACCGTGCCCTTTGTGTGTGTTCCAGCGGTTGTGCTTTATGGCGGTCGGTCTGCTCGCGCTACTGGCCGGTGTCCACGGCGCGCGTTTACGTGGCGCGGCGTTTTATTGCGTCGTGATATTCGTCACGGCCGCGATCGGTGCCGGAATCGCCGGTCGCCAGGTTTGGTTGCAACACCTGCCCGCAGATCAAATCCCAGAATGTGGGCCCGGGCTTGATTTCCTGATGGAAATGTACCCACTGACAGAAACTATCCGCACCGTATTGCGCGGATCCGGGGACTGCGCGAAAGTGGATTGGACCTTGCTCGGATTTTCCATTGCCGAATGGTCGCTAATGTCGTTTATTGGAATCTGCCTCACCAGCAGCGCGATTTTCTATTTGCGCATGACGCAACGTTCGCGCCGCGTGCGCCGTCGCTCGGCGCGTTACTAACGAGATCCTCATGAACATTGGTGACCAACGCCGCGCGCGCGCGGCTCGCAAGCCTTGCCTGGCCGCCTTGCTCCTCGCAGGTTGCACAATGTCGTGGCTGGCGCTCGCCGCAGCGCCGCCCTTTTCTTACATGACCTTGAACGATCTCGATTCACTGGCGGTGACGATTGAAGATGTGGAGCGCGATCTCGTGGTGTACGGACTCAGTGCGGAACGCCTGCACGCGAGCGTGAGTGAGCGCCTGCGCGGGGCGGGACTTAACGTGGTGGATTACGCAACCGCGGTGGCAGAGCCGCATGCCGGGCTCTTACGCGTACGCATCATCACCAACCGTGACGCGCAGGGCTTCTACCATCTGTCAGTCAAGCTGGAATTACGTCAAAAAATTCCGCTGCAGAACACGGCGCATGGGTTTGTCTCTGAAGTCGTATGGACTGATGCTCAAAACGGCGTGATGATGGCGAGCGAAGTCGAAAAAATAGATGCGCTGCTAGTCGAGCTGCTCGGGAATTTCGTGACCGAGCTGCAGGCGCAGAGATCTCCGTCGACGCCTCCTTAAGCGGCACATACAGATCTTTTATAGGTCGGATTACGCTGCGCTTATCCGACCTATAAAACCCGTCGCTGATTAACGGACCTGCGCATCCACCGCCGCCAGCGCGCTCATGTTCACGACCCGGCGCACGGAGGAGGACGGCGGCAAAATATGCGCCGCGTGTTTAAGCCCAGTCAAAATTGGCCCCACGGTAACCCCCTCCCCCAGCACCGTCAGCAAATGCATCGCGATATTCGCGGCATCCAAGGTCGGCATCACCAACACGTTCGCCGCGCCCTGCAGTGGCGAATCGCTCACCGCGGTTTTACGTACCGCAGCTAACAACGCGGCATCGGCCTGCATTTCACCATCAATTTCAAGCTCGGGGGCTAATGCATGCACCCGTGCAAGTGCCTCGCGCATTTTTGGACCAGAGGATTCGCCGCTGCTTCCGAAATTCGAATGCGACAACAATGCAACGCTCGGCGTCATGCCGAAACGGCGGGCACGTTCCGCCGCCGCCAGCGCAATATTGGCGAGCGTCGCAACATCCGGATCGGTGTGGACATGCGTGTCGCCGATAATGAAAGTGCCCTTGCGCAACACCAGTACATTGAGCGCTGCGAGTGTCGTGCGATCCGTCACTTCGAACACCTCGACGAGGTGCTTCAAGTGCTCCTGGTATACGCCGTTCAAGCCACAAATTAACGCATCGGCTTCGCCGCGCTTCACCAATAACGCGGCGATCACTGTAGTCGTGGTCCGCAACACGCGGCGCGCATCAGCGGGGGTCACGCCCTGGCGCTGCATGAGGGCGTGATAGGCGGTCCAAAATTCGCGGAACCGGTGGTCGCTTTCCGGATTGACGATATCGAAATCCTGGCCAGCTTTCAGGCGCAGACCGAAATTCGCGATTCGCTGCTCGATAACGGCGGGACGTCCCACCAGCACCGGCCGCGCCAGGCCATCATCAACCACCGACTGAACTGCACGTAACACCGTCGCCTCTTCGCCTTCGGCGTAGACCAAGCGCTTCTGATCCTGCTTCGCGCGCTCGAACATGGGCTTCATGAGGAGCACGGACTGGAACACGAACTTGGTGAGCTGATCTTTGTAGGCCGCGAGATCGGCAATTGGTCGGGTGGCAACGCCACTTTCCATCGCGGCTCTGGCGACGGCTGGCGCCAGGGTGGTAATCAAACGCGGATCGAAGGGTTTGGGAATCAAATACTGCGGCCCGAATTTAAGCGCTTCGCCGCCGTACGCGGCCAACACCACTTCGGAGGCTTCCTGCATCGTCAATTCGGCGAGCGCCTCGACGCAGGCGAGCTTCATTTGTTCCGTAATCGTCGTCGCACCCACGTCGAGCGCACCCCTGAAAATATACGGGAAGCACAGCACGTTGTTTACCTGATTCGGATAATCCGAGCGGCCGGTGGCCACAATCGCATCGGGGCGGGCAGCGTACACTTCCTCCGGCATTATCTCGGGTGTCGGATTCGCCAGCGCCAGGATAATCGGCTGCGTGCCCATGGTGGCCACCATCGCGCCCGTCAACACCTTAGGACCGGACACCCCCAGAAAAATATCCGCCCCCCGTACCGCGTCCGCCAGGGTGCGCTCTTCGGTGTGCCGTGCGTACTGCAATTTATGTTCATCCATGTGCTCAGGGCGACCGTGATAGATCACCCCGGCCTTATCCACTACCGTCATATTCGAGCGCGGCAAGCCGAGCGACTCCAACAGTCGCAAGCAGGCAGTTGCGGCAGCGCCGGCGCCAGAGCACACCAGTTTCACCGTCTCGATTTTTTTCTCAACCAAGCGCAACGCATTGCGGATCGCGGCCGCCGCGATGATGGCGGTACCGTGTTGGTCATCATGAAAAACGGGAATACCGATCCGATCGCGCAGCTGCTGTTCTATAAAAAAGCATTCCGGCGCTTTGATATCTTCAAGGTTGATGCCGCCGAAAGTGGGCGCCAGGCTCGCGATGATATCGACCAGCTTGTCGGGATCGCGCTCATTGATTTCAAGATCGAACACATCAATGCCCGCGAATTTCTTGAACAGCACCGCCTTGCCTTCCATTACCGGTTTAGCGGCCAACGGACCAATGTTTCCCAGCCCCAGCACAGCGGTGCCATTGGTAACCACCGCTACCAGATTTGCGCGGTTGGTATAGCGTGCTGCGGCCGTCGGGTCCTCGGCAATCACCATGCACGGCACGGCCACGCCGGGCGAATAGGCGAGCGCCAAATCGCTTTGGTTGGCAAGCGGCTTGGTTGGCGTGATTTCTGTTTTGCCGGCGCGCGGGAACTCGTGATAATCGAGCGCGGCCTTATCGAATTGATCATCCATTGCCAGTACTTCCTTCTAACTAACCGCGATTTATTGAAAGGGCATTCCCGGCGGCAGCCGCCCCTTGAGACCACGCATGAGGCTCTGCATGCCACCCTTTTTTGACACCTTCTTCATCATGCGCTGCATCTGATCGAATTGTTTGAGCAGGCGATTCACGTCCTGCACCTGCGTGCCCGAGCCATCCGCCACCCGCTTTTTGCGCGACGCCTTGAGCACTGCCGGAAACTGTCGCTCCTGCCGCGTCATGGAATCGATAATGGCTGCCAACCGCACCAGTTCCTGATCATTCACGCGATTTTTCACGTGTTCCGGCAATTCAGCCGTGCCGGGCAACTTGCCCATCAGCGCGGACAGCCCGCCCATGCTCCTCATTTGTTCCAATTGATCGCGAAAATCCTGCAGATCGAAGCCCTTGCCCTTGCTGAGCTTGGCTGCAACCTTGGCCGCCTGGTCACGATCGACTTTCTGTTCGACTTCCTCAATCAGTGACAGCACATCTCCCATGCCGAGAATGCGCGAGGCAACCCGATCGGGATGAAAGGGTTCGAGCGCGTGAATTTTCTCGCCCACGCCCATGAACTTGATTGGCTTGCCGGTGATCTGGCGTACCGACAGCGCCGCACCGCCGCGTGCATCGCCATCGGTCTTGGTTAGAATTATGCCAGTGAGCGGTAGCGCGTCATTGAAAGCCTGCGCCGTACGCACGGCATCCTGGCCCATCATTGAATCAATCACGAACAGCGTTTCCAGCGGCTGGAGTGCCGAATGCAATTGGCGGATCTCCAGCATCATTTCTTCATCAATATGCAGACGCCCGGCGGTATCCACGATGAGCACATCCTTGAACTGCCGCTTGGCGAGCGCGAGTGCCGCCTGCGCGATGGCGACTACCGATTCTCCCGCCGTGCTCGGATAACAATCGACCCCGATCTCGGCCGCCAGGATTCGTAACTGTTCAATTGCGGCTGGCCGATAAATATCGCAGCTGACCAGCGCCACCGATTTCTTGTCCTGCTCCTGCAGTCGTTTCGCAAGCTTGGCCGCGCTGGTAGTTTTTCCCGAGCCTTGCAAGCCGGCCAACAAAATGACGATTGGCGGTTCGGCGGCATAATTAATCCCGACCCCCGCCTCGCCCATCATCGCGGTGAGTTCGTCGCGCACTACGCGAATCAGGGCCTGGCCAGGGGTTAAAGTCCCAATGACTTCCTGCCCCAGCGCGCGGACCCGGACTTGTTCGATAAACGTTTTGACCACCGGCAACGCGACATCGGCTTCCAGCAGTGCCAGGCGCACTTCTCTTAGGGTGGCATCGATATTTTCTTCACTGAGACGGCCCTGTCCGCGCAGCTTCTTGACGACATTGCTTAGGCGTTCGCTGAGATTCTGAAACATGCGTGTTCCCGCAAAATATTCGAGTCGAATTGTTTGAGAAAAGGCCTACCAGGCCTGCATCACTTCGTCGCGCGGGAATTCCAAGCCCACCGTTGCCCAGACTTCAGTCACCCGCTTGACCACCGGCTCTGCCTTGCGCATCCAGGCCGGGTGCCGCGCGCGATTGTCGGCAAAGACCTCAAAGGATTCGGGCTGTGGATTACGCTGACCAAAGCGGTAGTAATACGACTTGACCAGTTCTTCCATGCGCTCCTTGCCGTAGGCGACTATCAAGATATCTCGATTGGCGCTCAGGCCAGTAGTCGCTACATAGTAATGATATTGTTCCCAGTATCGAAGATAGGCATCGAAGTAATCCAACTGCAGCACGTCCTCCGGCGCGCAGCCGGTATACACCAGATCGCGCCGCACCCATTCCTCGATATTGCCACGTACGCGGAAGGTTCCCTCAGGCGGGAGTCCGCCCGATTTTTCGTAGGTGGAAATGCATGAAGTCACCGGGTGCCGCACGGTCAGGATATTCTCCACCGCCTGCCCCAGCAAGCACGCGATGGAAGAAGCCGCCCGCGTAGCTGCCCTTGGTGAGCTTTTTGGGGACCACAATCTTCCCGCCGTGCGGCCGATTCTTGCCAAAATACAATTCGACCATGGTGAGGAATTCGGCCATCGTTTGCAGGCAGGTGATCCAGCTATTGACGCCCTGCTCAAAGCGGAACGGACCGGCCTCTGGAAAGCCATCATGTGCGATGACATTCGGCACCTTGTCGGGATGAAAACCCAGCGCACGGTAGATCTCTTTGGTGACATACGAACCGCCATTGCGGGGCACGCCGATGATGTTGACGAAGTGAAATTTGAGTTGGATGTCCTTGATCAGCGCGACATTGCCCGTCAACAAGCCGACCAGGATTTCATAAGCGCGGGCAATCGCCCGTTGACCGACAGGATTAGCCAGCACCTGTGCCGCATGCTCGACGGCGCTCTTTTGTAATCGCCGCTGTTCGTTATTCAACGATTCGGAGAGCTGATCGCCCCACATCGCCCCGCTAAAGGGAATATCCGCCACCACATGATGCAGAAAATCGATAAATACCGGGGACACCGGTAATTCGCGATCACTCAACTTAATTTCAACGCCCATGGCGGCTCTCACGCTCGCGTACAAGGTAAGGCTGCATACTAATTTCCTGGGGACAAATCGTATACAGGCTCGGCTCTCGTGCACCTCCGAGAAGGAGGATGTTCTGGGCAGCTAATTAGCACTTCCTTTCCTATACAATGCCAGCGAGCCCAAAGTCTTAGTGCCGTATGCATCCAGGAATTGTCGGTACGCTCGCGCTGCTTGCCTATTTCGCCGCCGCGGTCAGTTTCGCGACCGCGCGACGGACCTTCGGCGCGGTCACAACGCTCGGCGCATTGCTCGGGCACGCGGTGATCCTATGGCCACTCACCGTGACCGCAACCGGGATCAATTTCGGAATCGTGAATGCAGCCTCGGTAGTCGGTTGGTGCATTGCCGTGCTGGTGCTCGCACTCAATGTGCGACGACCCTTGGCGAGCCTCGCGGCAGTCATTCTGCCGCTGTCCGGTCTCGCGCTGGGGCTTGATCTCTGGCTGCCCTCGCCAGTCCTGACTGAACATCGCCTACCCCCTGGCATGTACCTGCATATCGCACTCGCCATCGTGGCCTACAGCCTGTTTGCAATTGCAGCAGCCCAGGCGCTGCTGCTTATGTTCGCGACCCACCAACTGCGCCAGCACCATCCCGTGATGTCCTTTCTGCCGCCATTGCCGACCATGGAAGCGGTAATGTTTCAGCTCACCGCCTTTGCCTTTGGGCTGCTGAGTGCCAGTTTGCTGCTCGGCGGCTTGTATGTGGAGAATATTCGCGCCCAGCATCTCGCGCACAAAATTGTATTCTCGCTGCTCGCGTGGGGGGTGTTCGCGACGCTGGTCCTCGGGCGTTGGCGCTGGGACTGGCGCGGTCGCCACGGCGTGAAATATGTGCTCGGTGGTTTCGCATTGCTCGCCCTGGCCTTCTTTGGGACCAAAGTGGTGCTGGAACTGATCCTGCACCGGAGCTAGTGCGGTGGAAACCTCGGAGCTGGTGTGGTTGGCGTTGGGGATGGTGGGGCTGATCGCGTGCAGCGCGTTCTTTTCGGCAGCGGAGACTTCCATGATGGCGCTCAACCGCTATCGGCTGCGACATCTCGCCGACCAGCACAATGCGGGCGCCAAGCGCGCGATGAAGCTGCTCGAGAAACCCGATGGGCTCATTGGCTTTGTGCTGCTCGGTAACAATTTCCTGAATGTGCTCGTCACCCAGATCGCCACCTTGGTGACCTTGCAGATTTTCGGTGAAGGCGGCTTATGGCTCGCGTCGTTCATTCTCACTGCGCTGATCTTGATCTTCGCCGAAGTCCTGCCCAAGACGATCGCCGCCTTACATCCGGAACGGTTGGCCTTCCCTGCCACCTTAGTGTTGATCCCGCTGATGGTGGTCTTTCGGCCGCTGGTTGCGCTGATCAACGCGATCACCCGCACGCTGCTCAAACCTTTCAACATCGACTCGAACCGCTCGCAGCTTGATCCCATTGATCGCGAAGAGCTGCGCACTGTGGTTAAGGAAGCGGGTGCGCTGATTCCGCAAAAACATCGCGACATGCTGTTCGGCATTCTCGACCTGGAAAAGGTGACGGTGGAAGACATCATGGTGCCGCGCGCGGAGCTGGTGGCACTGGATTTTGATCAGGACTGGGTGGATGTGCGCGAACAACTCATGACCTGCCGGCACACCCGTGTGCCATGCTATCGCGGCAGTCTCGATAATTTACTGGGCGTGCTGCACATGCGCACCCTCACGCGGCTAATGCGACGCAGTGACGATTTCGACTGCCAGGAGCTGGAGTCGTTATTGGCTGAACCTTACTACGTGCCGCTGAAGGCAGATCTCCATACCCAGCTGATCAATTTCCAACTGGAAAAACAACGCTTGGCGTTAGTGGTTGACGAATACGGCGATATCTCCGGGCTCGTCACGCTCGATGACGTGCTGGAACAGGTGGTGGGTGAGTTCACCACCGTTCCGCAATTCAACACGCGGCAGATTCATCCGCAGCTCGATGGCAGCCTGCTGGTCGATGGGTCCGCCAATCTGCGCGAATTAAATCGCGCCTTCCATTGGCACCTGCCGGAAGACGGCCCGAAAACCTTGAACGGTTTGATCCTGGATCAATTGGAGAATATTCCGGATACGGGCACCAGTTTGCGGGTGGGCGACTACACCATCGAGATCGTGCAGAGTGCGGGACAAGTGGTACGCAACGCGCGAATATTTCCGCCAGCAGCGACCACGCCTGTGGTGCACAAGGAGCCACCGAGAAATTGACGAGACGGTCTAAATCTCACCTAACGCATCGCTGAGACGCGTCACACCCACCACTTCGAGTTCCACTGGCACCGTCTTCGGCACATTGGCGCGCGGCACAATGGCGCGCTTGAAGCCGTGCTTCGCCGCTTCGCGCAGGCGCTCAGGCCCACCCTGCACGGGACGAATCTCCCCTGCGAGCCCAATTTCGCCGAACACCACCAACTCGGATTGCAAGGGTTTATCACGCAGACTCGATAACACCGCCATCACAATCGCGAGATCGCCAGCGGTTTCGGTCAAGCGTACGCCACCCACAATATTCGCGAAGACATCACAGCCGGCGGTCGCGATCCCGCCGTGGCGATGCAATACCGCCAACAGCATCGACAGCCGGTTTTGATCGAGGCCTACCGTGACGCGCCGTGGATTGCCGAGCGCGCTCTGATCAACCAGCGCCTGCACTTCCACTAACAGCGGTCGGGTGCCCTCGCGGGTGACGGTCACCACACTGCCGGCAACTGGCTGATCGTGGCGCGATAAAAGGATGGCCGAGGGATTCGTGACTTCCTTCAACCCGCCGTCCGTCATCGCAAAGACGCCCAGTTCGTTAACCGCCCCAAAGCGATTTTTAAACGCGCGGACCAACCGATAGCGGCCACCGATTTCACCTTCGAAATACAGCACGGCGTCCACCATGTGTTCGAGCACTCGCGGGCCGGCCAGCGTGCCGTCCTTGGTCACATGCCCGACCAAATAGACAGCGGTCTGCGTCGCCTTCGCGAAGCGCACCAGCTGCGCCGCACATTCGCGCACCTGCGCCACGCTGCCGGGCGCCGAGTGCAAGGCATTGGTATACAAAGTCTGGATCGAATCAATCACCATTACGCGCGGTCGCTCGGCGCTCGCGAGCGCTAGCACGCGCTCGATTTCGGTCTCCGTGAGTAACCGCAGGTGACCGGTCGGCAACTTGAGTCGCTCTGCCCGCAACGCAATTTGCGAGGAGGACTCCTCGCCCGTCACATAAAGCGCTTTCAGCTTGCCGGTGCTGGTGGTCATAGCCAGGCTCTGCAACAGCAAAGTGGATTTCCCGATGCCGGGATCGCCGCCCAACAACACCACTGAGCCTTCGACCAGGCCGCCGCCGAGCACCCGATCAAACTCCGACATCCCGGTGGGGATTCGCGGTGCCTCAGCCGCCTGAATCTCGGCCAGCGCAATGATCTTCGGCGCCTCGCCACTGTAGGAGCCACTGCGCGGCACCGCCGTTGGAGTCGCAAGCGCTTCGACCAGTGAATTCCAACTGCCGCAGTCTGGACACTGTCCGGTCCATTTGGGCTGCTGTGCGGCACATTGCTCACACTGATAAATACGCTTGGGCGCTTTCACTGCCGTTCAACCACCGGCGCGCGCATGCGCATTCGGCATAACAATTCATAAGGGATGGTGTGCGCCGCGCGCGCAATTTCCTCCACCGGCAGACCGTCGCCCCACAGCACCACCGGATCGCCTACCTGCGGATCGCGCAGCGGCCGCAAATCAACCGTCAACATATCC